>PEQL01000015.1 GCA_002786175.1 Parachlamydia sp.
AAATGTATAGAATTCATCCTATGAAAGTAAATATTGGAACAGCTGCGAAAGAATTTGGCGTTGTCCAAGAAACGCTTAGACGATGGGAACGCCTTGGAAAAATTGAAGTCGAACGAACTCCAAAAGGACATCGTCGATACGACTTATCTAAGCTAAGAAGTTTCCAAAGCTAAAAGTGGTAGATATACAATCGCCGGTAAATATGCTTGGAGGTATTGCAGCATAGTGCCATCAACCAAAAAAGCCTTCATTGAAACTCTCTAAGCATGAGGCTAGATTGTTAATGGCAACCTAAAAAACCCAAAACTCGGGTTGATAGGATCCTACCGCCAATGAAAGACAAGCCTGTCCAGATTGATCTGCCGAAAATGAGCAGCAGTAGCGATTTACTTAAGGCTATGGAATGCGTTACTTTCGCTGTAGGATCAGGCTTAATTTCTCCACTTGAGGGTGAATCAATTGCTCGCATAGTTGATACTCATATCAAAGCTTTAGAGCTTAACGAAATTGAAAAGCGACTGTCCACTTTAGAGAAACAAAATCTACGAAGTCATCTGTTCAAAAACGCTTGAAGCAGCTTGAATGCAGATTAGGAATCCATAAAAGACATAAATCTGCTCGAATTGTCTCCGATCCTAAGATCATACATTCATTTGACTTTTCAGAAGTCAACGCGGACGTCCTCCTAATTTTACCTGACAATGGCCGCAGAACACGCGGCTATGTTGTTCCAGAAGATTCGTATTTAGTTTACTATTCCAAACACTAATCTCAGTATTACAAGTTATAACAATTCTAAAAATCTATGCACATCAGTAAATGGTTTTTGTAAAGGATCGTTATTTAGTTTTGACAGCATTTTGGCGTTTTTAATAGCCTGTTTTTGATTAATTTCAATTATTCGAAAAACTGCTGAATCATTTTCATCATAACCTGGAAGATATTTTTTCAAAGCTGATTTTACATTTTTGGCAGCTCCACAGTACGTATTTTGTGGCAATTCAAAATGACACATAATCCAAATTTCAATACATGGGTTCGAAACAATAGCGATAATCGGTATTCGATCTTTTTTCTTTTTTGGCCTGCTAAGTTTTGTATTTCTTGGAGAGCCTTTGTAAAAGATCCATGCTTGTCTCTATCAAAAATACAGAAAACTTTATCATAGCCACCGTCTTCAAAAAACTTTCTTTTTGCTGTGTCAATAATTTCAATTGGGCTGGCTCCCTTCATGTTGAGAATTGTCACAGCATTGATTTTCCGACGATTTTTCTCCCTTATAGCCATATTTTCTTCGGTATATCCCTCACAAACTATTAGAGTCGTTTTATGGCCTTTTTTATTTCCTTTTTTTCTTTTTTCCATTTATTACAACTCCGGGATACCAATGAAAGGTAGAGCTCCATAACGACCTTTGAGATAGCCCTTTTCAATGGCTTCCCCTTTGCGTGGACTGTATTCCAATAATGAATAGAGTTCAGTAGACTGTTCTTCATGGCTTTTCTTTGTAAACCAAACCTGGTCTCTTCTAAAAATACTCTCATCAAGCAGGGTAGTATCATGAGTAGAAATAATTAATTGAGCATTTTTCTTATTAATATGAGGTGTATGAAACTGATTTATTAGAAAACGTGAAATATGAGGGTGAAAGCTGCTACTAAGTTCATCGTAAAGTAGAACAGCTCCTTCTTGTAATGCCTTTATCCAACCTCCAGCAAGCCAAAATAGTTTTTGTGTGCCAAGCGATTCTTGATCAAAATCTAGTGAAATTAATTCTGTAGATCCTCCAATCCTATGCAACGCTGAAATTCTGTAAACACGTGTAGAGGTTTGAAGGCCTATATTTGTTTCTTCTTTTTTCACTTGAAAATCTTCTATCCCGAGGTCAGCGATCTGCATAAAGTTCAACAAACGAGTTCTGGTTTGCTCATCCTCAAACATGTTAAGAGTAAGCAAGCCGTTAAAATCTATCCCAGGAAAAATTACGATTAGATTTCTATCAATCCAATGAAAAACAGGTTGAAGTTGTTTGCTATTGAATTGAACTGCTGTAGAAAGAAATAAAGCATTTGGGCGAGTCAAAGCGCGCCAAGATGAATGTTCTCCTTTAAAATTCTCCCCAATTTTCCATGTATATTCTTGAGTTTGAGTTTCAAAAAATCTCTCAAACCATTTTTGGGGCTTGCCTTTTGGATAAGCAGTCAACCATTCATGAGTTACTCTTGTTTCAGTTAATGCAAAGCCGTAGCAATAGCGAATCCCTTCGTAGATAAAGACGATTTCAAATTCACCAGGAGAGGAAAGAGATTCTTTAGAAAATTTAAAAGGTTTAAAAGAGAAAATTGACTGTCCTTCTTGAAGGACTGTTGCTGATTTTCTAACAAAATCTTGAAAAAAGTAAAATGCACGAATTAGATTTGTTTTCCCCGAAGCATTTGCTCCATAAATGACACTGGAATTCAATAGCCTATTGTTTTTTCCGCTCCCGAACTCAAATGTGTTAGACTCTAATAGGCTTTTATCAGAACTTGCGACGAAAGAAAAAGTCTGTTTGTCTTTTATGGACATAAAGTTCTTTACGCTAAAAGACACAAGCATGTCACCCCCCTTTCATCAGATTCTTTTCCTTATTTTTGCACAAAATCTGCATTTTGATCAATATAAATTGATTTTATCCCAGGTGACTAATCATTAAAACGACTTCTTGAATTTTGATTGCCAATATTAGAAAATGCTTGAAATACCCTTTCAAGGAGTTCTCTGTTAGTCAACCAAAAGGAAAGCGCCATCCCATATTAAGTAAATGTTCACCCCCTTCCTTCGTCGGGGGAGGAAATTAGCTGGCATGCAAAAATCTCTACCAATCTATCAATCAAATTTTTAGTATTTTGCCGTATGAAACCTACGTACGCTGAACTTGAGTTAGAACTTCACCAGACCAAGGCCGAGATTGATCAGACGAGAGAGCTCCTTAAAAAGGCTTTGGAGGCAATTAGTAAACTTAGCGATGAAATAACCAAGCTCAAAGAGCAAATCACCCAAAATTCCAAAAACAGTTCCAAACCTCACTAATTTTTACTGTTTCTTTATTCATAAAACTCTCCTTGGTTCTATCTATATGACAAAGGCTGAAAGGAAAAGAGACAAGTATAAAAATATCTTGTTAGGAAAATATCGGCTCTTCCGAGTCATTTATATATAGCTACCTAACTACATGAATACTAATGAGATATAAATTTCACTAGAAATCTAAAAGACACAGATTGAGCATTTATTGATGGCACAAAGGGTATTTTGAATTGATTGCTTTTTCAAGTTGGAGCGAGGCACGAGCTCGTGCTTAAACTTGTACAAAGACTAGGATTATCGCATTTACATACAAATGGTTTATTGGTATAATTATTGTTATTATTATTTCTATTACAAGGCTTATTAATGAGCGTAGATATTTCTCAAAAATCCATTCAAGATCAATTTACTAAATTAACTGACACTGAAAAAGATCAGTATATAAAAACACATTGGATTCACAAAGATGGGCATATCTCGGCGAAGCACTTTCTAGGAAAGCTTTGTAATAAGTGGATTGTCACACGTTTTTTATTTCGTAAAATGTGCGGTATCAGCCTGCCAGGAACAATTCAAAAATTAGAGAAATCGCGCGGCAACCTTTCTGAAAAAACAAAACAACTAGAGTTTAATGCCACATGCGATTTCTTGATCGCATTGATTCAAAAAATGCATCCTAAAAAAAGCGTTGCCTATCAGCAAAGTTTAGCCAAGCTAAAATTTACGCTTTTCTCCCTTTCTCCTGAGAAAGCTGCTCAATTTGTCGCAAAAGTGAAAGAAATGAAAGCTGGGGAAGACATACAAGTGATGCGTGATAAAGTCATTGAAATGTTGACTGCACATCCTCCAGAGCTTAAAGATGCTTTAATTACCGAGATTTTTAAGCGTGTGGATCCAGCAGTTGCGTCGCAACTATTTCATGGGGACTTTTTAGCCAATCCCGCAGCTGAAAAAGCCGCCAAGGTCGCAGGAATTGCACAAAATTCCGAAGCGTTAAAAAAAGTGTTGGCCGATAAAACACTTCATGCCGAAGTCGCCCAAGGGATCGCACAGATCAAACAACATAATGCCGCTGAAGCCGCCTCCATTATCCAGCAAATCAAGCAAGCTCTTCCCTCAGGAACTTCCCCTCAAGGGCCTTTGGCCGCTTTACTCAAACCAGAGATCCCTGCTTTTCCTCTTTCCCAAGAGGAAGTGGATAGCATTATCAAAACAGGCAAAAACTTCAAATCTTCCGATACGTTTACCGAAATGGAACATAGGGTCATGGAAATTCAAGACAAGTTTTCGCCTGATAAGAAAGAAACTGTTGTCAGTGAAATTTTGAAACATGTCGAACCAGACATTGCTGTTCAGATTTTTAATATGCCATTGATTAGCGGAAATGCAGCTAAAGTTTTAGGGCTCATTGAGAACCCAGCTGCTCTAAAGAAGGTCTGCTTAGGTAAAAATACTCATGATTCATTGGCTGATGGTTTAGAACAAATTCGGCTTGTGGATATGCAAAAAGGAGATGTGGTTGCCGAGGAATTGGCAAAAGGTTTTGCTTCAATCGAAAATTTGTCAACCCGACTCCAAACTGACCTCAAGTCCCGCGCTGACGAGGGCATAAATTTTGCTAAAACATGGCAAAATGCCTCAAAAAATTTGGCTTTAAAGGTTAAAGCACTTTCAAATGATAAGCAGGCTCTGATCTCATTTATGAAAGAACTGCTAACTGCTCCACCTGGTGATCATTATTCGCATATCCAAACGGTTGTGAAAAATGTAAAACCTGGTCTTTTACCCCATGTATTGACTGAAAATTTTACCGATGATGCCGAAACTGAACTGATAGTTAAACTGGAAGCTCTTTCTGAACTCGATGATTTTTGTTTTTTTAGTGAAATAGATGATGATGAACAGCACGAAAGAATCGCTAAAGCTCTAAAAAAACTTGCGGGCTCAAGTCCTCATGCAGCAGTTAAGGTGGCGAGTCTGCTGAATACCGATCCAGCGAAACTACACTTACCTCTTTATACAATCTGTCGAGAATTAAGTCCATTTGCTGGCAAGTCTTTTGCTCAAATCTTTAAGCGGCTCAATCAAACGGATGGGGAAACCATTATAAAAGTTTTAGAAACCATTATAAAAGCTTCAAATGATCCGCTGAATAAGGTACCAAGCAATTATTATAACCAGCGGCTCTTAATTGCACAGGCTTTAAGCGTTGTAGCTCCTGAGCATGCTGTCGATTTATTTACGAATTTACCGCCCGGTCCATTGTTTGGGTATGCATTACTAGCTTTACAAGAAAACCCAGCAGCTTTTGAAGCTATTCTTCAAGATCCAAAGACTCACCAACGTCTCTATATTGAGTTATGGGATATTCATGGTTTCAGAGCACCTTTAATTCCCACACTGGTCAACGACATCTGTTTGCGTATGGAAAAATTAAATGTACTGAAAGGTTTTATTTCAAAGTCCGATTTAAACTTAGCTCCATTAATCATAG
Source organism: Parachlamydia sp. (assembly GCA_002786175.1). Classification (GTDB taxonomy): domain Bacteria; phylum Chlamydiota; class Chlamydiia; order Chlamydiales; family Parachlamydiaceae; genus Parachlamydia. The sequence goes on from PEQL01000015.1 coordinate 5,564, forward strand.
ATTTGCCGATAACCACGCAAAAAAAACTTTTGGATCATTTGAGAGATGAGATCCCCCTCCCAAAGGTGGCAGCAGCCATTGTGCATAACCATAGTGTGCCTAAATGGGAACATGCGGAAACATGGAGAATTCAAGGTCCTTATGTCATAGAAGATTTCAACTATCGACCTGTCACTAAGGAGCAGCTGCCAGCCGTTCTTTTTGAGGATCCAAAGACTAAGCAAGCGCTTGAAGCTCTCACCAAGCCGCAAGATGCGGTGGATTTTATTATCGAATTTGCCAGCTTGCTGAATGATCGCTTTAATCCCAGCTTTCAGCATGTTGACGATATCAAACCCGCCAATAATGAGTTTACACCCGGAACTGAGTGGCATGCACAGAGACAAAAGCTGTTTGACCAGTTAATGGAAAAGAAGCAGTTTTTATCTGAGGAGTATTCCTCCGTCATTAAAGAGGAATACAAGGAAGGGCTGGAAAGTGTCACCGCACATCTGTTGGAGTTAATCAAAAGACTCCCAGGGGATATGCCAAGCCATTCTGCTGAAATCATCCAGGGAATCAAAAAATATGATGGCATTGCCGCAAACATTTATTTACTTCTTTTAGTCTTGAAGCTAGATCCTAAAGAGCAAGCTTTCATGGCTCAAGCTTGTCATGATCACGAATTTGCGTATCTGTTGTTTCAGATGGATTCAGCCTCTAGAGATAAAATGCTGAAAGATCGCTTAGATATCCTTAAAAAGAGTAGCTATCGATTGAAAGAATTCAAAGAAATCTACATGGCATTTATTCCTATCGCTTCTGTGGCTGAGCATAAGCGGGTAGGAAGTTTGATTGATTCGTACATTTCCAAGGCCAGTTAAGACATTCTTTGGACGAATCCAGAAAGTCGCTGTGAAGAACGCTGCATGGTTTGGACGAGTGTCTGTTCATTCGTCCAGATCTGCAGATTTTTTTTGGAACGCGTGACTGCTGTATAAAAGACCTCTCTTCCAAACACTTCAGCGCCAGGTGGCAGGATGAGCAGGACTTTTTCAAATTCACTGCCTTGGCTTTTGTGCACTGACAAGCAGTAAGCATATTCGAACTGAGGAAGCAATAAAGCGGGGATTTGGCGGAAAGTTTGGATAGAGTCGCCATTTTTCGCAGGGAACAACGCATAGTCTCCTGGATGCAGCCCTTCTTGCTTATGCATTTTAACCAGCACCCCAATCTCCCCATTAAAAAGTTCATTCTTATAGTCATTTTTTGTCAGCAAAATCGGGGCTGCGAAGGGTTCATCATCCGGCGCATTTTTCAAACATTCCGCAAGAAATAACTGATTCAAGGATTCAATACCAAAGGGGCCCTTGCGGAGGGGAGAGAGAATGCGGAACTGATTATACAAGGCAAATAAGTCTTCAGGCTTGCTTGAATCTTGCATGGAAAATTGAGAGGAGGTGTGCTTTAAAAATTTTTCCTGCAGTTTTTTTAAGGGAAGGTGGGATTCAAAAAAAATACAAGCAATTCCCGCTGAAGGATTTTTTAAAAGGGTGAGCATATTCTCGACATTGCCCGTTTTAATTGAGCTTGCTAAATCAAGTATGCTTTGAAGTTCAGCCCGCAAGCAAGTGGTGAGTTCGCAAATTTGTTTTTTGTAGATCTCTTCTCCTTGCAGGTACGTCTTCAGATCGCTAAATGGACTTCCCATCCCTACCGCTGGAAGTTGATGGTGATCTCCTAGCAGGATGAGGCGTGCTCCAGGTTTAATCTTGGCAAACAATCCAAGCATCATTTTGGTATCGATCATGGAGCTTTCGTCCACTAAGATCAGATCGGCTCCTAAAGGCGAAAAGGTTTGTTTTTTGTAGGATGCATACGGATTGATTTCCAAAAGAGCATGCAGTGTTTTGGCTTTAGGAATCTGCCAATTTTGAATCCCTTCTGTAGCTTTTACCAGGCTGCTTTGCAGGTTGGCTGCGGCTTTACCTGTAGGGGCAGCTAAAACAATTTCAAAGGTTTGCCGTTCTTCCGCAGACAGATGCTCCCATAGTGTTTTGATCAATTGCCCAGCAGTATACGTTTTACCTGTGCCGGGGCCGCCGCAAATGAGCAGTAAGCCTTGTTGGGAAGCTTGCAAAATCGCCTGTGCCTGTTCTGGCAAGAGTTTTTTGGATGACAACAAGGACTCAATGCTGGTTTGGATATGATTTTGATCAAATGCAACCCCTTGGATAGGCTGCAGCAGTTTTTTGACACAGCTAATCCATAAGTTTTCCTGGGACCAGTATTTTTTTAAATAATAAAGATTTCCGCATCGACAGATAGGTTTGGCAGAATCTTCAGCAGGGCTACCATCCAGCAGATGCGCGGCACTTTGCTGAGCACCTTGGATGATTAAGGCTGGGAGTTTATGCATGAGTAAAGCTAGATCGTTTTCTCTCGACTCGCTTAGCCAAATAGCCTCAGGAGGAGGAATAAGAGTCTGCGCGTGGATTTGAATGCATAGATGTCCGTTTTGAGCTGCTAAAGCGAGATGGCAGATAAAAGCAGCCATCGCTTCACTCTTTTCTTCCGCAAGAAGAAGTTCCGCTAAGGCATAGGCTTCGTAAGGCAACGCGCCAGCTTCAAAGAGTTGATTCAAGACAGGCCATCCCGGATTTGTTAGAGGTGACATGAGGTCTTCTCCTCAATTTCACAGGCGAAAAATCCACCCAATTGATCATGCTGGAGTTCAAAGCCGCGTAAAAAAATGTAATAAATGCCGCCAAAAAGCGACTTAAAGTCTTGAGGGTCATAAACTTTTAAATAGCGTTTTAAAGACTCCTCGTAAATCGATGTTTGCAAGAGATAGCCTTGGGCGTGCATGGTCTTTGCTAAGTTAGTCATTTGATAGGCTTCCGCGGTGGGCCCCAGCCAGTTTGATTTCCAATCGATAATGTGATATTTCCCGGCATATTCAAAGACTAAATCGATGACCCCTTTGAAGTAGCTTTTAGGGAGATTGAGATGAAAGATGTCATTTTCGTAGGGGTATAGAAATTCAATTTCGCGGTATGTTCGATTAGACTGGAGATGCTCTAATGAAAACAGTTGGCCGTCTATAGGGAAAGGTGTTTTCATGATTTTGAAGAGCACTTCACAGAGAACCCTATTCCAGGCGTCGTAGGGCGTCCCTTGTGTGTAGGGGGTAATGAAAGGGAGTAGAGCTTCTGGAGTGTGGCAGTGTTGGGTCTGTTCAAAGGGAAGATGCTCTAAAATTTCATGGAGCAGAATTCCCGTTGTATTACCTGCGGGAAGAGTATGCGGAGTTTTGATTGAAGCCTCAAAGTCATGTGGGGGTAAGATGTCGGCCGTCTCAGCTTGCTCCATTTGTTTTGCCAGCGAGGTGAACGAATAAATGAATGTTTTTTCACTGGGAAGATTCAAATCTGGCGGAGCAATTAATTCCTCAAATTGTTCTGAGATACATGGTGTTTTTAAAAAGGGTAGCGGGGTGGTTTCGGTGCTATAGCTTATTCTTATGTTGGGATCGAGGGCATCGAGCCAGATGAAGAATTTTTCGGAATCGTGCTCATATATGCGTTCATAAAGCTCAGGATAAGAACAAAAAGGCTGTGCAAGTTTTGCCAAAAATAATTCCATGGCACTGGCACATCCATAAGCGGTCTGTTTATCAAGGGGGGAAGTAGCAGCAACATATAAGCGATACTTGGCTCGGGTAAAAGCCACATAGAGCTGCCGCATTTTTTCCGCATCGATTTCCTGACAGTGGCTCAAATAACGGGGGTCTTCGGAATCAAAAATGGGAACCAGAGCGGGTGGCGATAGTTGATGCTGGGGCAGAAAGAGGTCTGGCACAGGGCTTTGCTTGATCAATCCCAGGACGAAAACAATTTCGAATTCCAATCCTTTGCTGGAATGCAGAGTTAAGATTTGGACGGCATCCTGGCAGGTATTGATTTTTTTGTGGAGACGTTCATCCTCATCAGACTTCAGCTGGCTGAATTCATCCAGGAATGCAATCAGACCTTCTGGTGGACAATGCGTTTCGTATTGCTGGCTGATCAAGAGTTCTGCGATTTGCTCCATTTCCTCAAAAAATTGTTCCCCCTCATGCTGTTGTAAGATAGCTTCAGCTAGTGTAGAAGAGGATTGAAAATGGGGTTGGTAGATTAAGGCATGATAAAAGGCTGCAAAGTTTTCTTGCAGCAGGATTTTTCGTAGCTGATTGATTTCCCCGAGTGTTGTTTCATAAAAGGCTAAATCCTCCAAACGCGTGATTTGAAGATGGCTCCAGGCGAAAATTTTTCCTCCCAGAGCAATTTTCAAGGAACTGGCATGCCGCGGGTTCAAAATACCTTGCAAAAGTTCTCTGAGACTTAACAGGGCGGCGGAGTCGGCCAAATTCGCGTGGCGTTGACAATAGGCGGGGATGTCGTATTTTTTTAGGAATAACACGATGCGCTGCGCTTGATAGCGGTCTGAAACCAGGATGGCACATTCACGATAGGGAAATTGCTGACTTTGGTGTAGTTTGAGCAACTCATTTGCGACAAATGGTAAATAAATCTCCTCTTCCATCTGTTCCAAAGAGCGTTGTTGTGCCGTGGTTGTCATAAAATGGATCGAACCTAAAGTATCCGGCAAACTTTTAGCAAAAGTTTTGGTGGAGGCTTTTACAGAAATGTAAGGCAGCGGTTGCTCTTGTCGCGGAAGATAGATAAAATGAGGTGTGGTGCTTTGTTGAAAGAGTTGATTCAAGGCCTCTACCAGATCCGGATGCGAGCGAAAATTGGTGGTGAGAGATGCCTTATTCTCCTCCCCAATCGCATTAGAGGCAGCCAGGTAGGTATAAATGTCTGCTTGTCGAAAGGCATAAATCGACTGTTTGGGATCTCCCACCAAATACAAAGACCCTGGATAGCTTGGTTCCAAGAAAAGGGTTTCGAAAATCTTCCATTGAGTCGGATCGGTGTCTTGAAATTCATCGATGAGGGCAGCTTGATAAGTCTCGCGAATTTTCTGAATAAAAGTTGCGTCGTGCATTGCTTTGAGCATAGCATGCAGCAAGTCGTCATATCGCAGCTTTTCTTCCTCAGCCTGGTAGTACTTTAAAAATTTTTGGCACTCATGCGCGAGCTTGGCAAACACACATAAAGGGTTTACCAGATGGCCTAATGATTGTTTAAGGAGCGGGCGCAGTTGCTTTAAAGCCACACTGGGCAAGCCTGCCTCAGCTTTTTTATTGCGGGAAACAGGATCAAGGGCTTGAACAAGGAACAATTGATCGTAAATAATGGCTTCAAAATCAGTTATAGACCATTCGTTTTGATCAAAAAATTGCGCAAAACGTGTCACCCTTTGAAGAATTTCCTCTTTGAGATTTTTTTTCCTGTCGAGCAAGCCTGTATAAAAGGGAGCGAGCTTCTTAAAATCTTCTAGAATAGTCTGACAGGTAAAACCCTGAGCTTTTATAGCCAGCATGTTTTGGTTAAATTCATCAAAAAGCTCATGAAAAGCCGGTGCTGGTGCAATGTCCATGCCTTGGGTGATCAGGCGTGCTAAAGCTGCTTCCAGGCGCTCAACTGAATTGTCGTATGTTTTCAATAAAAGCTGAAAATGGGCTTTTCCGTAAATCGATGGATCCATTTCAGTCCGAAAGAAATCGTGGATCACCTGCGAGATTTCAGATTGGCTGAAGGCTTTTTCTTCTGAGAGGGCAAATAAAGCTAAATCCCCTTCAAAGAAATGGGTTTGCAGCATGCGCATGCAGAAAGAATGAATGGTATAAATTTGAGCGCGGTCGTATTCAAACAAAGCTTTTTCGAGCTTTTTTTTGATGAGCTTAAGCTGCTGAGGGTCAAGCTCGGCACAAGCCTGGAGATAATCTGGGATAGCTGAGACAGGTTCGATGGAGGGATCCAATAAAGTCTGTAAACAACTGAGCGCTTTGTCGATATTTTGGCGGATGCGAACTTTTAGATCATGTGCAGCAGCTCTGGTGAATGTTACCACGAGAATATCTTGGATTTCGAGCACACGCTGAGTGTTAGGTGAAGGTTCGATGAGCAAGCGCACAATAATGTTTTCAATCGAAAAGGTTTTGCCGGTTCCTGCCGAAGCTTCCAGAATATAGTGATGATGGATATTTAAGGCGCGGTTTAAAATGTCAAACATGCGTGTCTCCTTTATTCCGGCTTGGATACCAATGCACAAATATCTCGGAAAAGAATGTTTTAGCTAGTGAGTGCCAATTCTCAAGCATTTGATCATAGTCCATGTGGATTTCGCCGCGGATCATCCACTGCATATACTCATTGCGGAGGGCGTAAGGACCCATTAAACTTTTCTGGATTTTGGTTTTACACCCCTTGGGGTTTTCGATAAAGTCAGGAATCCATTCTGGCAGAAGGGGTGAGGCGTTATTTTGGCATAAGAAATAGTATTCTAGATATTTTTTGAGTTCTTCAAAGGGATCATTAAAAAAGGGGGGCTTCATCGTACCGCTCTTTCCGAAAATCAAATGTGTACCGAAGAGCGAAGGGTAGAGCTTCGCAATACAGTTAAGCATGAGATATCCCGGCCAGGCTTTGATGACTTCCTTTTTTTCATCTTTGATGTAGGCTAGCAATCCTTGCGGGGTAATGTCTGAGAGAGTTCCTATCAGTTTGATGACATTCCCCTTTTGATCGATAATTTTCAAAGGAGGAACAGACCAGCAGATGGGATTAATTTGAGTCGGGACCATGGTAGAATTGGAGAATTCAATTTGAAAAATAGACTCTAGGGCAACTCCACAACGTTTTAAAGGGATTTTCAAACGATCGATTTCCTCAATCAGCTGCTCGCTCATAATTTCTTTGAAATAGCCGGCGGGAAAGTCGCCTTTTTTTTCTGCCTTTAAAAAGAGCCCTTCGAGTGGATACTTAAGAGCATCTTTTTTTATCAAACCCTTAGCGAGTTGCGTCATGCTGAAAAAATCTTCATGCGGAATTTTACGCTTTTCTTCATCTTCCAAATACATACCTAACTGGCGATTGAAATAATTTTCTAAGGGATTGCGCGCAAGCGAAATTAAATGCTTAAGATCAATAGTGCACTCGTTTTCGACAGATGCAGCAGGCGGGACGGTGGGCTGGAAGCTAGAAATGAAGGCGTGATGCGGAAGTTTTTCTTTCTCCCGAGCCTGAGCCAATTGAAAATGAGTTTTAGAAAAACTTGCATAGGGACTTTTGGCGGTAAAGCAGTTTCGATCATAAGCATGAAAAGGATGCTTAAAGTGGCATAAGGTCGAGGGGAGCTGCTGTCCCAAGCGATAATTTTTATCCACATAGGCGAGAAGTTCCTGAACTAACAAAGAGGGAGGCTGTTCTTTGCCATCGGGTGAATATCCCTGATAGCTCATTAAGAAGTAATCTCGCGCTGAAATTAAAGTTTCTAGAAATAGATAGCGGTCAAAATCTACCTGAGAGGGTGCATAGTCTGCTAAAGGATCATGGGTAAAGACATGCAGGGAAGAATCTGGATAATAGCGCGGGAACGAACCTTCTTGCATGCCTAAAAGTGCAATTCCTCGGGAAGGAATGGCGCGCATGGGGAGCATCGAGCAAAATCGAATGGCATGCAGACGCGTTTCTTTATACGATACACTTTCTCTTTGAAAACTGGCTTCTAAAAGGGCATGGATAGACTGAAAGGGGAAAGTACATGTTTCCATTTGCGAGGCCAAGCGTTGAAAATGCAGCAGGTGCGTTTCGAGAAGTTCTTCATCTTCCGATTTTTCGCTAGCCAAATAGGTGCTTGCAATCATTTTCAAATAGGTGTTCCAGGCGCTTAGAGAACGCATCGATCCATCACTTAAGGGTTGTAGATGTGCATACAAAGAGCGGATGGCCAAAATCCATTTACCGACTAAGGCTGCTTGGGCCACCTCAACTAATGGTTCGTCACTTTCTTCTACAGCCAGGCCTTTTAATAATCTTTGAAAGCTATTTTCCCAAGTTCCGGTCAAATTTACCGCTTCAGTAAGGTTGTGACAGTGATTTTGCTGCAAGATTTTTTGGCGGTGAGACCCGTCCATTCCCCATCTGACACCTGTTTCTTTGACCCAACTGCGAATGTGGTCCATGTCCTCAGCGGTAAAGGCGAATTTTTTTCTAAAGGCAGGTGTATCTAGCAGCATCAGTACTGAAACGGTATCCCAACGCGAGGAGGAAAGCTTTAATAAGGCAGCGAAGGCTTGGATGTAGAGGTTCTGCTGTGGGAGCTCGGCATCCATAATTTGAAAATCTAACGGGCTGTCTGGGGCGCCGAAGATCATTTTTATGAAAGGCGCATACAGGCGAATATCTGGGGCCATGACAATCCAATCCTTTTGAAAAATAGGAGAATTGGTTTTGGCATGCAGATGCATCACGTGCAGCAATCGATCATGTAAAATTTGTACCTCGCGTTTGATAGAGGCGGCATTATGCACCTGAATGGAAAGATCTTTCGCATTTAATTCAACAGGAGGCGTATTTTCAGGGTTTCTTAAAAGTGTTATATCGGTCTGGACGGCTTCTAAAAGTGTCAATGAGGTTTGCTGAGACGGGCGCAAAATAAAATCTGGATGCAGGTGCTCTTCATAGCAGGAAAAATTGGCAGCATTAGCCGATAGCACATAGTGGGCCTCGACATGCGAATGGGCTTCTTCCACGGCTTGAGCCATTTCACGACCGATGCGTCCAAAATTGGCCAATAAAGGATTGCGGTCGCGTAAGAATTCTTCAAGGGCTAGCTGTTGATTTTCAGAAACCTTCCTCTTTTCCCAATACATCTGCAATCTCTGCGATTCCTTATCAGAACAAATATCACTCCAAAAGGCTTCACAGGGTGAAAGAAGATAAAAGGATACCGGGAGGATTTTTGAAACTTCACGCAGGAAAGTATGGTAAAGCGGGGGGAGATAACTCATGGCAAATAGATGCACTTGCAAGCGTTCAAAATGTGGCGGGAAGATGGTTTCTGTTAAGGCTTTATATGGATAAGTCCAGCGGTACTTGTTGCCAGCTCCGACAACCTGCTGCCACAAAAAGCTTTGCCAACACGTGCCTTGCTCGACCCAAGGTTTGATCGCTTCTCCCCCGGCGATCCCATACTCTAAAAATAATTTTGCCAGTCTTTCTACCAGACTGATTAATCTTTTCTCACTTTTTTTGGAAAGCTGACTTGAAGTCGAGGACGAAATTTTTAAATAATTAAATAATGGCTTCCACATTTGCTGGAAAGCCTCATTCTGCAATGGAGGATTTTGTAGAAGATTTCGAATCTCCCACTCCAGCGCCAGAGTGAGTTCGCAGGAGGTCGGGAATTTTTCGTGAAGATGGCACGATTCTTGATGCAAGGATTGGTAAAGCATGTGGATGCCCTGATCCAAGTAAGTTGTTTCAAATCCCATGGCGATGCCATCTTCTTGGGCCATCTTGAAGGTCAGCCAAGACTTCATCGCAGGGCTTGGCACAATAATTAAACGCTGGCACAGAGGGGTACCGGAAAGAAATTGCTGCCTCAGTGGTTGGAGCAGCCATTCAATCTGATTACTCAAATAAACTTGGGTAGTAGATGCAAAATCCATAGATCCTTCAAACAAACGGAGAAATTCATTATAGATCTTAACTGATTTAAACCCAACGGTTGTTCAGATTAAAAAGGAATATTTTTCCTGCCAAAAACGTAAAACTATTTTTGTAATAAAAATTAATTAGTTTACATTAATAGCTTTATTTCATATTCTGAGAATATAGCTTAATCAATTAAGCGTTTATTAAATCCAATCTACATTTCCATTTAGACACATTTATTAATGCCAAATTAAAATTGTAAATAAACGATCGTTCCAAGATTGATATTTTAAATTTTATAAGGAGTTAAAAATGAAATCAAAATTTTTATATATCCCTTTACTTTCAATTGGTCTAGTGGCTTGTGAATCTCATATGCATAATCCACCGCCTCCGCCTCCACCACCTCCTACAGAACAACACACCATGAATCCAAGTGCGACCGATATGCGAATGGATTCGGAATCAAGTCGTAGAATGAGTCCAAATGAGCAAATCCATTTTAATGAGGGGCAGAGCGGTTCAGTTAATAGAGACGCCGACAATACTGGACGTAACATTCGCGATCGAAACCCAGGGACATTAACTTCATTTGATCAGTCAGAAAAAGAAACAGATCGAACAATCTCTCAAAATATTCGCAGAGCCTTGATGAATGATCCTACCTTATCCACAAATGCAAAGAACATCAAAATTATTACAATCGATAACATTGTCACTCTGCGTGGACCGGTTAATACCGCTCAAGAGAAAGCTATCATCGAACGCATTATCTCTCAAATCGCAGGGATAGAGCGCTTAGACGATCAGCTAGAAGTTCTTCAACAAGCTAACCGCTAATGAATGTTTAATTAATGGATACATTATCAGGAGGTTAATATGAAAAAAGCAGTATTCGGCTTAGCCAAAAATGAAAGTCAAGCGCAGCGTATTGTTGAAAGACTTCAAACCGCTGGCTTTGAAACAGATGAAATTTCTGTTCTCTTTGCGGATCGTTCGAGACCCGCAAATGAACGTAATCCCAATAAAGGGACGATTGCGCATGAAAAGCATACGAAAGCCCCGGAAGGAGCCACTACAGGAGCCGTTTCAGGAGGGATTATTGGAGGTTCTTTAGGGATACTAGCTGGTATTGGAGCTTTGGCGATTCCTGGACTAGGTCCATTTGTTGCTGCAGGACCCCTCATGGCAGCTTTAGCAGGATCAGGGGTTGGAGGTGGCCTTGGAATGCTCATTGGGGCTCTAGTTGGCTTGGGAATGCCCGAATATGAAGCTAAAAGATATGAAAACAGCTTGAAAGCTGGCGGTATCTTACTGAGTATTCATACAAATAATGCTGAAGATGTCGACCGTGCGTGCGATCTTCTCAGAAAAGAAGGGGCGACTGACATTTCAACATCTTATGAAAAAACAAGGTCAGGAAGCTAATTTACCGAGGTTGAAAACCCGTTTCAGGGTTTTCAGCCTTTTTTGGAGGACTTATGGGACGTATGATACTGCTATGGCTACTAGGGATACCGATTTCTATTCTAATTATCCTTAAACTGTTTGGAATTATTTAATTTCATAGCGGAGGATTTTATGACTCAGAATGCTTTTTATAAATTATTTTTGAAGGAAATCAGCGACCTATATAGCGCTGAAAATCAAATCGTTGAAGCTTTGCCGAAAATGATTGAAGCGGCATCCACACCAGAACTTAAAGAAGCCTTTAAGAATCATCTTAAAGAAACACGCAATCAAGTTGCACGTTTGGACAATATCTTCTCACAATTAAATGAAGAGCCTTCTGATGAAACATGTGAAGCCATGGAAGGACTGATTGCCGAAGGTGAAGAAATGATTGAAATGGAAGCGCCTGCTATGGTCAAAGATGCAGCTTTAATAGGAGCAGCTCAAAGAATCGAGCACTATGAAATTGCCGGCTATGGTGTGGCAAAAACTTTCGCCACGCAACTTGAGCTTTACGATATTGCACAGCTGCTTAAAGAAACCCTTGAAGAAGAAGGCAGTGCAGATAAAAAGCTAACCTCCATCGCGGAGGGAGGATTTTTTACTGCAGGGATAAATAAACTCGCGAGTGAAAAATAGGAGAGTCTTATGGGAACAATTCTACTGATTATTTTAATTCTCTTGTTGCTTGGAGCCTTTCCCGCCTGGCCATATAGCAGGGAATGGGGGTATCGACCCTTTGGCTTGATCACCATCCTAGTGATCGTCTTGTTGATTCTTGCTTTATCGGGCCGTTTGCCCCTTTAAACTTTTTTTCTTGTCTCTAACAAAAAGGAGGATATTATGCCTAACAAAGACACACTTCAAGGTCAATGGAAGCAATTCCAAGGCAAAATTAAAGAAAAATGGGGCAAACTCACAGACGATGAGCTCACTCAAATCAATGGCCGTCGCGATATGCTGATCGGCAAGCTTCAAGAAAAATATGGCATGGCTAAAGAGCGTGCTGAGAAAGAAGTGCAAAGCTTTGAAGAGACCTTGATGCATGATATTTCTTCAAAAAGAAGATAGTCTGCATTAGCGAGGAGAGGGAATCCTCTCCTCGCTTCATTCTGGATTCAACTCCTTATTAGAGAGAAAATCATAGAGTTGGACAATGACTTCCCGCATAAAGACATAAAAAGGTGTGATCCATAGAGGTCCTGTGACACCAAAGAAGGAAAAACTGGCGACAATCAGTAAAATCACTGTCAAAGGATGGACATCAAAGCGTTTCATCATGACATATGGGGTAATTAAATTGGCCTCGATCAGATGAATCGTAATCATGACAGCAGCTGCCAGTCCACCCATGACATAACTTGTTGTTAATCCTACCAATAAGGGGGGAATAATGGCGATAAACGTTCCCATGTAGGGGATTAAAGATAATAAGAAGGTTAGGAAAACCAAAAAGATCAAGCGGTCAATTCCAATTAGGCTTAGACCAATCAAAGCCATAAATGTCACAGCTGAGGCGACCACAATTTGTCCATGGAAAAAAGTCAACAGGGTTTGATCCAGATGGTGCAGCGTTTTTTCGCTTTGAGGTCGATAGCGCGCAGGAATCGCTTCTATCAGCCATGAATAGAATTTTTGGTCGTCTTTAAGTAAATAGAATAGGCAGAACGGTGTAATGCCGAAAACAAAGGCAACATGCGTGATGGTAGAGAGGATGTTATAGGTATTGGAAAAGAGGTATGTTTGAATAGTGGTCAAGTAGCTAGTGATCACTCCTTTGATTTCATCGTAAGAAAATAAGTTAAGATTAAAGACATTTAGAAATCCAAGGGTAGCTTCCTTGACTTCTTCGATTTTTTGCGTAGGGGCCGAGGCCACTTCTTGTAGAGTCGTTACCATTGGTACTAGAAAAGTGGTAATCAAGGCCAAGACAGCACTTAGAAAAAGAAAAACGAAAATAATAGCAGCGAAAAAAGGAAACTTCAACTCCAGCATTTTTCGGACAATAGGCCTAAAAATATAATAAAGCACGAGCCCTAAAATCAGAGGACTGAAGAAGAGTTGGACAAACTGAAAGATGGGGTATAAATTTGGCAGCAGCTGAAGGGATAGGGAGAGGATCAGCAGCCCCAATAAAATTTTAATGCTATAGCTAATAAATGAAGAGTTGTACCACATATCTGCAATATAGAAAAAATTTATATAAATAGGCAATCATTTATTGACTTGATTTTACTAAAAAGTTATGGATTGAATTATAGATTATAAATTTAATTTTTTATTAAAAATAAAAGGTTTTATGTTTATTGACATCATTCTACTTCTAGCAATTATCATCTTTGCTGTATTGACTTACGTCGTGATTCGTACGTTATTAGTCGTTCAGGAATCGCTGCGAAAATTAAATTTTTTTATGGATGATATGGAAGTGCGGATGGAAAAAGTGGATCCATTGATTCAGGCGGTTTCCAATGTGGGGGAGATCTGCGAAGAAAAAACCGCAGCCTTGCATCATGAATTTATTGAAAAAAAAAAGTTCATCGACGCCCAAGAAAATCCGCAAAATGATGTGACAGACTGGTTGTTGTTAAGCTTAATATTAGTAAAAAAATTCTTAAAAAGGAGATAAATTATGGTTCAAGATAACCATCTCAATTGCTTTTTGAAAGGAGCCATTATGGGAGGCCTAACTGGGACAATAGCCGCTCTTTTGCTAGCTCCAAAATCAGGCAGAGAGTTAAGAGGCGATCTCGCTTGTACTTATGATGATCTATGCGATAAATCTCAACGTTTTAGCGATCAAGTCAGAGAAAAAAGTCATGAGATGATGCATGCCTTTGATGGCAATCATGCTAAGCATGAAGAAAATAATACCTCTAGCATGCTCATGGGTGGTGCTTTTGGGGCTATTCTCGGAGCCACTTCAGCCTTGCTTCTGGCCCCTCGCTCAGGCGATAAGCTGCGTCAAGGCCTCGGCGAAAAGTATGATGAAATCATTTCACAAGCTCAAGAATTTATTTCGAATGTCAACCACAAAGGGCATGATGCCATGGAGTATGCTGATGAGTGGAGAGAGACTTTAAGTACACTTGTCAATAAGCTGTCAAATTCTAAAGGCAAACGTTCAAATTCAATGTTTGATGAGATTGTGGATTGGGCCAATTTAGGAATTAAAGCCTTGCAACAATTGCAGAAAAGGAGATAACTCATGGTTAGCAAAACTCAAGGAGATTTCTTGTGGGGAACTCTTATTGGAACCGTCCTAGGAGCTGCTACCGCGCTTTTGTTAACGCCCAGCTCGGGCCCAAAACTAAGGCAAAAAGTGGCAAGTCAGCTTAATCCGGCAGCTATTAAGAAAACTCTAAAAGTAGTGGGCGCTAAAGCAGCACCTAAGAGTCATTCTGGACACAAGAAAGTGTCTCGGCGGCCTCATGCTCACTGAAGCGATTTCAGAGGATCGGGAGTTTGGACTAGAGCAGGGTGAACCACAGAGGCACAGAGACACAGAGGAGGTTTGTTCCGCCAGGAGTTCTATAATTGATATTTCAAGCTCTTCTCTGTGTCTCTGTGGTTTGCATTGGAAAAATTAAGATTTAATAACACGAGCTAAGGATATCTATGGAATTGATCAATGATTCAGTAATCCAGTCATTTCCGCTAGATGCTTTTAATAAAAGATGGCCGTTTCCTTGGCATAATTTCCATGAATTTTTAACACCGGAAGGTTTTTCGCAACTTTATGCCGAATTTCCTTCGCTAGAGTTTTTTGAATATCATGAGAATCTCTCGCGAGGAAGCGGGCAGCGGCCCCATAATCGCTACTATCTGGCCTACCAAAAATCCATTTATAAGAAAGATGATCAAATGGGTGGTATTGTGACATCGGAAGCATTGACACCATCCTGGCAACAATTTATTCATGAGCTTGAAACCAACAAAAATTATCAAGATTTGATGCACCGAATATTAGGCAATCAACCTTTTGAGATGCGTTATGCTTGGCATGCAGGCATGTCGACAAATGAAGTTTCACCCCATTGTGACAATATCTCTAAAATTGCCACTCACATTTTTTACTTTAATACGTCTGAAGATTGGAATATGGAGTGGGGAGGTGCTTTAATTGTTTTAGGGGATAAGCTTACCCCTGTCCAAAATCCTGATTTCAAAGATTTTATGACCTCAACCCCCATAAAAATTCTAGATAATCACAGTTTTCTGTTTAAAAACACCCCCAATGCCTGGCATGGAGTCAAGGCTTTAAAATCGCCAGAGGGTAAATATCGCCGTCTATTCAATGTTATTTTCGAAGCAAAAGACAGTTAACTACAGTTTTTTTAACTGGGCATATTTTGCAACCAGCGAGCGTTCACGGTTATCTTTTACAAAGAAAATCTGGTAAGTAAGTCCTACCGAACTTTGATATAATTTGTTAATCCGCCCAACGCCAAAGTCTTTGTGAAAAATGGTGTCTCCAGGTTCTAAAGGTACCTCTTCAGCTAACACCTCTTCAATATCTTCATCTTCTTCCAAAGGCTCCAACGGCCGACTGTAGAAGGTATCTCGCCGTTCATGCGGGCGGATTTTTTCGATAAACTCGGCAGGAATTTCATTGATAAAGCGGCTAGCTCTTTGTGAGCGCGTGGTTCCCCAAAGATTGCGATTTCGGGCGAAGGTTAAATAAAGGTATTCTTTCGCACGCGTCATTCCCACGTAGCACAGGCGGCGCTCTTCCTCTAAAGCATCGAAACTTCCTCGTGCATTTGCATGAGGGAAAAGATCCTCTTCCAGCCCGACTAAGAACACTACCGTGAATTCCAATCCCTTGCCATTGTGGATTGTCATTAAATTGACACGGCTTTGGACATCTGCATCATCCAAGGTAGATTTGAGAGATAATTCTTCGAGAAACGCAGATAAAGAAGGCTCGAGCGAAGATTCTTCCCATTCTCTAGCCTTAGAGATAAGTTCTTCCAGGTTAGCCTTGCGGTCTTGAAAAGTTTCTACATCTTCTTTTAAAATGCCAATATATCCGCTTTCTTTAATAGCTGCCTCGACAAGATCTTGAATCGAACTGTTTTCGGCAATCTCTTTTAAGCGAAGACAAACCTCTACGTATTCCTTAAGCCCTTCTTTTTGCTTTTGATTCAATTTCAAAGGAAATTCAAGGGAGTGTTCCGCAACTAGTGCTTGGCAGAATTTCAGGATTGAAAGACGGTTTTGTTGGGCATGCAAGCGGATCTTTTCCAGTGAAACATCCCCAAATCCTCTTTTAGGTAGGTTGATTGTGCGGACAAAAGAGACATAGTCGCTTGGTTCATTGACAATGCGTAGAAAAGCCAAAATGTCTTTGATTTCTTTTCTTTGATAAAAGGAAAGACCCCCTACAATGACGTAAGGAATTCCATTTTGCAAAAAACGATCTTCAAAAACACGCGATTGGAAGTTTGTTCGATAAAAGACTACCATTTCATTGAAGGGAATGCGATGATTTTGGTGGTAATGCAGGATGCATTCTGTGATGAAATTGGCCTCAAAACGCTCTGTCTCCGCGATAAAAAGTTTTATCTTTTCGCCAGCGCCGCGATCGCTCCACAGAGATTTTTCCAGGCGCTTCTCATTATGTTGAATTAACGCATTCGCAGCTTCTAAAATTGTGCTGCGGCTGCGGTAGTTTTGTTCAAGATGGATCGTCTGAGCCCCGGGAAAATCCCTTTCGAAATTAAGAATATTATGGATTTTAGCACCGCGCCAGGAGTAGATCGATTGATCTGGGTCGCCCACCACAAAAAGGTTATGACTTTTTTCTACAAGATGGGACACCATGGCATATTGAGCTTCATTCGTATCTTGATATTCGTCAATGAGCAGAAATTTCCAGCGTCGTTGATACATCGCCAAAATTTCTGGATGTTCGCGAAATAAACGCACCGTTAAGAAAAGGAGATCATCGAAATCCAGGGCATTATACTCATTCATCCGCTGTTGATAAAGGGCATAAAGAGCTGGGAAATGCTGTTCAGCCGTTGATTCTGCCTCGAAATCGCTTATCTCTAAAGGAGATTTAAGCGCATTTTTAGTTCGGGAAATCAAATTTTTGAAAGTTTTAGCTTCAATTTTTTGACTTGTCAGATGCATAGACTCCATGCATCCCTTAATAATTTTTAAAACATCATCTTCATCATAAATCACAAAATTGCGCGAATATCCCGGAAAAGCATGGATAGATTCGCGTAAAATGCGAGCCCCCAGACTATGAAACGTACAGATCAAAACCGCATGAGGAGTTAATTCATTAACCCTTTCTTTCATTTCTTGTGCGGCTTTATTGGTAAAAGTCACAGCCAGGATTTGAGATGAGGGAACGCCGCTTTCAATCAGATGAGAGATTCGATAAGTCACCACACGTGTTTTACCGGAGCCCGCTCCAGCCAAAACTAGAAAAGGTCCTTCAAAGGAGTGGACAGCGCGTATTTGCTCTGAATTAAGATCTTGCATAACTTCCATAAGATAATATTCGTCTTTATTTTAAAATCTGAAGACATACACAATGGAATTAAAAATCGGGATTTTGCCATACCTGGCATCTCTATCTTTTGAATTCCAGTGCGTATAGATTTTCGCAGAAAACCTAATTAATTAAAACTGCGCATGATTGTTATTTAAAGTGATCGAAGTTTTCTTCTTTGAACTGAAAATCTTTCCCGCACTCTTGATAGATGAGTTTTTCAGTTTCCGCCGTAATGCTGCCGATTTCGTACAAATAAGTATTGAATTGCTGATGAAATGCCTGTTGCAGCGCAGCAAGATGGCTGGAAGAAACCGAGAGGAGCAGACAATAATCTTCCCCTCCATTCAAGGCAAGGGTTAAAGAATCCCATTGATTATGTTGGCAGACTTCTAAAAGGGCAGGTCCTTGGGGAATTTTTGAGGTTTCTATAATAGCTCCACATCTTGAACTTTTAAGCAAGCGCTTAAGGTCCCGATCCAACCCATCAGAAATATCCATCATCGCATGCACATCCTTTTGCGAACCCAGCCAAATTCCTTGAGCGAGATGCGGTTCTGGATGAAAGTGGGCTTGGAGAAGTTGAGAGACTGAAGTGTCTAAAGGAATTTGGTTTTGGAGAACTTTAAAACCAGCCCAAGAATTTCCTAGCGGTCCTGTTACGCAGATAGCATCGCCAATCTGCGCTTGATTTCTATATTTAATGTGGGACAGGGGGGCAGAGCCAATCAAGGTGAGGTTGAGAAAAATATCGCGTTTTGAGCCCACCGTGTCCCCTCCTAAAAGAAGAATGTTCCATTTGCTGCAAGCCTCTTTGATTCCACCAATCAGATTGCTTATCCATGTTTTTTCGATGGTCTTCGGAAACGCGATGGAAAGAAACGCATATTTTGGAGTCCCTCCCATGGCAGCAATGTCGCTGACATTGACTGAAATCGTTTTATATCCAAGATCCAGTGCTGAAATTTGATCTTTTAAAAAGTGAATCCCTTCGACCAAGGCGTCTGTAGTGACAAGCCATCCATTTGCTTGCCCATCTGGAATCACAGCACAGTCATCACCAATCCCCACTAGAGGTTCTTTGACAGGAAAATTGTGGAGTAGATTTTGAATAAAAGTATCTTCGTTGAGAGATTGTATGTGCATAATTAGATTGTTGGGTAAATCAAGGATTAAGGATAGGTGATTTAAAAATGCAAAGTGAAAGTGATGATTTTTGAATTTTGATAAAGCAAAGGGCGTTTGTAGAACACTGTTGGATGTACATCTTCACACTCCCTCCGCTGGTATTGTCCAGATCAGGTTATTAGGGACTTTCTCAGCTAAGTGAATTGACTTAGCACCCCTGGTGATTAAAAATTATAGGCTTTAGAAAAAGAACATTTATAGCACTCCGGGAGGATTTTTTTCAAATTGGATTTGTTCAGCGATTGCGCGCTAGCACACAATTGCTAGAAAAAGGGGTGTTAGATTATTCTTGAGGCAGCTAAGGGATATCCAAATGAAGACTAGAGCCATTGACTTGCT
Source organism: Parachlamydia sp. (assembly GCA_002786175.1). Lineage (GTDB taxonomy): Bacteria > Chlamydiota > Chlamydiia > Chlamydiales > Parachlamydiaceae > Parachlamydia. The sequence continues at coordinate 24,635 of PEQL01000015.1, forward strand.
GCTGTGGTCATATTCCTAATTTCCATTCTGACCATAGTCTAAGCTATCTCTTGTCTAGATTCTAGAAAACTGCCATGCCTTGCAAAGTCACTGTCTGCCATAACTCTGTGAGGATGTACTATTTTTCTTCGGATTGAAGATCTTTAATATCATAACTTTTCGCAAAAATTTCCATCAAACTATTTGTTGAATTAGTGTTTATTCTAAAACATTTTAACGATTTTAATTTAGCGCCCATCTTCAACCATTTATTATGAATTAGATGTAATTCTTCTGAATCCATTAAAAATTTAGCAGTTAGAATAGATTCATTAGCTACAATACCAAAGTTCATATTCGCTTTTAAAGCATAGCAATCGTATAATTCTATTATCGAAGCAAGGTCGTCTGGCCATTCGACTAAAATTTTTACTGTGTCTTGATTACCCGGATCACTTCTGTCGATATGAATAGATTTCAAGTTAGCATCATGCCACGGTAAATCATCGAAATTGATATTCATGAGCTAAATCCCTTAAACTTTCATTTATAAATTCAATATTTCGTTTTCTTGAGAATCTTTGCGTCCAAAATGATTTTCACAAATTTATTAGATTTCCATCCTGAATATGATAGTCAATATGTCGAAATTTATCTCTAATATCCCCTAATAAATCCATAGATTCGTCATTTGTAAGGTTAGTTTGTAATATTTTTGGAACCATTTCCTTGTAAACTGTTTGGAAAGACTCCTCAATATCAATGAGAGCATGAATTATTGCTTCAGCTTGTAGTTCGCTTTTTTTATTTTGAATTAATCGTTTTTTTAACTCAGATATTTTTTCATCCAACATATGATTACTCCTTAAGAATCATCAGCAAACAAAATAAAACTATAACTTTTCTAGTTCTTTGCTTACAGCGGGGAATAAGACTATCTGTTGATTTTCGGATAATTGCTTAATCCCATTTACGGTAAGGGCTTTATCGGTAAAAGGAACAATAAAATCATCAAATAGGCTATTTAATTTTCTTTCTCTTACCCCCACATCAATAGGCGTATCCAAATCTAAAGCATCTCTATATAGAGAAGGAGGTCTAGAAAAAACATCTCCAGTATCTTTTTTCAATTCTTTGTTTTTTTTGTATTTTTTGTTAAAAATTCCATTAATAAAAAACTTTATATTTAACTCATAGTAATTCCCATAATTTGATTTTTGTAATTCTAAAACTACAATACATTCACTAGATTCTTTCAGCAAGCAACCAAAATCTTTAGTGAATCCTTTCAAAAGACCAATTTCGCAAAATAATTTAATAAATTCTGCTTTATCCATTTTTTCTTCTTAATAATTTTTTAATATTGTGTCTTATCATCTTCCGGAAGGTCTCTTCCTTCTCCTTCGAAAAGAAAACTCACTTCAAGAAGTTGAATTTTTTTCAATTTAGGTCGCCCTCATGCTATTTAGAAGCATTTTCTTTATCTCATCAGAATCCTGAACATTTTTCCCTAAAAAAATATGCGAATTAATTTCGACAAAATCATGAAATGATTGAAGCCAATGAAAACTTGACTTGCCTTATCAAAGATGTACAGATAATCCTCTCTGGAGAAATTTAAATAATTCTCAAACGGCTCTTAAAGTTTGTTTAGTAAGGAATGCGATCCATTAATGTCCATGCGATCACTCATTTTATTCTGGACCTTGCACCCTTTTTCTTAATATTTATCTTCGGATTGAAGTTCTTTTATTTCATAACTTTTCGCAAAAATATCGATCAAACTATTTGTTGAATTAGTATTTATTCTAAAACATTTTAGTGATTCTAACTTCATTCCCATTGATAACCAATCATTATAAATAAGATTTAATTCATCTGACTCAATCAAACATTCAGCTGCCAAAATAGATTCACAAGCTGCAATCCCAAAATTCATATTCACTTTCAAGGCATAACAATTGTAAAATTCTATAGATGAGCTAAGACCATCCGGCCAATCGATAACAATTTTAACTACGTCGTGATAACCTGGATTTCGCCTATCAATATAAATATATTTCAAGTTAGCATCGTGCCATGGTAAATCATTAAAATGGACGTTCATAGATTTAACTCCTAAATCTTTTATTTTTTCGCAATATTCACTGCTATCAGACCTAAAACGTAAGTTTATTATATTCAATTCTAGAGATTTGTTAAAACAAAATGCATACATTTTATTTTATATCTAAATCATTTTTCAACACCCCAAATCCTGGATCAGAAGCTCCAGGACGAGGACTAAGATGAGCTCCTTTACTATTAAGATGATAATGGGAAAAATTTGGTCCTTTTGCACCTGGGGAAGTTGCTTTGTCGATTCTTAATTTTTCAATAAATATTCCCAAATCCGAAAGCTCACCATAAGATCCAACCCTCTTTTTATTTTCCACATAATGCGCAGGGATTTGATACTTAGGATGAGGAGGTATGGCAACGCCGTTTGGTGTTACGCAGATAACATCTTTTCTCGTAACAAGATCAAATTCTTTTACACTAACAGATGCCTCTTTTGCAATTATAGAAGCCTCCTTTGTTAACAAGGAAGTTTCTTTTGCTAATACAGATGCTTCTTGTGTAAAGGCAATCGCTTTTGTGGCAGAAGGCTGGGCTGCAGTAGCTCGAAAAAAGTTGAACCCTCTGTTAAAAAATTTTATGCCGCGAAAAAAAACGACTGCCGTTCCTACTGCTCCTATAACATCTAGACTTTCATTAATACATTCAGCAAATTCACCACATACCTCACCTAATGCACCTACCATTGGATTTTTATATTCAATAGTTCTCAAATCATAGGGAAAAATTTCTCCATTTGGACTTATTTGTCCTTCGGTACGAGTAAAACCATGCCTGAAGCCATTTTCAAAGTCATTAGGCCCATAATCACCATTACCTAGGTATATGTATAATCCACGTAAATCAATATTTATTAGAGGACTATTATTCACATACGCATATAGATTAGGTCCTGCTTCATATCCAAGAGGATCTGCAGTAACCCAGCGGGCCATTTGAGGATCGTAATAACGTCTGCCAAAATAAATCAGTCCAGTTTCTGGATCATAACGTTTAGAACAAAAACGCCAGGATGTTGTTGGTTCCTTGATATCTCCAGATGGATCAACAATCGTTTCTTCTCCAAAGGCAGTATAACGATAGATATCGACAGGTTCTCCCTGAGAATTTAAGAGAACTTGAACATGTCCTGTGAAGTTAGTTAACGGAACATACACTTGTCCTTGGATTTCAAAAGTAATTGCAGCGCCAATCTCAGCACCGCGTCCATGACCAAGTGGTCTAAATTCAATTAAACGCTGCTCTGCATCACAAATCCCTACTTCATTATTTCCCTGGTAAAGGAAATACTGCGTATCTTGTGTAATCCAACCATTTGTCAACGGATCCCAAAGCAATTTAGATTTAGAAAGACGCCGACTTAGATCATCGTAGGTATAATTAAACCGCGTGTTGCCAATGGTAACAGAAAGCAATCTGTCCCAGGCATCATAGGCATACTTTTGATCATGACGCTCGGATAGATTTCCATTAGGGTCATAGGTGTAAATACTAAGCTTGTCCCCTAAAAGTTGATTGAGCGAATTGAAGTCAAAACGTTGATCATCTTTTACAAAGCGATTAAAAAGAGAGTCGTGTTGATAAGAGTGATTTGCTATACTCTTTTCAAAATTGAGCTGGTATAGATCATCATAAGCATATTGACAGGGCAAAGTACCTAGGGGATCTGTATAAGTTTGTGTAAGAAGATTTCCAAGAGCATCATATGTGACCTCTGTTTCACTGAAATGCGGGGAGTGGATCGACTTGAGTTGACTGCGTAGATCATAGGCATAGGTCGTTTGACCGATGTTAAAAGGCAAATCTTTTTGGATCAGATTGCCTGCTTGGTCGTAACGATAGGTTTGGGAATAAAGCAATCCTCCTGACAAATTAATTCGCTTAACTTCAGTAAGGTTTACAGCATCATAATTGTACACAACATGGCTACCATCGGGAAGTGTACTCGAATGAATACGTCCTTGTCGGTCGTATTCGTATTTCATTTTCAGGCCATTGCCGAGGGTTTCTTCAATCAGACGGTCACATCGATCATAAGTTCTGACATTTTGCGTATGGTTGATGAGATCCTGAATGAGGAAAGGATTATCATTCAGATCGTAGTTATAGGCATAGGAGAGCGTTTGGTTAGCAGAAGCCACCGTTGCTAGGCGTCCTTTTCCATCATAGGTAAAATAGATCAAATTTCCATCGGGTTTCAGTGTGGAAATTTTTTGGCTGAGGTTGTTAAAGGTGTGGAAAGTACTTTTTTGTTCAGGTGTCCCCACAGCTTCGATGCATGAAGCCACATCCCCGATGGAATTGTAAGTCCATTTGGTGATGACTTCTCGATCAAAGACGTCCAGTTTAAAAACTTTTTCACGTGTTTCAATCAATTGCCCTATTCCATCGTAGAAACACTCGCGTTGTTGAAGAATTTGACCGAGAGCATTTTTGATTTGCAGAGTTGCAATTTGATTGTGTGTGTTGCAAATGGAAACGGTTATGTTTCCTTTGGGATCCGTTGTTTCCGAGTAAGGAACGGTCAAACCATAACTATCTTTATAATCATAACGGTAGGTAATACGTGTGACATTGCCTTCTGGATCTGTGATCGAAGTGGGTTGTTTATGGCAATTATAGGTCGTTTTAACTGTGCTAACGCCCGCATCAGAATAAGTACTTGTTTCTATTTGATTGCCATCTGCATCATAGATATAGGTTTGTTTACGTAAGACGTTTTTAAAAGCGTCTTCTTGCCATGCTTCAACGACATAATCATGGAGGTCATAAGCAAATATATCCAACGTATAGTCATTTTCCCCATGTCCAAAGAAAGTCTGTATGGATTCTTTTCGTCCTAATGGGTCATAGGTATAATAAACAGCCATATCTTCTTTAACAATGCCTGTTAATTGTCCTTGAGAATTGTACTCATATGTTGTTACATAGCCTTTAGCATTTGTTTCTTTGAGAAGATGGAAAGTGGAGTATTCATAGGAATGCGTACCTAGGGATTCACCTTCGATTGAAAAGGATTCGCTTGTCAGAAGACGATCTTTATAGTCGTAGGTATAAAGGGTTTTCATCCCATTTTTTTCGATTTTCTCTTCCAGATTTCCGTCGAGCGTGTAGGTCATTCTCTCAATCGAACCATCGGGATAGTTGATGTAATAAGGCTGCCCTCGAATCGTGTTCTGTTGCTGAGTTAAATCCCCATTTCCATTCCATGTCTTGGTGACATGTCCTAAAGCATTGTATGCAAAGCACTCGGTAGGAGCAAAAAGCTCTCCATTGGATCTAGGAATAGGAGGGTAGATGGTTTTGACAAGCCTATTGAAAGCATCGTATTCATAAAGGGTTTTATTGTCGTAGTAATCAATGCTTGCCGTGCGATTATTGCGTTCGTCATGCTGGTAAAAGAGCTTATAGCTAGCTCCTATTTCATCGATGGTCTCTACGCTTGTTAAACGATTCATGAAGTCATAAGACAGGTTCCTTCTATAAGGAAGATGAGATCCGCTTTCACTTAGCACATTATCATTGGCATCGAATGTTCGATAAATGGTTTCACCTGCCGCATTGACTTGTTCCGTTACGTTATTATGAGCATCATAGCTCCAATGTAAACGATAACGAGGAGAAGAAGAATAATCTGTCTCAAAATGATCTTGGACTATGAGTCTGCCTTGTTTATCGTAGTGGTTGAGTAAGCGTTTGAAGCAGGTTTGGTGTCCATTTACATCGATACTAGAAAACTTTTCTTCTCCAGGCAAATAGATAAAGCCTTCTTTGACAGGCGCTATTTCATGCACAAGACATTGACTAACATGTGCGCGATCTCCTTCATTAACTTCATGCCCATCGTCTGCCATTTCTTTAATTAGCATTCCTTGATCATTGTACTGGTAAAAATGACGTTCTTTGATGTTTTCGTCCTCATAAATGAGTTTGCTTGCAATCTGGTCCTTTCCCAAATAATAGGAATATGTGGTCTTCTTTTTTTCCCCTTCACTTTCACAAACTTTGTGGTTATAGGCAGCCTGCATGGCAAAATCGCATGTTTTCTCATAAGACTCACAACCTTTAGCCACAACTTTTAGATCCTTTCCGACCATTGGATTCCACTGGTTTTTACCTGTTAAATTTCCTTGAATTGTTTCTGTCAGAGGATTGCCATAGTCATCGTAAGCAAAGGTATGAAGAAGCTGAACACCATTATTTTCATCGGCAATGGTGTGAATTGTGAGGTCAGTATTGTTTTTACCTCCCCAATAAAAGTTATCCCGACGATGAACTCCATTAGCTAATCGACCGCAATATTCAATCTGAGTTAGCCTTTGCGAGGAGTTGTAGTGATAAATGGTTTTATTGCTTTTGACATCCGTAACAATAGTTTTTCCTCCAAGACGTTGACTGAGGTCATCGTGACTATTGAGAAAGTACTCAAAAGAATAGGTGCGAATGAGTTTTGCCGTCTGTCCCGCAGGCTCTTCGATGTATCTGACACGATGACGTCGCGGATCACCTACATTGATCTTACTACCACCACTGACATCTTTCCTTAGCCAGTAGCCAATGTGAACAGACCGAGAATCTGGAAGTTCTTTGTAGATGATACGTGGATATTCATTAAAGTCATCATCCACAAGATTATAAAAATATTCAATCTTGGGTCCATCGGAACGTTCTACAGAATCTAAAAGCCATTGACCATTATGTTTAGGTCTTCTAATAAAATAAGAAATTTTACGATCATCACTCGTCTTAATCTCAATTTGTTCTTTGTGCTTGCCATCGTAATTTCGAGTAATTTTAAATTCGGCAAAAGGGTTTTCATGACAGTCGGTCAGGACGCATTTAGCGAGCTCGTCATGTTTATTGTAGGTATATTTAAAAAAATTCCCACTGGGATGATGGGTTCTTTCCAGACAGTATAATTTTCCTACGGGAGTTTTTCTTTTTTTAAAAGTATGGCGTGTTCCTGATCCTTCTAAGATTGACAGCAACCCATCATTTTCTTGTTTGTCTAACATCACATTTTTTGGACTCGTCTTTCCGCTAATTTGCCCTCGTCCACAATTTGTTGCTCCGAATTTCAAAGAATCTGCTGATATTTTGCACTTAGTAATGGGTCTATGCCCTTCAAATATGGCAATAGCTCCCATGCCTTCATTTAAACCGATTTCATACCATTTTTTACCCATAACATGCTCATTTAAAGCTTTGTAATGATTGAAATTCCATCCAAAGGAAAGTGTGCCATGTTTTCCAAAAGAGCTAGAATAGGTGCGTTCCAAGGTTAAAGGGGTTGAGGCAGGAACAACGAAATCTACATCATGTTCTACAAAATCCCCTGTCACCACATTTACCATACCTGCAACGATTCCACTCGGGAGACCTAAAAGATTGGCAAAGGAAATGCGGCCATCACTGTCTTCATTTGATCGGGGAATTTTAACAGCTTCTTTCGAGGATTCGGATATGAGATCTTCTTCTGCTATTAAGGGGTTAAGAAACAAGATAAGGCTAGCTAACAGGCTTAAAAAAGATCTCACAGCACCCTCTTCAAAATAAAAATAAATAAAACAGAGGGTTTATATTAAAATTGAAAATAGACGTCAATATTATTCTGGATTTTGTAAGCCCAATCCTGCAATTACTATCCTTGTTTGACTAAAAGAGGAATTGTAAGCTCGGAAAGCTTATAAATTTCGCGTTCTTCTGTGTCGAAATTAGTTGGAAGACGCCAGGTTTGATACGCTTTTTTAAGAGCTGGCCAATCCTGGCTTGTGGCGGCATACCAGGCAGTATCGCGGTTGCGCGATTTATAGATTGTGGCTTGGCGGAAGACCCCTTCATAGGATAAGCCAAGTCTTTGTGCGGCATGCCTGGAAGGGGCATTAAGTGCATCGCATTTCCATTCTACCCGGCGATAGCCGGTTTCGAAAGCCCATTCGATCATCAGAATTAGTGCTTCAGTTCCTTTGCGGGTCCTTTGCAAAAGAGGGGACAGGTGAATATGGCCTATTTCAATGCAGCCAATTTTAGGGTCAATGCGCAAGTAACTGGCTAGACCAGCGGGTTTTTGATCTGCCAGCAGAGCGTAAAATTTGGGATCAGGACCAAAGCACGAGGCTTGCGCCCACTCCAAAAAATCCTTTTCGTTAGCAAAAGGCCCGTAAGCCATATAAGTCCAATTGGAACCGGTGTGGTTGAGTAAAAAAGCCTGATACAAGGAGGGTAAGTGGGCGGGCGTTAGCGACTCAAGCGTAATATAATTGCCTACGAGCTTTTGAAAATGGGGTATTTGCGGGGGTGTAAAATTTTCTACGGGAAACCCAATGGGTTGATGAAGTGGATTGAGATGTTGCATTTAAAAGACCTTGGGAGGTTTAGCAGAGTTGAAATTCACGTTCTCCCAGGTTGCCATACCGATGATAATTGAAGCTTAGGGAGACTTCGCGTAGATATTTAATTAACTCTAAGTAGCCTTTTGAGATGACTGGTGAAGTTATTTGACTATAGGACGCCTGCGCTAAGGCTTCAGAAAGCCTTCCCGAAGGTGGGGAGAGTAAGCGGATTCTTTGGTTTGGCTGTTGCGAAATTTTGCTTAGGAATGCTTCTTCTGTGTCCCGGGTTAAGGTCATATGTGGGATGTCTCGTATTCCTTTATTTTGCAAAAGTGCCTGCATGGCATCTTCATCAGCGCTGACTTCAAGCGGGGTGCCGCAGATGGACGCTGCGATCATTACGAGAAGGCAATCTAAGTGATGATCGGCTGGTTGAACTCTAAAAAGCATTTTTGCATAGGGCCTGTAGGATAAAATATTATCTTGTCCCAGGAGTTTAGCTGGATCGTGATCACGGCTAAAGTAATTTAGCCACGCATGGACATAATCCCCCACGCTGGCGGTAAATCTGTAGACTTGTTCTGAAGGGAAATTGTTTTTTTGGAACCATTCCTTCAATTGAGCGGCATATTCAGGAAGCGGGATGTCATTTTGCGGCAGTGCGCGTTGTTCGGCATGCATAAATTGTGTCAATGTATGAGGTCCGCCCGATTTAATACTTGGTCCAAAGCTACTTTGTTTGCATCCTCCAAAAGGTTGTCTTTGAACGATAGCTCCGGTGATGGTCCGGTTGATATAGCAATTGCCGGCTTGGATGCAACTTATCCACTCAGTTTGTTCTCGTGGATCTAGGGAGTGGATGCCAGCTGTTAGGCCATATGTCGTTCCATTTGCTAATTCAATAGCATGCTGCAGATTTTGTGCACGCATGAGGCCTAGTACGGGCCCAAAAAGTTCGGTGGCATAGGTAAAACTATTTTGCTGGACCCCTAATTTAATCCCAGGGCTCCAAAGATTGGGATTGGCGGGATGTGGTTTAGGTTCCAACAGCCAGGTTTCACCCTCTTCTAAGGTTGTTAAACTGCGTGCCAAGGCTCTTTCTGGAGGATGGATTAAGGGATTGATGCGTGTGCTAAGGTCCCAAGCACTGCCTACAGGCAAGCTTTTGACGGCATCACGCAATTGAGCACGAAAGAGAGGATCATCATAAATCTCAGCCTCTAGAATGGCTAAGCTGCACGCGCTGCATTTTTGTCCGGCATGAGAAAAAGCTGAATGAATGAGATCTTTAATAGCGAGATCGCGATCGGCTAGAGCAGTGATAATCAATGTATTTTTACCTCCAGTCTCAGCGATCAAATCTAATCCTGGGCGAACTTTAAGCAAATGTTTGGCTGTAGCCGTTGCCCCGGTTAAAACAACAGTTGAGATGCGCTGATCGCTGATGAGCTGCGTCGCTACCGGGTCATCCTCACAGGGAATAAATTGAAGGATGTTTTGGCTGATCCCTGCCTGCCATAAAGCTTGAGCCAGGACCCATCCCACTAAAATGGCTTCCTGAGCTGGCTTAAAAAGCACGCAATTGCCGGTTGCGAGAGCGGCTGCAATGCCACCCACGGGAATAGAACAGGGGAAATTCCAAGGGGGGGCAACGACGACAATTCCTTTAGGATGCCAGTTGATGTCATGCAAGTGAATGAGTTCTTCGGCTTGGCGTCGATAGTACTCGATAAAGTCGATAGCTTCAGAAATTTCGGTATCCGCTTCACTGACAGTTTTACCTGTTTCCGCGACCATGGCACCGATGAGTTTGCCTCGATGCAAGCGCAAAGCCTGCGCTGCCTGAGCCAAGAGGAGTGAACGTTCGGTGACAGTGGTATTTCTCCAGGCAGGATAAGCTTTCAGGGCAGCTTCAATGGCTTGATGTACGTGCGTAGTTTCAGCTAAAGCGTAATCAAAGAGTTTATGACCTGGGCGAGAGGGGTCTTTGCCCGCGTTTCCCATGGAAGTATGAATAGTTTTTCCGTCGATGACTAACGGAATGGCTTCAATCGGCAAACCTTGCCATGCTTGCAGGAGGCTTTCGGCCCATTTTGCATTGGCTGGCAGAGACCAATCGGTATCAGGTTCATTGACAAATGGTGAAATAAGAGGGGGCTCAAGGGGCGCCAAAAAGCGGTTTTGATGGCGTTTAGGATTCATACTCACATTATGCATGGTATGGCAAGCATAAGAAAATAAATTGGCTTGCGTTTGCCAATTTTTAGTTCCTGGAATTAGATTAAATAAGTAGCGCAGGAAATTTTCTGAAGCCGTGTTTTCATCCAAACGCCTAATCAGGTAAGCCACTGCATTTTGAAAATGTTCTTTATCGGCGGTAGGGCAGTAAAGCAACACGTCCCCAGCGATTTCTTTCATCACTAGCGGAAGGGGAGCTGCCATGCCTTCTAACATTTCGAACTGCACATAGGGTTTGGAATTTTTTTCGATACTTAATACCAGGGCGTAGGAGAGATCAAATAAATTATGGCTGCCGACCCCTACCTGCACGGATTTGGCGTGTTCGTATTCACAGGCATAGGTCAGCATTCTTTTAAAATTCGCATCCGTCTCAAGCTTGGTTTGATAAGTAGCTAGCGGCCAGCCGTGGAGGGAAGCATCGACTTTTTCTGCCGCCAAATTAGCCCCCTTGACTAACCGAATTTTAATGGGGGCTCCCCCATTTGCGGTGCGTTTTTGGGCCCATACCGTTAGTTCTTGCTGCAGTAAAAAGGAATCGGGGATGTAGGCTTGTAGAACTATGCCAGCGGTATATTTAAAAAATTCTGGTTCATCTAAAACACGCTTGAATAGATCTACGGTGAGGTAGAGATCTCGAAATTCTTCCATATCGAGATTCACAAATTTTGGCGACCGCGTTCCATTAGCATTGAGATAATAATGCGCCAGTGCTGTGCGATAAAGTTGTCTTAAGGGTTCTGCCAATTGATTTAATGTGCCTTCCCGATCTAACAAGTTCAGCTGGCTGGAAAGAGTTGAAATTTTTACTGAGATATATTCGACTTCAGGCTTTGATAGGTCTTCCAGATATTTTTCTAGCCGTTGATGTGCTTCTGCTTGCCCCAGAATGGCTTCACCCAAATGATTGAGATTAATTCGAATGCCTTCTTCTTTGCGCTTTTTAATGTGCTTTGCTAGAAGCGGCCACTCTCCTGGAACGACGACAGCCGTCGTTTCTTTTCGTAAAGAACGCTTGCTTAAAGGGACGGCGAGGCTTGGGACTTTTGCACCCAATAATTTAAAAGCGTATAACTGCAACTGCTTGTCATACGACAAATAGGAAGGGACGCCGTATTGCTTAAGTAAATAAAGTGTTTGATCTGCAATTCTGCGGGCATTGGCGCTCCGAAAGCATTGATCTGTCATATTGATCGTAAATGTTTTACCAGGGAAATCATTCATCATCCGCGCAAGCTGAGCCTGCAGCCGCTTTTCTTTATTTGAAATGGTGCGTCTGGCTTCTTTTTGAATGCATGCGGCTATTTGAATGGCGTATTCGCGCCTTTGCTCTACCGTCAGAGATTTGCCTTTAATGCTGTCAAGGATTTTGCGGGCCTGTATGACATATCTGGAACCTTCCATGCACTCTCCAACGTGCTTGAAACTCGATTTTCAAATTTTCAATCGAATTTTAAGGATATTTGCGTGATTTTGAGGACGTATGATTACTTTAGCAAAAGTAGACCTTTATCAAAAGCCTTTCAAATTAAAAAATTTTACAAGATAGCTTTCTGACTGTCTTCGAATCGAAAGGGGGTCAAAATAATCCCGAAGAAAGACCAATCCTTAATTCGAAGGCAGTTCCTTAGATTTAAAAACTTTCGCTTTTTTTGTAATCTATATACAATTTGCTAAATATGTTGTTTGTTTTTTTAATCAAAAAACCAAAAGAAATAAGATGAAAGATCTGATTAAGCACTCTTTAAGAGAATGCGCAGCGGTCATTACCCAGCTTGAACGTCCTGAAGTGCTGGATTTTATTGACAGCGCTGCGACTTTGCTTGCTTTAACCTTTCAAAAAGGACATAAAGTCATCATAGCCGGCAATGGAGGAAGTTTATGCGATGCCATGCATTTTGCTGAAGAGTTGACTGGATATTTTCGCCAAGAACGAGCGGCGCTGCCAGCCATAGCATTGGCAGATCCTGCGCATATCACATGTACCGGAAATGATGCAGGATTTGATCGCATCTTTGCTCGTGGTATAGAAGCATATGGACAGTCTGAAGATGTCTTCGTGGGATTGACAACAAGCGGCAATTCTAAAAATATGATCGCTGCTTTCGCAAAAGCCAAGCAACAAGGGTTGAAGACTATTGCTTTTTTAGGAAAAAATGGCGGACAACTTAAGGGGGTTGCTGATTTAGAGCTGCTTGTCCAAGGTTTTCAAACCTCAGATCGCATCCAGGAAGCTCATATGGCGGTAATCCATATTCTGATCGAAGTCATTGAGAAAAAACTTTTTTTCTCAGAAACTCCCTCAAACGCGATGAATCGCGCAGTATGTCAAATCCAAACAGCCGCCCATGCATAGCTTTTTCTTTTTATCAATGGATGAATAAATGTACGCTTTATTAGAAACTTACATGATTCAGGTGATTACCGGAAGGCGGCAAGGGATTCTACCCTCTATCATCAAGGGCCTGTTATTAGTATTAAGTTGGATCTATCAAGCCCTTGTTTACGTGCGCAATTGGGGATTTGATCAGGGGCTCTTTCGACAGTACGATCCCCCCGTCCCGCTAGTGATCAGCATTGGCAATATTGTTGCTGGAGGCACAGGGAAAACCCCTGTTACCCTGAAATTGGCTGAGGAGTTTGCTTCTACGTTTCATACTGTGATCCTTTCGCGCGGATATCGTTCACAGGCAGAACGCCTAACAGCTCCTATTATTTTGAGTCATGGGGATGGTCAGGGGCCCATTCATGCCGCCAGTTTTTGCGGCGATGAACCTTACATGCTTGCCAAAAACTTGCCGGATGCTGTGGTCATTGTTGGTAAAGATCGTCGCCGGGCAACCATCTTGGCTTCAAAGGCAGGAGGGCAGCTGGTGTTATTGGATGATGGAATGCAGCACCGGCGCCTGGCACGTGATTTTGATGTTGTTGTGATGGATGCTTCCAATCCTTTTGGTTATGGGTATTATCTACCCAGAGGTTTTTTGCGTGAAAGTTTGAATTCTCTTGCGCGAGTAGATTTAATTGTACTAAATCATATCTATTTGGATGAAAGATATGAAGAAGTCAAAAAAGAAATCGAAAAATATTCAAAAGCTCCTATTGTAGGAGTACAGATGGAGGTCCAAGGGGCTTGGTCATTATCCGAGCATCAGCCGGTTGACTTAAAAGGGGTAAAAGTTGGAATTTTTTGCGCCATTGCTAATCCAGAATATTTTAGTCAGACGGTAAAAGGGCTGGGCGCTGAGATAGTGGCCTCGCAATTTGAAAGAGATCATTTAGATTTTAAGACGCAACAATTGAATGAATTTGCTACATTGTGTAAAAACCGAGGAGCTGAATATTTGGTCTGTACAGAAAAAGATCAAGTCAAAATCGGAGATTCGCAAAAAATTGCTTTACCGATTGTATGGATTCAAATTCAATTGCAAATCGTGAAAGGAGAATATGAGTGGAGTACTTTTATCGCGAAAGCTAAAAACGAACTACTAAATCGCGTATAAAGCTACTAGAGATCGAGGAGATACCGATGAAGCTTTGGCTAAAAATTTTAATTGCCCTCGCTCTAGGAGTGATAGTAGGGTTGATCATGGGGCCTCAGGCGGAGATATTCAAACCCATTGGGGGAATATTTTTAAGCCTGATTAACATGATTATAGTCCTGCTTGTGCTTTCTTCCATGACTGTAGGGATTACCAGCATTCATGATCCCAAAAAACTGGGACGCGTGGGCATAAAATCCCTGTGTATCTTCCTTCTTACCACTACTGTGGCTATTTTAATTGGATTGTTATTTTCGCAAATTTTTCAAGTGGGTGCCGGACTGAATTTACAGCAGGTGACCGGTGAAGTTGTTTTGCATGATACGCCAAGTTTAGGTGAAATTTTTCTTTCCATTGTGCCAAGCAATCCCATTGCTTCACTTGTTAATGGCAATATCTTGCAAATCATTGTGTTTGCTCTATTTTTAGGCGTGGCAATTAATTTTGCCGGCGAAAAAGGACGCCCTTTGCTCGAGCTAATGGAATCACTAGCCGATGTGATGTATCGCTTAACCTCAATTGTCATGGAATTTTCTCCAATCGGGGTATTTGCCATTATGGCGGCAGTTTCAGGTTCTTTTGGTATTGCGATCCTCATTCCTTTATCTAAGTTTTTAGTAGCATATTATTGTGCTGCAATTACACATTGTCTGTTAGTTTTTTGCCCCATCCTATGGTTTATGGCTAAATTAAATCCCTGGCCCTTCTTTAGGGGCATGAGTGATGCGATTATGGTGGCGTTTTCCACTTCTAGCAGTTCGGCGACGCTGCCGGTGTCGATGCACTGTGTACAGGAAAATTTAGGGGTTTCCAAAAATATTTCAAATTTTGTGTTGCCTCTTGGCTCTACTGTGAATATGAATGGGGCCGCAATTTTTCAGGGAATGGCTTCTGTTTTTGTCGCAAATGCTTTTGGGATTGAACTGGGATGGCAGAATTTAATCACATTAACTGTCACGGCCACTCTATCCGCCATCGGGGCTGCCGGAATTCCTGGCTCAGGCTTTATTATGCTAACTGTTGTCTTTTCATCTGTCGGACTTCCTATTGAGGGCTTAGCTCTTTTAGCTGGGATCGACCGTATTCGAGAAATGGGATCTACAGTCTTAAATATTCTAGGCGACGCTGTCTGTGCGGTTTATGTGGCCAAACAGGAAGGGGAGTTGGATGAAAGGCAGTATTATCACGAAGAGCTTGTCGAGCTGGAAGGCAGCGATATCTAGATAAGCTGAAAAAAAATAATTTTTTTATTTAAAAAAAATATATAATGGTTTTATGACCATCATCTTTTAAGGAGGTGTGTGATGAAACGTTTTTATAAACTAATTCCACTTGTTTTCCTTGTAGTTGCTTATGCTCAAGCCTATGCGGGTCCCATGAATCTTGCTCATGCCGAAGGCGAGCACGGAGGTGCGCATCATGGACACGCTGAGATGCACGGCCACGAAATGCAAGAGCATCACCATGGTGAGTTGAATAGAGGCCGGGAATCCCAAGGGCTTAATAGTCAGCTGCATCGAGGCGCGGTCATTGAGGGCAATCAAGGCAGCGGGGGTACTGTAATCTACGAATCCAACCAGAACCCTTCGCCACCTTCTCCTAATGATAGCACTACATACTAGGAAAACCCTCGCAAATAGTTTCTTGTTACTAACACAGAGGCAAAAAGAGTAGGAGTTGTTTTGAAATAAACTTCTTGTAAGGTTCAAGTGTTAGCTTGTGATTTCTTTTCGCCTCTGTGCCTTTCCTTGTGCCATCCTCAATATAAAGGCAAAAGCGGCATATTTTGCCTAGTTTCCCTTAACAACTTAATATCAAGTATTTGCAAAAAAGCTTTCTAAAAATTAGTTTTTTTAAATTAAAAAATATTATAATAAGTTCATAACCAAAACTCTATTAAGGAGGTGTGTGATGTCTCGTTTATATAAATTACTTCCGGTTGTCTTTTTTGCACTGACGTATTCATTACATGTCTATGCAGGTCCCGTCACCCTAGCTCGCGGCGAAGGCATGAGAGGTGGAGGAATGCGAGGTGGTGAAGGCATGCGCGGACACGAGATGCAAGGAGAGCATCGGGATTTTAATCAAGGAGAGCACCGTGATTTTAATCAGGGTGAGCATCATGACTATAATAATGCAGAATTTAATAGAAATAGAGACGCTAGAAATTTAAACAGAGATGTGGGTGCATGGGGAAATGACCAAGGGGGTGGTGGAACTGTAATTTATGAAAATAACGGAGACTCAGATGACAATGACGATGGTGACGATGGGGATGATGGCTTTGTAGAAACCAACTACTAGGCTTCTAGCCCCTTTTGACTGATTTGAGTCGAAGGGGGCATTGTTTCACAAAAACTTGCAATAGACTGAAATTGTTATTGATTTATTGAAAACTGAATGCGTATAAGCCTAATCATGCATGATCACTGATATGAGGCTTAGCGTGAACAGAACCGAATTTCGCATTTATCTCCTAATCGCATTTTTGCTTTTTGTTCTAATCTCTTGTGAACGTCAAAAAAATTCGGCACAGCCGCTTCCTGTAACTGTCACGACGCAAAAAATTATCCCCAAAACTATCCCCAATGATTTTGAATATGTGGGGGTAGCTGAAAGTTCTCATCTTGTGCAAATTCGTGCGCGTGTCGAAGGCTATCTTGATAAAATTGCTTATCAAGAAGGAGAGATGGTTGAAGTTGATGAGCTGCTTTTTCAGCTCGATCCTCGCCCATTTGTCGCTTCTTTAGATGAAGCTAAAGGGGTCCTGGCGAAGCAAATAGCCTTGCATTGGGATGCCAAGCAATCCTTGGATCGTTTCAAGCCCCTCTATGAAAAAAATGCTGCCAGCAAGCGTGATTTAGATAATGCGACCAGTCGTGAAATGTCTACGAGTGCAGAAGTTTTGAGTGCACAGGCGCAAGTTGCGCAAGCTGAACTTAACTTAAGTTTTACCACAATCAAGTCTCCTATTAAAGGAATGTCTAACCGCTCGATCTATCGAGTGGGTGACTTAATTACTCCAGGACCTAATGGCCTGCTAACCTCTCTTTATGTGATCGACCCTATTTGGGTGAATTTTAGTGTGGCTGAATCAGATATTCTGCAGTCGCGCACAGATACCCATCTCGGCTCATTAGTTTTTCCCGAAAATATGAATTTTGACATTGAGGTCATCCTGTCAGACGGAACGCGCCTTCCAAGCCAAGGAGTTGTCAATTTTGCTGATCCAGCGCTGCAGCAAAGTACCGGGACCATGAACATCAGAGCTATTTTGCCTAATCCGCTCAATCTGTTAAGACCAGGGCAATTTGTGAGAGTTGTTGTCAAGGGGGCCATACGGCCTAATGCCATCACTGTGCCTCAAAAAGCGCTTATGCAGGGACAACAGGGAATGTTTGTTTATGTGGTCAATTCTGAAGGAATTGTGGAGCAACGCTTAGTGACTGCCGGCAATTGGTATAAAAATAGCTGGGTCATTAAATCAGGATTGAAAGCGGGCGAAGAGGTTGTGATTGATGGCATTAATAAAATTCAACCAGGCGCTAAAGTTATCACAAAAGCCTACATCGAGCCCGCCCAATGATTTCCCGTTTTTTTATCGATCGTCCAATATTTGCCAGTGTGATTTCCATCATCATTGTGTTAGCGGGATTAACGGCGCTAAGAGCCTTGCCCGTGGAACAATATCCCAATATTACACCCCCGCAAATTCAGGTAACGGCTACCTACGCTGGCGCAGATGCTCAGACTGTTGCGGATGCTGTGGCTGCGCCCATTGAACAACAAGTCAATGGGGTACAAGATATGATTTATATGTATTCTCAGAACTCCTCTTTAGGCAACATGACTTTGAGTGTTTTCTTTAATATCGGCAGCGATATTAATTTAGCTCAAATCAATGTGCAAAACCGTGTCAGTATGGCTTTGCCGCAATTGCCTGAGTCGGTGCAGCATCAAGGGGTATCCGTACAAAAGCAAACCCCAAGCATTCTGATGATTGTGGCGGTGGATTCACCAGATGGGCGCTATGACGACATTTATGTCAGCAACTATTCGACGATTAATATCCTTAATGAGCTTTTACGCATTCCAGGCATCAGCAATGCGCAAATTATCGGCGCGCGAGATTACTCGATGCGCATTTGGCTGCGTCCGGACAAAATGGCGCAACTGCAAATTACGGCAAAAGATGTTGTAGACGCCATCAAAGAGCAGAATTCAGACTATGGCATCGGCCAATTAGGCCGCCCCCCCAATGTCAATCCCGTGCAAATTCTTTTACCCGTCTCTTCGCAAGGGAGATTGGCAACCCCGGAAGAATTTGAAAAAATTATTCTAAGAGCTGAATTAAATGGTTCGATGGTGCTCCTAAAAGATATTGGGAGAGCCGAACTTGGTGCGCAAAACTATGATGTAGAAGGCAAGCTCAATCGCAAAACAAGTGCCATGATTGCTATTTACCAAGAATATGGCGCCAACGCCATTGATGTAGCTGATCGCGTCAAAGCAGTTATGGAGAAGCTTTCTAAAAACTTCCCTAAAGGGTTAGTTTATACAATTCCCTACGATACCACCATCTTTGTCAAGGCCTCCATCAAAGAAGTTGCCATGACCATATTAGAAGCTGCTTGCTTAGTTGTATTAGTCGTATTGTTATTTTTGCAAAATTTACGTGCCACTTTAGTCCCCGTAATAGCCATGCTGGTATCTATTGTGGGAACTTTTGCAGGGATGTATGTCCTAGGATTTTCATTAAATACATTAACCTTGTTTGGTTTAGTGCTAGCGATTGGAATTGTAGTCGATGATGCGATTGTGGTGATTGAGAATGTGGAGCGCAATATGCGTGAATTTGGTTTATCTGCCAAAGAAGCCGCTGGAAAAGCTATGGATGAAGTGACTGGGCCAGTAATTGCAATTGTGTTTGTATTATGCGCAGTATTTATTCCTGTAGCTTTTTTGGGGGGGATTGCCGGACAGCTCTATAAGCAATTTGCCATTACCATTTCTATTTCCGTGGTCTTTTCCGGGCTTGTGGCTTTAACATTGAGCCCTGCCTTAGCGGCCATCTTATTAAAGCACTCCGATAAACCTTCAAAATTTACCGTAGTGTTCGATCGCATTTTCAATACGATTACACATTATTATTCTAAAGGAACTGGATGGTTAATTGGTCAAACAGTACTTGGACTTGCTATTTTTGCAGGGATCTTGGTGGCATTATTTTTCTTTTTTAAATATACACCCACCGGATTTGTGCCCAACGAAGACCAGGGATATTTAATTGTAATGAATAATCTCCCGGATGGAGCCAGTCTAGGGCGTACCAGTGCGGTTTCTGATCAGATCATCGAGATTGCTAGCAAGGACCCTGCTGTTGAGCAAATTGTCTCGCTGGCTGGATTTAGTTTAATGGAAAATTTGAATCGCTCTAACGTTGGCACGAATTTTGTCATTTTGAAAGATTGGAGCGTGCGTGAAAAAATGGATGCACCCGCCAGCAAAGTGTTGCTGAATTTCCGCAAACAGTTTTCACAAATTGAAAATGCACTGGTGATCCCTTTTAATCCCCCAGCCATTCAGGGATTGGGGACCGTTGGGGGATTTGAATTTTGGATTGAAAATCGCGGCGACGGTGGCATCGAAAGTCTGCAGGCGATTACTTATGAATTGATTGAAGCTGCCAAAAAGCGGCCAGAGCTAACCGGACTATCGACTGCTTTGCAAGCTAACAATATGCAGCTTTATTTGGACTTGGATCGTTTTAAAGCCCGTTCGCTAGGAGTGCCCATTGGAGATGTCTATCAAACATTGCAAATTCTGCTTGGGTCTTTGTATGTCAACAATTTCAACAAATATGGCCGTGTATTCCAGGTGACGACCCAGGCCGAGCCTAAGTATCGGGAAAAAATCGATGATATTGGAAACATGTATGTCCGGTCATCAAATAATAAAATGGTCCCTTTGACAGCGTTAGTGACAACCCGTTATTCCAAAGGACCTACTTTAGTCAGCCGTTTTAATGGGTTTATAGGATCCAAAATTATTGGGAATGCTGCCCCAGGATTTACATCAGGGCAAGCTATGGATGCCATGGAAGAAGTGGCTCGGGAAATTCTGCCTCTAGACATGGGATTTTCCTGGAGCGGTGAATCGTATCAAGAAAAATCCACAGGAGGCACCTCCGCCAGCGTGCTTTTGGCCGGGTTACTGATGGTGTTTCTGATCTTAGCCGCTTTGTATGAAAAATGGTCATTGCCTTTCTCAATTATTTTGGCTGTGCCATTCGGGATTTTTGGAGCCTTCGCAGCGATTTGGATTCGAGGGCTTGCCAATGATGTGTATTTTCAAGTCGGTTTAGTTACGCTAATTGCATTGTCAGCCAAAAATGCGATTTTGATCGTGGAATTCGCCGTCATGAAGCGCAATGAAGGCATGTCGGTCATAGAAGCCGCCTTGCATGCTGCCAAATTGCGTTTTCGAGCGATCTTAATGACTTCATTAACCTTTATTTTTGGCGTCATTCCGCTAGTCATCAGCACAGGCGCAGGGGCTGCTAGCAGACATTCAGTCGGGACCGGAGTGATGGGAGGGATGATCAGCGCTACTCTCTTGGCCATATTCTTTGTCCCCCTCTTTTTCAAGCTAATTATGCATTTTTCCGAAAGAGGCTCTAATAAAGGCCCAGGAGACAAAGAAGGCACATGAAGTTTTACCGTTTATTATTTGTACTTTTGCTATTTATGCCCTCCTGCCTGATGTATACTCCTTACACGCGCACCTATGTCGCTCCCCCAGAGCATTGGCGCATGACAACCAATGAGTTTTCAACGCTGGCAAATTTTCGTTGGTGGGAACAATTAGGGGATCCTGTTTTGAATCAGTTAATTCAGGAAGCCATTGAAAATAATCAGGATCTAAAGGTAGCTGTCTACAGAGTCTTTGAATATGCTGCGCAACTTGGCAGTGTACGTTCTGAGCTTTTCCCGCAAATTTCTGGAAATGCCAATGCCGAGCGGCAAGAAATTTCTCTGTTCGGAAATCCTTTTACCGTTGGGGTGGACCGCTTTTTCACTACGTATACCCTCTTGTTAAGTTTAACCTATGAATGGGATGTTTGGGGCAGAATCCAAAGCGCTTCAGATGCTGCTCTTGCAGATTTGCTTGGGCAAATCGATACGCGCAGGACTGTGGTATTAACCGTTGTCAGTGCCGTGGCCGCCGCGTATATTCAGCTTCGACAGTATGATATGCAGCTGGAAATCGCTCAAAAAACGGCAAAATCCCGCCAAGAATCATTTGCCCTTTCAACCTTAAGGTTTGAAGGGGGCTTGACTTCGGAATTGGAAGTTAAGCAAAGTGAATCGGAAATGGAAAATGCTTTAGTAACGGTTAAAGAATTAGAAATCAGCATCGGCCAAGCTGAAAATTTGTTGAGCATTCTCGTCGGCAGAGCACCAGACTATGTGGAAAGAGGTTCAGCCATCGATCAACTAAACCTACCTCCTTGCATTCCTGAAGGAATTCCCGCAGATATCATTGAACAACGTCCCGATGTTCTCAAGGCTGAAAAAGCGATTATTGCAGCCAATGCAAATATCGGAGTTGCGCGGGCAGAGTTTTTTCCGAAAATTTCGCTCGCAAGCTTTCTCGGCACACAAAGTTCAACCCTTAGCACGCTTTTTAAGAATGCTTCTGAAACCTGGTTTTATGGAGGCTCACTTTCCCAGCCTATCTTTACAGGAGGGAATTTGACATACCAGGAAGAAAAAGCCGAGGCAATTAAATGGGAGGCATTTTATACATATCAACAAACCATTTTGACTGCCTTTAAAGAAGTTAATGATGCCCTATTAGAACATAGCAAGGGGCTTGAACTATTAGATGTGCAAAAGAAGCGCGTGAGTGTCTTAACGGATTACTTAAACCTGGCCACGCTGCGCTATAAAGAAGGAGAAACAGATTATTTGAATGTTTTGGATGCCGAAAGACAGCTTTTTTCCGCGCAGCTCGATTGTGCTGCGGCTCAAAGCTATATCTTTTTGACTCTTATCGATATCTATAAAGCCCTTGGCGGTGGATGGGTGATTGATATGGATTGCGAGCTGATGGATCAAGATCTCCCTTAAATTGTTGTTTGGTCAAAAAAATAAATTTCTATAAGGTCATTTTATAGTGAAAATACAAGCGGAATAGAGCGTGGATAAATTAAACAACGCAGCTGACTACGACCTGTTGCTAAAACGCAAGTCTTCGATCTTGACTTAGCTAAAGTCAATCAAGTCATTGAATCGATCATTTCGGAAAATCTTCAAAATACGTCATTTCAAAATTTTCATTTAGATGAGATGCTTAAAACACCCCAAGCTTTATGTGATAGCAAAAGAGAGAATCAAAAAGACTATTGTCAAAATGCGGCAATAAATTGAGAGGTGAGTCTTGGAATACGAAAAGGGATTTCGCCTTTAGGCGAGGGATTAATCACGTACGCGTCCTGGTGTCAAAAAAAAGAGCAGGGTTTGCAAAAGAAACAGAGCTCTTCGCTTGCCGTGCATTAGATCCTCGATCACCAAGGATCGAGGAGATTATATTAAAGAGCGTTGGCTACAACCCTGGAATGAGTTTCAAGAGTGTTTTCCCAGAGAAGTTCAGTTTTTTCAAGACTATATATAGCAGTATTGTGGACAAGTTTGATCTTTTCATATGCCTCTTGATCGACAATTTCAAGCGTGCCCTGATATTGAAGATCCTCTTCATCCTTTCTAAGCCAACGTGCTGCTAAAACGGCATTTTTTTTAACTTCATCGCGGTAATAAAATTCAATTTCATCAGCAAATTTTAAATAGGTATCCTGGATCCTTTGCGGCACCAATAATCCCTTCTCTCTCACATCGCTTTCTGTGGTCTGAACAAATTCTTTATCCCTTTCCTGGATCGATTTCCAACGGACATCATCCGGAGCTGAGAGATGAATTAATTGAATTTGGTAGCCTTGCTTTTTAAGAAATTCAAAAAAATATCCTGAGGCAAAACTAGAAGAGGTAGAACCAAAATAGAAGCCATATTTTTCGCGAATCAAATTGCCTAAAATCAAATGTGTCGCTGCATTTGAGCCCGGTCTCCACTTATCATAGGCTTTCTTTCGGGCTTCAAATGATCCATCACAGGAAGCTATGTCAGCTTTGTACGTTCTCTCTTGGTTTTTTAAGCACACATCATCTGGGCAGACATAGGCCCATTTTTTGGTTTGTTCTAATTCTTGTTTTATTTTAGTTGTTTTACCTGAACCCGGTGCTCCAGCTGAAATCACAGCCACGTTTGCTTTTATAGGGTTGGTTGAAATGATGGCTTGAAACAAGCCGTTAATATCTTCAAACAATTTACTTAGTTCTTCTGAGGTATAGGGATTGGGATTGTCAAATGCTTTCCCGGATAAAAACCCTTCTAGTATATTTCTTGGCAATGAATATTCAAAGCCTCTTTCTTTATCATAAAGTAAGTTTAGATCACAAATGTTGGATGTTGCAGAGGGAGTATATTGCATGGTTGTCCTTAATAAAGTGTTCTGTTTATGACCAAAAGCCTAGGAAATTATCCACAGCTGATTGCTAGCATTAATTGTTAAAAGAAAGAACGTTCAAAGACAAGTAAAATTGAGCTATTATCCATTTAAAAATGAAAAAATGCATATAGATTCTTCTTAGATAACTTTATCTTATGGAAAACTTCTACTTAACAAATTAGGTGATAGTTATAATTAAACGAATTAAAAACTATTAATTATCTTAAAAAAAGAAGGGCTTATGCTAACAGTATTACCTGATAGATTAACGTTTAGCTTAGACGGTTCCGAAAATCCTATTTCTGAGGATTCCAAAAATTCTATTTCTTGCGATGCTCTAATGAGCATAGGAGAAGTAGCGCTTACGATTTTTTCATTTCTCGATCAACCATCCCTGGGTCATTCTGCTCAAGTTTGTAGACAGTGGAATGTCTTAACTCAAGATAATTCCCTATGGAAATTAATCGCAGACTCTCGAGGGTTTCAGGTTGATCCAAAGAAAACGGAGCTAGTCAAATCCCAGGTCAAACAAATTCAAGAAGATAGGAAGAATGGCATTGATGTCGTAAAATCTAGATTGGAATTTGTGAATAAATTATTTGAAATTTATAAAAATGCTGATACGAATCGAATTACCGGAATTCATTATTTCCCTGTAAATAATCCCTGTGCGCATATTTATGTGAGAATCGGGAATTTAAGACGTATGAATCTCTCTCTTATTGATGATTTTTTTGAAATGCCTGGAAAGTTATTTTTAGGAGCTGATTCTCAATATATTTTAAAGGGTGAGGGAGATGCTCAATTTCACAAAGGAAACATGTGTTGGAGAGCCCAAAACTCGAAAAATAGGGTGGGTGTTGAAGTTGTTTGTATTGGGATTGACGAGGGTATTACTAAGCACCACTGGTTAAATGTCCATAACATTCTTGAATGCAACACTAACCCGACGAAGTATGATGCTATCCAACTAGAGACATCTTGGGTCCTGGATTCTTGTTTGCTAGAGGATTTCCTTAAAGATCCACAAGCATGGAGCTAAAATGTAGCGGCTATTGTCTTTTTCGTTCTCGTCAAATTAAACCCAACTTTTTAGCTTACCGAAGGTTGGGTTTAAAATTGACAAAGTCCAGGATAAAATGCCTAATTCATACTCTAGTACCTTAACTTAAAAGTGTTCTGCCTATGCAAAAAGCATAAGGAATCATCCACAGTCGATTGCTAGCATTAATTGTTAAACGAAAGAATGTTCAGAGACAATTAAAATTAAGCGATTATCCATTTAAAAATAAAAAATGCATATCAATATTTTTTCTTAGATAACTTTATCTTATGGAAAATTTCTACTTAACAAATTAAGTGGTGGTTATAATTAAAGGAATTAAAATTATTAATAACCTTTAAATAATTATCTTTAAAAAATAAGAAGGGCTTATGCAAATATTATCTGGTGATTTTATGGATAGAATGTCTTGCTTAGAGGGTTTCAGAGATCCTATTTCTTGTGATGATCTAATGAACATAGAAAAAGTGGCATTTACGATTTTTTCTTTTCTCGATCAGCCATCCCTGGGTTATTCCGCTCAAGTTTGTAAACAGTGGAATGTCTTAACTCAAAATAATTCCATATGGAAATTAATCGCAAGCTTTCGAGGGCTTCAGGTTGATCCACAGAAAGCAGAGTCAGTCAAATCCCAGGTCAAACATATTCAAGAAGGTAGGAGGAATGGCATTGATGTCATAAAATCTAGAGTAGGATTTACGTTAAAATTATTTGAAATTTATAAAAATGCTGATACAAATCTAATTACCGGAATTCATTATTTCCCTGTAAATTATCCCAGTGCGCATATTTATGTGAGAATCGGGAATGTAAGACGAATGCATCTTTCTCCTATGGATGATTTTGAAACACCTGGGGATTTATTTTTAGGGGCCGATTCTCAATATATTCTAAGGGGTGAGGGGGATGCTCAATTTCAAAAAGAAGGAATGTACTGCAGAGCCCAAAAATGGAATGATAAGGTGGGTGTCGAAGTTGTTTGTATTGGGATTGACGACGATATGACAAAGCACCACTGGTTAAATGCCCATAGCATTTTTGAATACATCACCAACCCAACGCAGTATGATGTGATTCCACCAGAGGCATTTTTGGCCCTGAATTCATGTCTGCTCTGCTAGAGGATTTTCTTAAAAATCCGCAACGTTGAGGCTAAATGCATTAAGCTATGCCTTTTTCGTTCTAGTCAAATTAAACCCAACTTTTTGGCTGATAACCTAGGTCAAAGGTTGGGTTTAAATTGACAAAGTCTAGGATAAGAAATACCTGATTGATACTCTAGGTATTAGAGTCCCAAAAAGAGACTCAGAGTAAGCGTACTTTCTTTTTGGCAAGCAAAGTAGGAGTATGCCCCGAGAAAATCATAAAAAAGCTGTGAGATTTGACAAAAACGGAGTATACCCCGAAAAAAGCAAGCAAATTCGGATTACGATATGTTTTCTCGTTTAAGACACTTTTCTCATAAATACAGTTTTTTTCTTTTCGGTCCGCGGTGAACTGGCAAAAGCACTTTTATAAAAAAAAGATTAGACAAAGACAGGTGCCTTTGGTTGGATCTTTTAGACTCGAGTGTAGAAGATCAGTTTTTGCGTAACCCAAGTAATCTGTATGCGATTGTAAAAGCTCTTCCTGAGGAAATTCCCTATGTTGTCATTGATGAAATACAAAAGGTTCCTAAGTTATTGGACGAAGTCCATCGCTTAATCGAAGATATTGAAAAAATATTCATCTTAACGGGATCAAGTGCACGCAAGCTAAAACATGGAGGAGCAAATTTGCTTGCAGGTCGCGCTTTTGTCTATCATTTGTATGCTCTCTCTTGCTTCGAGTTAAAGGAGCAATTTGATTTAGAAAAAGCCATGCACTGGGGAACTTTACCTAAAATTTTTAGTTTTGAAGAAGATTCAGAAAAGAATGCATTTTTGCGTGCTTATGCAGATACCTATCTTAAAGAAGAGATATGGAATGAACAGGTAATCAGAAAATTAAACTCGTTTCGTCGTTTCCTTGAAGTGGCTGCACAAAGTAACGGAAAAATCATTAGCTACGCAAATATTGCTAGAGATGTGGGTGTTGATGATAAAACAATCAAAGAATATTTTGTTATTCTCGAAGATACCATGATTGGATTCTTTTTAGAGCCTTTTCATCACTCTTTCCGCAAACGTCTAGTAGAAAAACCAAAGTTTTATTTTTTTGATCCGGGCGTTGTTCGCAGTCTATCTAGACGACTTTCAGTTCCACTAACTCCCAAGACTGCGGCTTATGGAGAGGTATTTGAACATTTTATTCTTTTGGAATTTCTTCGATTAGGAAGTTACTTTCAGCCAGATTATCGGTTTTCATTTATCCGTACCGCTGGAGATGTGGAAGTAGATTTAGTCATCGAAAGACCAGGAAAGCAACTGTTGTGTATCGAAATAAAAAGCTCGGACACTATTAATGAGAGCGATATTAGTTCTTTTAAAAAAATTACAAAAGACATCGAAAATTGTGAAGCCATCGTTCTTAGCCAAGATCGCTTTATGGAAAAAATTCGATCACGTGACTTGCTATCCTTGGAAGCAAGGCTTAGCAGAGTGTTTCCCCGAAGTCAAGACCCTCGATTCCTAGTTCCACAGTCTTAAATCCTGATCATCCCGATTGCTAGGCAAACGGGACTGATCTGAATCCTTGTCATCAAGAGATTATTTATTTCAAAAAAAGCATTGTGTTTGTTAAAGTGCCACTTTACCCGCTTACATGCTTCTGTGGTTTTTCTTTTTGACAAGGATGAGTGGTTGTGTTTGAAGAAGATATATTAAATGCCTATCAAGAAATCTATGACGTTGTTGTTCCAGATCTAGATTATTACATCCGTCAAATCGATTGCCGTGATGGATGCCCTGTCAATACAGATCCGCGCGGATATATGATGGCTTTGCATGCAGGTAACCTCTTGGAAGGCTACAAAATTGCACGCGGCCCCAATCCCTTTGCTTCCATTTGTGGAATTATCTGCGGAGCTCCTTGCGAAAGCACCTGTCGCAGAGACCGTGTCGATAAAACTCTCACGATCCGGGCTCAGAAAAGGTACTTGGATGAATGGTTTGGTTTAGACAAAGATGCGCATATAAAATCTTTAGAGATGAGCTATGCTCGCGGTTCAACTAAGCCCAAACCAAATGGGCTTAAAGTGGCTTGTGTGGGAGCCGGTGTGGCTTCGCTGACCTGTGCGCATGACTTACTGCGATTGGGCTATGCGGTCGATGTGTATGAAATGATGCGCATGGCTGGCGGAATGTTGACTTATGGAGTGCCAAGCTACCGTTTAAAAAATGAAGTGGCATTGAATGAATGTTTTGCGATCGAATATCTCGGAGCCAAAATCTACTACAATATGAAAGTGGGACGTGATATCACTTTAACAGAACTTCAGTCTAAGTACGATGCGGTTTTTATCGGCAATGGTTTATGGAAATCACGCGAACTCCCTATTCCAGGGGCGGATCAACCAGATATTATCCGCGGGATCGAATACTTGCGGGTGCGTTGTGCGGGAGAAGAATGGAAAATTGGCGAGCGAATGGTCGTTGTGGGAGGGGGAAATGTCGCCTTTGACGTGGCGCGGACCTCGCGTCGCAATGGAGCGAAGCAAGTCACGATGGTGTGTTTGGAGTCTCGCGATGAACAAACGGCTGACGAATTTGAAATCGAAGATGGGATGGAGGAAGGGATTCAAATTCGCAATCGGCTCGCTCCAATTGCAGTCGAACGCGATGACCAGCAGCGTATTATTGGTCTGCGTGTGCAGCCGATCTATTATCTTTTCGATCATACAGGTAAATTCTCCCCAAAATTAGTCCCTGATTCACAATTTGTGATTGAATGCGATACGGTTGCCCTGGCCATTGGACAGGGGATGGATATGAGTTTGTTTAATGGCTGGGACAAAAAAGATCAGCTAAAAATGGATCGCGGTACGATAGTAGCGGAACGCGGCAGCGGTCGGACTTCTGTCAAAGGGCTTTATGCAGGCGGCGATGGCGCTTTTGGCGCCGCTCTGTTTATCACAGCGATTCGCCATGGGCAAGATTCTGCCAGAGCCATCGATGAAGATTTGCAAGGAGCCCGTCCCTATCAGGAATTTGTCGGCGAATTTACCGAACTGCCTCCCATGCGTGACAAAACATATCTGCGCACGAAATGGGCATTGCCGACGATGCAGCCGCCATCAATGCGAGTGCATAATGAGAATATGGTAGAAAATAATTACACGGATGAAGAGGCCCATCAGCAAGCAAATCGCTGCTTACAGTGTCACGTCAGTCCAGTATTTGATGGAAGTCTATGCATTAAGTGTAATGGCTGTGTCGATGTTTGCCCTTGCAATTGTCTGAAGCAAATTCCTATTAGTAAATTGAATTTAGATGTGGGCGAGGGCAATTTACGCAAGGCGGTTGACAATTTTTACGGTGTCGATTCAGCGAGTATGAGTCCTCCAGAGCTGGCGGTGATGGGAACTGCCATGCTAAAAGATGAAGATTTATGCATTCGCTGCGGTCTCTGTGCTGAAAAGTGTCCGACGCAAGCGGTGACGATGGATGCGATGAATTATTCTTTTAGATGGATTGGTTAAATGTTTTGGGAGTTAAGTGCCACACTTGTATTCGCTTTAGCAGGGATAGGAATTTACCTGTATTATTTAAAAAAGGGACAATTTGAGGATCCAGAGGATGTTAAATACCAAATGTTTCGTGATGAGGAGTAGGGACCATGCCCAAGTATCGCAACTCTCTTAATGTTGATCCTGATGAAAAGGATCCCCTGATTTCACGCCGTTCATTTTTAGCCCTAATGGGAGTGGGAGCCTGTTTAATTGGAGCCGGACAAATGGTCGGTGTATCCTTTTTAGGATTTCTCTATCCTAACGCCATGAAAGTGCCGCCTAGTATATTTTCGCTAGGACGTCCAGAAGAAGTGCTTTCGCGTGATGCCAAAAATTTTGATCCTAAGCAAAAAGTATTTGTGGAAACGCAATCAGGCAAAGTTCGGGTGCAAACAGCCGTTTGTACACATCTAGGATGCACCGTGAATTTAGTTGAGACGGGTTATGCCTGTCCTTGCCATGGATCCACATACGACCGCTATGGAAGAAATACCGGGGGGCCGGCACCTCTTCCTTTGGTCTATTTCACGGTATTTACAGGAGCATCGGGGGAATTGATGGTAGATAAGTCTAAAACAACGCTGGACTGGGTTAAAGCCTGGTATTCGCCTCCTATTGTGTGAAACAGTAATCATTAAAATGAATTTTGGAGCTATGCAGCATGGAAGTTTTTCAGGGAAGACCCCGTGAATCTTGGGGAGAATATCTTCTTAATCTCCCTTCACTTTTTGTTCGGTCGATTTTTAGGCATAATTATCCGAATAATGATGTCGATCGTTCTGAAGTAGTTTTTAAGAACTTTTTCCTACATTTTCATCCAGTCAAATGTCATAAGCATTCGCTTGACCCCTTCTATACGCTAGGATTAGGCGTGATTACGACCAGTCTGTTCTTGCTGCTAGTGTTTACAGGTGTTGTTTTAATGTTCTATTACATTCCAGCAGAAGATCGTGCCTATGATATTATGAAAGACTGGCAGGACACAACCCCGTTTGCCATGATGTATCGAAATATGCATCGCTGGGCTGCCCATCTGATGGTTTTATTCGTTTTTTTACACATGTCAAGAGTGTTCTATACGGGTTCATATAAAGGCACGCGGCGCTTTAATTGGGTGATTGGAGTCATCCTGATGGTGCTAACCTTGCTCCTTTCTTTCACAGGGTATTTACTGCCCTGGGATCAGTTGGCTTTTTGGGCGATCACTGTGGGGAGCAATATCGCTGGATATGTGCCGAATCTTCCCGGTTTTGAGCACAATATCAATCGCGTGATGCTATTGGCTTCTACAGCTGTGGGACAAGATGCCCTTATTCGCTTTTATGTGCTGCATGTCGCTTTTCTCCCTCTAATTACAGGGACTTTAATCGGTGTGCATTTTTGGAGAATTCGCAAAGATGGAGGATTGTCCAGGCCGCCAGATCGCATTATTCCCGATCCCTTGCGTGTTGTACAGCGCTCCGATACCAAAGAATCGTTTGCTCCCGGCGTGAAGCGGACCTATGGGCTGATGGAATTAGTTCGAGGGACATGTCCTACTGTCGATAAAGGACCCTATCAATTTGTTTTTACCTGGCCACATCTGTTGCGTGCTGAAGTCGTCGCCTTTCTGTTTACCACTGCTTTGGTATTGCTCTTATCCTTTATAGATGCGCCTCTTGAAGAACCGGCTAACGCGACTAAACCTCCAAATCCCTCTAAAGCCCCCTGGTACTTTTTAGGTTTACAAGAGATGGTTGCCTATGATGCTTTTTGGGGTGGAGTGGGGGCGCCCGGGGCGATTATTTTAGGTTTGATGGCTATTCCTTATTTAGACCGCAATCCTCAGGGACAAGGTGTGTGGTTTCATCGAAGCCGCTATTTAGCCATATTTTTGTATACAGCATTTATGACCTTTCAAGGGCTCTTAATTATAGTGGGGACCTACTTTAGAGGGGCCAACTGGGGCTGGGTGTGGCCATGGACCGAAAATTTTGCAAGACATTGACCTAAGGAGAAACTAAGGCATGCGCTCCGATCTATATCAATACGCTCTTATTTTTCTTGGCATCATTGTGACCATGCTATTTGGTGTGTTTTTATATCGGGAAGTCTTTCCTGAATATAAAATCTATCAGAATGATTACATTGCCTTGGAGGAATTTCGCTCGACCTATACTGGTACGCCTCCACCGGCTTTCAACACAGGGATTCAACAGATTGTCATGGAAAGATCCGACAAGGGTCCGCCACGTATTGACCGCTGTGTTTCGTGCCATGTTGCGATGAAATTCAGCCACTTCTCACCTACCAAAATCGCAAAAGATTTAAACGGCAACATTTTAGTCGATAATCAGGGTTTTCCCATCAAAGTAGCTAATGAAGAGTATGTGTGGGGCAAGCTAGAGCAAAAAATTACGGCGCTTACCGATCCGAAAGTCTTGCAGCAGTTAACCGAGCAGGGGCACACAAGCGAAGTCCGTCAACGACAAGCAGAGGCCGTCTCTTTAAAAGACTTAAAAACTGCTCAAGTAGGCGAGCATGTTTACGATGTCACTAAAGTGCTAGCCATGCATCCTTTAATCGGTAGAGAAACTCGTCCTTTTGAATATCATCCCATGGAACAGTATGGGTGTACTTCATGCCATGGAGGCAATGGGCGCGGCTTGACCACGGATAATGCACATGGTCCCGTTTTTGATGGAGATTACGAAGTGGAGTTTGTAGGGAAAAAACCGGTCTTTACTGAAATCGATCCGGCAAACGATCCCGAATTTTCGCGTATCTTTAATGCTAAACCCGGCCATCGTCTTTTATTTCAGACTGACCCAATCTTACCTGGCGCCTTGATGCAATCTAAGTGTATGCAATGCCATCAATCGAGCGATGTTTCATTACAGGCCGCCGTAGCTAACACCGATCGTGTTTTAGAGCAATATCAAGAGCGAATGTCTTTGATTAAAACGGCTTTTGACAATGAAAAGGAAGCTTTATTGACAATGCTGTTGCTGCGCAAAGATATCGAAGAAAAAGGGGTGCCAAAAGTCTATGAAGATTTGAAGAAAGAGTCAGCCGATTATGCCGTAGCTGCCTCTGAGAGAGAAAAGATTGCGCAGCAAATGAAGTATTTAATCCAGATGGCTGGTGGAGAGAATGCCTTAAGCACGCCTCAGGTCAAAGCGAAGCTGTTAGATCACTTTCAAAAGCACATTGTGCAAACCTTGGGATCGCAAGATCTTGCTCTTCAAATTGAATCTCAGCTTTCCAAAAACACTGATTCTATTATCGTATTAGATAAATTTTTGGCGGAAGAGGCAAATACAGCGCATGCTGCAGGCTCGATTTTTGCTAAGCTTGCTGCAGTGAAATTAGAAAATGCCGTCGAGAGACATGTGGATAATCAAGACATCTTACTTGCCGCGGGCAAAGATAATGGATCAGCCATCGTCACGGATGTCGATTTGCTTACACGCAATTTTCATCAGGGTGAGCAGCTTTTCATCTCGCAAGCATGTTATGCCTGTCACCGTATTTCAGGGCTTGCCCGAGGGGGTGTCGGTCCAGAGCTGACTCGCGAGGGGGAGAGCTATCCATGGTTTGTGAAAGAATCCATAGTCTGGCCGCAGGCAGATCTGAAAACTTCTACGATGCCTAACTATCGGATGGATCACGAAGAAATTGAAGATTTAATGACCTTTTTAATGGCTCAACGCGACAACAGTCCCATTCGAAATGAACCTTCTTATCAACGCTGGGTGCAAGAATGGGAAGCGGGTAAAAAAACACCATGGGAAAAACCCATTGATCCGGCTAATATTCGCGACCTGCGATTTGGCATGACTGTATTTGCCACTCAGGGATGCGCGGCTTGCCATCGTTTGAAAGGGTTTGAATCAAACGTCGGCTTCCGTGTTGAGAAGGATACAGATAAAGCTTTAGCTTCAGCAAAGCTTGAACAAGAAAGGGAATGGTTTAAAGAGCTTGTCCCGGAAATGATTACAGGGACGCAACTCATTAGTGTAATCGAAAAAAATCACAATGAGATTGACCAAAGAATTGTTGACGACGTACGCGAGAATGCCATTTTAGAAGAAATCAATAAGCAGTACCCACAGGCTATTGAAGCTCTTTATACACATTTTAAATTTGCCTCACGCGCTCAAAATCAAAAATATGCGCAACTGCTTGCCGCTGCCAAAACACCTGAAGAAAAACAAGCGGCACAAACGGCATTGAACGAGTGGAAGCAGCGGGTGAATCGGGTTTTAATGATGTATATCCAAGAATATGGTTTGGGAAGACTTATCGGTCCGCGGCCGAATTGGTCTGGCATTTATCGTTCAGATGAATGGCTCATGGATCATTTTCATCAACCTAGTGCTTATGTCGCGCGTTCGATCATGCCCGTTTTTCCTTTCGATGACAGCAAATTTTATGCCCTAACATATATGCTAGATGCCTTAGGAATTCGCAATCGCGATGCAGCGCGCAAGGAATGGAATAAAAAGGGATTTAATCCACAGGTGGTTTACGAAATCCTCTGTCTGCAATGTCATGGGGACCATCTGCAAGGTAATGGCCCCGTCTCCGAGTGGATCTACCCCATTCCTAAAAATCTACGCAATGCGGATTTTCTAAGAAATTATTCCAAGGAAAACGTGATTGCTGCGATCACCCATGGAGTTAAAGGTACCCCTATGCCTCCGTGGGGAGAAGTAGCGACAGATAAAACCAATGCCGACGGCATTCCAGTATTAACCAAAAATGAAATTCTTCAGCTAACCGATTGGTTGTTCTCTTCCTTACCTGGCGGACAAGTGATTCGCGGCAGCGAAGATGTACCTAAATGGCATTATGAACCAGAAGATGTGCTTGAAGAGCTAAAAAAAGAAGGTTCTGAGTCAAAATTCAAGGATCAAACCCATAGCTTTTTACATGCTCTCTTGCCTGAGGGGAGTGATTTATATGCGGCGCTTGATCCAAAACTTACTCTTTCCCGATCGAATTTAACAGTTCAGGATGTGTTTGTGCAGAAACCAAATACTAAGGGGGGGCCTGAAAAAAATGAGTATTACATCCAAAAAAAATTCTACACCCCTTTGAATCTTGCCGAAGGACAAGCCTTTTTCGAATTAAATTGCGCGGTTTGCCACGGTAAAGATGCCGATGGGGCAGGTTTAAGGGCAGGAGCTATGATGGATGCCAAGCCTCGCATGCTCACAAACTTAAACTGGATAGATAGTCGTGATGATTTGCGCCTGTTGCGTTCGATCAAGTATGGCGTTGCGGGTACTTCCATGACCCCGTGGGGAGATCAGACAACCTCATTGCAGCGCTTGCAATTAGTGATGTATATCCGTTCTTTAACCGCCGAGCAGGAACTTAGAAATACTCTAAAAAACAAACTCTTTGAGTCTTTCACTAAGCAAGAAGAAATCATTTCACAAGCCAGGATCAAGCCTTCCGAAAAGCTGCTGATCCTTAAACAATCCCAGGCATTGATACGGAAAGAACGTAGAGAAAGTACTATTGAGGCCAAAACATTGGAATTGTATAAAAAGCAATTAGAGCTCAACAAGCAAATTGTCCAGCTCCAGGCAATCGATGAACTTTACCACCAAATGCAGCAAGAAATTCAAAGCCAGCAACAGCAACTTAACAATCTTGGAGCGACTTTAATTTTAAAAAAGTCACCTGAAAGTTTCTATGATCAGTTCCTTCAGTTAATTCCCTTGTTAAAACCCTTGTATGCATTTTCCAATAAAAAATTGGATTTTTCGATTTCCAGCCAAAATATTAGTGAAGCGAAAGCTCTGCGCGATGGCATGCTGAAAGAAATCGATCAAAATGTAGCGGAACTGGAGCGGAAAAAAGGAATTGCTGAAGGAAAAATAGCTTCACAAGAGCGTTCAGACCAATTAGAAAAGATCAATAATGAATTAAATGGTTATCATGTCATTAAAAATAGCCTGATCGCCACTTTTGAAGAATCGTTAAGGTCTTTGGATAAACAGCTGCAGCTGTTTCATGAGGTCCAGAAAAAAGAAAAATTAGAGCCTATTACAAGTGAAAAAGAGTCACCATGAATGAAACGATAACTTCTCAAATTGAGTACAATGATACCCCTGCGCGGTGGTTGATCTACCCTGCGATCTTTTTTTTGATGATGGGGATGCTCTTCGGCGTTTTTATTGCCTTTAATGGATTCATTTTTCCCGATTATTTTTCAGGGGAGTATGTGCATTTTGGTAAAGTGCGTCCGGTCCATGTCGGACATGTGACATTATTGTGGTTGCTTTCAGCCAATGCTGGCCTCTTCTATTACTTTGTGCCGCGCCTCTGCGGTGTCCCTTTATGGAGCCAGAAGATGGCTTACGTGACTGTGGCTTTATGGTGGTTTTCATTAATCCTAGGTGTTTATTCGTATCCTTGGGGGACAAATTTTGGATGGGAGTATGCTGAATTGCCTACATATCTTCTTTCTTGGATTCCCATTAAATTCATGTTTACAGTCGCTTGGGTATTATTTAGCCTGAATCTTTTCATGACTATCTTTACGCGCAAATATGAAAAAATGTATGTATCGCTGTGGTATGTCATGGGCAATTTAATCTGGACTGCCTTTACATTTATTGCGGGAAGCTTCGCCATCAATTGGGTGCCTGGGGGAATCTCTAAGGTGAACGTCAGCTGGTTTTATGTCCACAATCTTGTTGGACTCATCTTTACTCCCATGGGGCTTGCTACAGCCTACTATGCCCTTCCAAAGTTAGCTCATGTGCCTATTTATAGCCATCGTTTGTCGATGATTGGTTTTTGGTCCTTGGCTTTTGTGTATTCCTGGGTGGGGGCTCATCATATGATTCATGGTCCCATCTCCCAATGGCTTCAAACGACTTCCATTATTTTTTCTATCTGGCTGTTTATTCCAGTATGGACGGTGGTTACAAATATATATGCTACCCTCAGCGAAACATGGGATAGGTACTTAGAAAGTGCCGCCATTCGTTTTTTAATGATGGGAAATATCTTTTATCTGATTACCTGCATTCAGGGTCCATTGATGGCTTTACGCAATATCAATGAGATAACATCCAAAACGGATTGGGTTATCGGACACTCTCACATTTCTTTGTACGGTACTTTTACCTTTTTTGCTATCGCCGGCATTTATCAAGCGCTGCCTGCTTTAACCAAAAAACCGCTTTGGTCTAAAGCCTTGGCTGACTGGCATTTCAATTTAAATCTGGTTGGCAGTTTTCCTTTTATCATCTCGCTTTTTATTGGAGGATATTTGCAAGGAATGATGTGGGCCACATGGTCTGAGGGGAATACGTATGCAGAGTTTCATCAAAATCTTTCTACTTTCCCATTTCTGGAAACGATTACGGAAACACGCATTTGGTGGATCTGGCGAGCGATTGGCGGCATTATAATCCTCTTTGCCAACATCTTGTTCGTCGTCAATATCTTTAATACGATTGTTTTAAAACCAAGGGCTAAAGAATCTACAGAGCCTTTAAAAGTTGAGGCTGCGCAGCCATGAGTGGAAATAACTTTTTTTACAATATTGAAAAATCTTTTGTGATCACAATTGCAAGCGTGATTCTGCTCTTTAGTTGCTCGGTGGTAGTGACGCTCCTCGCACCGCGCCATATTGATCCCACATGGACACAGCCGACGAGTGAATATCAAGTGCAGATGTATGAGGTGATGGATCCGCATGTTTATATCAGCAGCGCTCCTGTGCGTTCGAATGAAGTACAGACGGTATTTCATTTGAAAAACAAATATTCCCTGCTGGCTTTCCAAGAAGATCAAACCACACGTATCATCGCACCCCAAAAACTGCAAAAGTATATTACAGCTCTAGATGATAAAGAAATGAAATTGACCACGCATCTATTGCTGCTGCGTCCACCCGTGACCCAAAAAGGTGCTGATTACGATGCTGTTGCTCAGTCACAAAGCAAACTTGCCGAACTGCACGACCAATGGGAAAAAGCACATCCAGATTGGAAAGAGCAAGATTTGCTTAAGCCGAGCTTCTCCATTCTCGAGCTCTATGAACCGGAAGGAGAAGAGGCTTTTGCACTCGCCCCTTTGCAGGGTGTTCTACAAGATTGGGTGGAAAAAGATTTTACAATTATCG
Source organism: Parachlamydia sp. (assembly GCA_002786175.1). GTDB lineage: Bacteria > Chlamydiota > Chlamydiia > Chlamydiales > Parachlamydiaceae > Parachlamydia. Next base: position 62,251 of record PEQL01000015.1, read on the forward strand.
ATTCCTTAGAGCAGCATCCTTATAAGGATAGTGCGGGATTTATCTATGTGCGGAATCCAGTGGAATATCGCATCTCTCACTATACCTTCGGCAATGAAAAAGGGTGGCAGTATGATCCCAAAGGTAAAGCCATTAAAGACATCGAAGAGCTACGCAGCCACAGCCTGGGATTTCGCTCTCGCCAAGAATTTATTCAGCAGGGAGAATTGATCTATGCTTACGAAGGATGTTGGTATTGCCATACCGATCAAACGCGCACCTTAGTTCAGGATGTGGTTTTAAACGGCTCTGATTCCTTTCCAGCGCCTCCCTCTTCTGCGAATGAATATATTTACCAATACATTACTTTTGCAGGAACACGGCGCATTGGACCCGATCTTTCACGCGTTGGAGTGAAAAAGCCCAGCCGCGATTGGCATATGTCTCATTTTTGGTCACCTAAAACCGCTAGTTTGGGATCCATTATGCCAGCCTTTCAGCACTTCTTCGATAATGATCCTCGTGGAACATCCGGCACTGGAATGGGTATTCCGAATCATCGATTTGAAGCCATCTTCCAGTATTTGATGACCAAAGGCACGCGCATTACCCCGCCGACACAAGCTTGGTGGCTAGGTAAAGACCCAATTCAGACTATTGAAATTATTGAAGGAATGAAAAAACTTCCATGATGGAACAACTATTCGCCAGTACAGCTTTTCAGTTTGATGGTGTCGGTGCTTATGGTACCTACATGGGATATGCCTTCCGCTTATTTTTTGGGGGAAGTGCTTTGATTTTTTTTCTATACCTATGGAAAAAAGGCCAATTAAATATGGATGAAGATCCAAAACTGATGATGCTAAGTCATCAGGATTATCCAGAATTACCTGAGGAAGACAAATGACAAGTGATGATGCGCATGACATTGAAAAATATGGAGATCCGTGGATAGAAAGTGCTGATGCCAAAGTGCCGCGTTGGCTGTTGCTTTCATATGGCCTACTGCCCATTTGGGGGATCATCACCTTTTATCTGTTTTGGAATGGAAGTTTGTCAGGGATCATGGAAAATGGACATTGGCATGAGCTTCAAAAAGCCGCTAATACGACTTTCCCGATCCAAAATCAAAATGATCCAGCCTCTTTTGAACATAAATCAAAAAACTGAATTTATAAACAATTTTAGGGGAGTCCTCTCAATTTTCAAGATCTTCTTTTAACGCAAAGCGGGCAAAAAAGCAAAGAGGATGCGTGAGATTGAAGCATAACAAGCTAATGATGCGACCTCACGAAAATCATAGAGGTTAGGTTTTAGAAATCGATCCGGGAATGCGATACACGTAGATTTTGGTTTCATATAGGTCATTTGTCTTCCAGACGTCGTAGGGGGTCCATCCGGGGATTGTAAAAGTATTGCTCACCACATGGCAGCCAGGTTTTAGCTCTTTTTCAAACTTAGCTTTTAATTTGAGCATCGCCCCTGGATAGAGGTAGCAAACGACAAGCGAGGCATCGTGAAGCGAGACGTTGTAAAAGTTTTTGTGGATGATTTTAACATTACGGCCTGCTGTAACCTGAGCACGAATCAAGCAAAATAAGTAAGGGATCAGTGAATTTTCGTAGCCAATCACTGGTTTGGCTGGGTATTCCTTGGCTAAAGGAAAAACGAGACTGCCCCAGCCAGCACCTAAATCATAAATTTTGCCTTCGATCAAATTTAAGAAACTTAAATTCGAAAATAAGGTTTTGCTCACCGCGGGCGCCGTAGGCATAGGCGAAATGCCATTGCGGATCGTCCAGAATACGATGGAAGAAATAATCCCTACAAAAAAAATGAGAAAAAATAAATAAAAGAGTAGTTCAAAAGACATGATATTTTCTCGAAAAAGTTAATTCTGTTTGACTTAGCACGGGTTTGCACGCATATAATGAAAGCCATCGAAAAAACCCTGCTGAAAGCTTTGCGAACACACTCTTAATCATGACCTAAGTTGCTAAATTGCGCCAAGGAGAATCCATAAAATGACTAGATATGAAGTTAATTCACCCGAAGTGACGGATGAGATTCATCGCTTGCTGCAATTATGTGGCGCTGATCCTGAGAAATTTGAATCAGAACTTGTCGTGCAACAAATTCAGAATAGCCTAAAGCTATTAAATGAAGGGTTAGACACTGGAAAGCTAAAGTTGATTACGCGCACCCTAAAAGAAATGCGCTATGCCTATAAAATCTTTAATCAATATGCAGGCAAAAGGCGTATCAGCATTTTTGGATCCGCACGCACGCCTGAATTACATCCCAACTATATAGCTGCTAAGTTGTTTTCCTCTAAACTGGCAGATGAAGGCTGGATGTGCATGACGGGAGCTGCGAATGGCATTATGAAAGCCGGTTTGGAAGGTGCTGAACGTGGATCTTCATTTGGATTGTCCATTCAGCTGCCTTTTGAAAGTTCGGCCAATTCGGTCATCGAAGGGGATCCTAAATTAATCAGCTTTCGTTATTTCTTTACCCGCAAATTGATGTTCATGAGTCATTCCGATGCTTTAGCTGCTTTCCCAGGAGGCTTTGGTACGCTGGATGAGTTGTTTGAGTGTTTAACGTTGATCCAAACGGGGAAGGCCAATATTATTCCCATCATTTTGATGGAAGAATCTGAGGGAAGTTATTGGAAATATTGGGAAAGCTACGTCAAAGAGCATTTGATGGAAACCGGTTTAATTAGCCAAGACGATGCACATTTATATTATATCGCGCCTTCGATTGAGGCAGGGGTGCAGCACGTGCTAAAATTCTATCACCGCTATCATTCCAGTCGCTATGTGAACGACTATCTCGTTTTGCGTCTAACCACTCCTTTAACGAACGCACAAGTCAATCTGCTCAACCAAGAATTTGCGAGCCTCGTACAGTCTGGCACCATTGAACAAAGAGGCGCATTTCCAGAAGAAGATGAGCATCTAGAACTTCCGCGCATAGCTTTTATCCATACCAGACGCGACATGGGCCTGGTCAGAGCTATGATTGATAAAATCAATGAATTTTGAAATTTTGCTATGCTTTTCTACATCTTTTGGAGAAAAAATGAAACGATGGGTCGTTATCATCTTATTTGCTATTTTATTTTTACCTAAGTTAGAGGCGCTAAATAGAGACAATTACAGTGGAGACTATCCCTGCTGCTATTGTTATTATCATTATTTTTATTAGTATCACTTTCCCGATCCAATTTTTTTTTCGGAATTTTCCAACTCAATCCCGATAGAACTGATTCAACTGATTCCTTCAAAAGATACATGTGCGATTGGAGGTTTCATTCAGAGCGGCCAGCATAACCCCTGGAATGGTCATTGCACAATCTTTGCTTTCCAATAGTGAAGCAAAATGGAACCACAGAGGCACAGAGACACAAAGAGGTTCATGAAGTTATTTCTGGCTATATCTTGAGTAATTTTTCTTATGAGACTTGCGAATGCAAGTGTCATAGTCACTGCCCATATGCATGCATATGGGCAATATAAACTTAAAAGTCGGATTGAATCGAGAATTAATCTCCTCTGTGTCTCTGTGCCTCTGTGGTTTCGTTTCAGAGATTACAAAGCGGGATTTTTTTCAACATCTGCGAAAAGAGCATGCAACCATTTTTCACAGAGAGTAGCTTCAATTGAACTAATAGCATTTATGTAGAGAGCTCCCTCAGGGACTTGGCATAAGTAACTTTCCATTTCAGCTAAATGCCCTTCTTCTTCCAGCAGAATAGATTTCACGGTGACTTTAGAGTGATTTTTCCGGAGTATTTCATCATAAATTTGGTAAAGCTCCTTTGCTCTAACTTCGATCATGTACGTCACGAGATGGTAGGCTAGTCCTTTAAGAGAAGCTCTAGCCAGCCCTACCGTATGTATCAGATAGCGGGATGTTAAATAATCTAGTGCTCTTAAATAGTGCCAAGAGGAAATTCCACCTAAAATATAATTCATTGAATAGCTGGGAATCGGCTGGGAAGTTAAGCGTTTAATCTGTCTTTTTAAATAATGCGCGTGCCTGAATTCTTCTGCGGCATGTTTGAGCATCTCTTCCTCGACCATAATGGGGTGTTCGCAGTTGGCTATTTTTCGCGCTCCACAATTTTCCAAATAGGAAAGGGTATTCAACCATTTGGGGTGATGTCTTTCAGAAGTGACGATGCACTGGATGAGTATTTCAAATTCTTTGGCATATGTTTTAAAAGAGTTCATTAGACTCCAGTGTGAGAGTGATGTTGTGATAAATGTACTCAAGTTCCTCTTCGGAGATGCAGTAGGGAGGCATGACGTAGAGAACATTCCCCAGCGGACGCAACAAAATGCCTTTGCTGAGAAAGAACTGATAAAGTTGATCGCGCATAGAATGGAAGTAAGAGGTTTCCGTAGTCGAAAATTCTAGAATGAGAATGGTCCCCACACTTTCACAACGTTTAAGATGGGGGTGTTCTTGCCAGTTTGCACAAAAGTGTGCATGCTTGCGAGCAATCATTTTTCTTTGATCAAAGCAGCTTGCGGATAAAAGCAGATCAAGGCTGCCATTAGCTGTGCTACAGGCGATCGGATTGGCTGTATACGAATGACCGTGCAAAAAAGCTTGTTGCAGGGAATCTCCAAGGAAGGCTTCAAAAATATCTTTTGTGCAAGCTGTCACGCCCAAGGGTAGAAAACCGCCTGTTAAACCTTTGGACAAGCAGATGAGGTCGGGCGTTTCCTGCAACTGGTCGCAGGCAAAGAGAGTATCTGTTCGACCAAAGCCAGTCATCACCTCATCGGCAATGGTTAAAACTTCTTTTTCACGGCATCTTTTAAGGAGATGGTTTAGAGCTGCGGCTGAATAAGAAATCATTCCCCCAGAACCAAGAAGAAGGGGTTCAAAGATAAAGCATGCGACGTCTTCACCGTTCAAAATAGCTTCCAGTTGTGCAAAAGTATTTTCTTCATTCCCTTCAGTAGGCGGGGTAATGGTTTCAACTGCAAAGAGATGCTGCCAGAAATGGCGGTTGAATCCATTTCTGCCGGCGGCTGACATGGCGCCAAAAGTATCTCCGTGGTAGCTATTTTTAAAGCTGATGATTTTAATTTTATGGGGCTTAGCGCGATTTTTCCAATATTGGATAGCCATTTTTAAAGCGATTTCAACAGCTGTCGAACCATTATCGGAATAGAAAACCTTTGTCATTTTACCAGGAAGGATGGGCAGCAGCCTTTGCGCCAGTTCAATGGCAGGAGGATGCGTAAAGTCAGCGAATATCACGTGTTCAAGTGCTTCGGCTTGCTTCACGATTTTTTGGATGATATACGGGTGAGCATGCCCATGTAAATTCACCCACCAGGAAGAGATACCATCTATATAGCTTTTGCCATCTTCGGCGTATAAGTAAAGGCCTTGACCTTTTACAATGGGGATTGGAGGGAAGGCATTTTGCATTTGGGTATAGGGATGCCAAATACAGTGCTGATCAATTTGTGTTAATGTGGAAAGTGTGGGAACCATTGTTTTGCATACCTGTGGATAAGAGTTTGATTGATGTTGCGCTCTGGTAACAATCTTCCTAGTAACGGAAGTTGTGCTGCTTGTAAAATCAAGCTTTCGTTTTCAAGGTGAGGCTTTCCATTAAAAATGATTCCCAATAGGGGGATTTTTCTGTTCTTAAGAGCTTCCAGAGTTAAAAGTGTGTGATTAAGGCTTCCAAGGTAATGTCTTGAAACGACGATCCAGTGAGCATCCCAGGAACTAAACAAATCAATACTTAAAGTGTGTTGCGTTAAAGGGGTGAAGATTCCTCCCACAGTTTCAATGATAAGATTTTTTGGAGAACGAGGGGGGCTGATTTTCTGTGGATCGATGATGGTGTTTTCCAGGCGGGCAGCTTCATGGGGAGAAAGGGGGGCTTTGAGAGAATAAGCCGGTGGATACACCCTATGCTGATTGAGGGTGAGTAAATTTTTTACGGTTTGCGTATCGGATTGCTCTAAGTTCCCACATTGGATGGGTTTCCAATACTGGCCGGTAAATAGCTGCGTCAGAATAGCAGAAACTATGGTTTTACCAACCCCGGTGCCAATGCCGGCCACGATTACGTTACGCATAGACAGCTCCGATTTTGTAAAACAGTTCGGTGATTTCAGCTGGCGTATTATAGGCATGTAGACAAATACGCAGCCTTTCCTCTCCACGTCGGACGGTGGGGCTCATTAGAGGGCGCACATCAAAACCTTTTAAAGCTAATTGCCTACTTAAAGATTGGACGTTATGGTTTCCCGGAACTCTAATGGATTGAATATGCGCTGGGGCAGCCTGGGGTGTCTGTCTTTGGTAGCAGCGGATTAAATGCTGTAGTTGCTGACGTGCCTGATCTAAAGTTGGGAATACGGCGTAACTGCTTTTAATGGCAGCTAAAGATACACGTGGCAAGGCTGTTGTATAAATCAACGAGCGGGCAAAGTTCGCAAGGGTTTCTTTCAGCTGCGTGCTGCCTAATACGATCGCACCATGAACTCCTAAAGCCTTGCCAAAAGTCATTAAGGTGGCAAAAATCGCTTGCGTCGCATGATTTTCCGCAATTAAACCTTTTCCATTTGGACCGCACGTTCCAATGGCATGTGCTTCATCGACAATTAAATGAGCCTGGTAGCGTTGAGATAAGGCGATTATCTCATTCAATGGGGCTTGTGAGCCATCTGTAGAGTATAATGATTCGAGGCAAATAAAGCATTCCCCTTTGATCTCCCTGCGTCTTTTTAATCGTCTTTCTAAATGATCTAAATCATTATGTCTAAATGGAAAAGCTTGAGCAGGGCTTAGGCGGAATCCATCATGCATTGAGGCATGGATATGGGCGTCGTATAGAATGCAATCATTCTCTCCGGCTATGGCTGCGAACAGACCTATATTGGCCATATAGCCGCAATTGAAAAGGGTGCCCGCTTGATATCCATGGAAGCTGGCAATATGAGCCTCTAGGTCCAGGCAATATAGTGAATTGCCAGTGAGTAGACGTGATCCAGTTGATCCGAAGCCATTTAATGAGGAGGGAATATCTTGCAATTCATTGAGGATGAATTGCCTTAAAACTGGCGAACGCGCTAACCCTAAGTAATCGTTGGAGGCTAAGTCGATGAGGTTGGGTTTCAGGGAGAGTTCGCGGAAGTGGTGCTGAGCCTTGCGTTTGGCCAATTTTTTTTCGAGAGATGGCAGCATTTTAACCCACCTTTTGAAAGGCTGGGCGGCCTGTGATGCCTAGGATTCGGAACATTTCAGCATCTTTATCGGGTTGAGGATTAGCCACAGTTAAGAGTTTTTCGCCGATAAATATTGAATTGGCACCAGCTAGAAAGCATAGCGCTTGCTCCTCTGTAGACATTTCATTACGGCCGCTGGATAAGCGAATTAAGGACTTTGGCATCAGAATTCTGGCAATAGCAATGATGCGTACCAATTCCCAATGAGAAATTTGAGGTTGGCTACCGAGAGGTGTTCCACGGATAGGAGTTAAACGATTAATAGGCACAGATTCAGGATGAGGGGTACGACAGCTGAGTTGATGCAGCAGCTGAAGTCTATCTACAGAGCTTTCTCCCAGTCCTAAGATGCCCCCACAACAAACACTTATGCCAGCTTTCTCGACGATGCTAAGAGTGTCTAAACGTTCCTGGTAAGTGCGAGTGGTAATAATAGTAGGATAAAAGGATTCGGAAGTGTCTAAGTTATGATTATAGGCATAGAGACCAGCTTCTTTTAGACGGAGGGCAAATTCTTCTTTTAGCATCCCCAAAGTGCAACACACTTCCACATCTAAGTGAGTCAGTTCTTTAATCATCTGTAAAATTTCTTCAAAATGTTTATTGTCGCGCACTTCACGCCAGGCTGCTCCTAAACAGATGCGCGTGGCCCCTCTTGCGATTGCCTTTTTGGCTTCTGTCTGTACCTCCTCCCACTGGAGCAGGGGCTGGGCCTGGGTGGAGGTTTGGTAGTGGGCTGATTGAGAACAGTATTTACAGTCTTCGGGACATCCGCCGGTTTTGATTGAAATCAGATGGCAAAAGTGAACTTCCGCTGGAGAGTGGTGTTGGATATGAATTTGATGAGCTTGTGAAATGAGCTCTAATAATGAAAGTGCATAAAGCGCATTCAGTTCGGTCATGGTCCAGTTATGTCTTACTTGCATGTTTTCTCCTGAAAAAATTAAAGATTATTCGAGTTTTGGCGCATTTTCAAGAAGAAATCTGAGGTCTTTTTGATGTGTTAAACTAAAAAAGAGGTTGTAAAAAACCGGAAATAGTTCGATGATAAGGGCTTTTCTAGGAGAAAATGGACTGCTTGCTATGAACTAGAAAATAGGTTTTCAAAACTCACAACAGGTTAAACTTTTATATGCTCGAAGCCTTGGTTGGAAATCAAAATATCCAAAAAATTCTGCTTTTTCTATTTGTCAACGGAAAATGCTACGGAACTCAAATGCACCGCATTTTGAGATGCCCCTTGACGCCATTGCAAAAAGCGTTGGCACGTTTAGAAAAAGGAGGGGTGATTGTGAGCTACTATGAAGGGAAAACGCGGCTATACCAATTTAATCCCGCATATCCACTTCTCACTGAATTGGAGTCGTTATTAAAAAGCGCTTATACTTTGCTTCCTGCAACCGAACGCAAGGATTACTATGTCGCCAAGGATGAATGGGTAAGTCGTTCTTTAAACCCCTTGAATAGCCAAAAGATCCTGCAAACTTTTTGGAAAAAACTCACTGGAATCAAAGGCCTTATTTTTAATGCGCGCACAAAATCTAAGGAAGCTGGGTGGAATGGGAAAGGCAAAGGGGAGGTCTTGGTGTCTGCTCCTGCTACCAATACCTTAATTTTCAATGAAAAGGGGACTTGGTTAGATAAGGAGGGGAGTGAAATTACTTTTAGTAATGTATTTAGATGGGTGATTGATCGAGATGCCTGCGTCATCTCTTTGGAGCATTTGCGAAGAGGTCCTGAGTGTCCAGTTTTTTTATTTCATCTCGCGCCTTCCAATCGCTCCACCTTGTCTTCTGTGGACTCGCATTTATGCGGTGGGGATACCTACTTTGGCAAAATGCACGACGACCCTTATTCACTGCGGCTTAACTGGCGGGTGATCGGTCCTCGAAAAAATGAAGAAATCGATTACTACTATTCCTGAAGCAGTCCACAGCATTGGGTAATGCGCGAAAGCATAAACTTAGCGTGAAAACCCATGGAAGGAGTCGAAAGAATGTCCGCTTCATCCTCCATTGAATTTTGCAAGACTGCCTGCATTTCCTTGACGAATGCTTCAGCATGTTCTTCTAAACTTTCATAGCAGACTAAGGGCAGATCTTTATTTCTCGCTAAGCGATTTCTTCGATAAAGATTCATTAAATCCTGAATGGCTTGAGCTTTTTCGAGAGCTTCCTCCGCCAAGGCTTTTGAAATCCATTCCGACTGCGTAAAAGGAAGCAAGCTATTCAGATGCAAGTTTAGGGTATCATCGAAACTATCAGGATCGGTACATTGCCACTCGGCCAGGGCTAAAGTGGGTGTGCGCTTAACTTTGAGCATAAAGTAGGCTTCATCTTTGACCTTATCCAGGGTCTCATTTTTGATGGCATGGATAATGTGTGTGATACTTTTAATGTAGTGGTGGACTTCTTCGGGAGCTTCGTGCTGGATATCTAGGAAAATCAGGGCATTGCGCGCAATTTCGGCATCTCTTTTTAAACAATGCAACTGCTCTAATTCATTAACGAAGCTTGTTCGTGGAGTGTCTCCATTGACTATCTGCTGTAGGAGTGTGCGTAAAATGGGCTCTTTAGTGTTGGTATAATTTTTAAAGAGGTAATTTGTATGGGAAAGATACCACTCTTTGGCCGAGTTAATCATCCACCATCCTCCGTCGGCATCAACTTCTAGGGGGTAATGAATGGGTAGAACGCCAATTTGCTTAAGATATCCCCTTAGCTCTTCAGCGATTTTTGGCGCAAGTTCGATGGTGAAATCTTCATCTTTTCCAATTTCTTCATGAAGCAACTTGGCAATATAGTCATCATGCGCTTTGGCCATTTTTTCATTAATTTCAAAAAAAGCATCTGAAGCATTGTGATAAATAAAATATCCCTTCTCCTTCAATTTCAAGCTTAGGGAAAGATAATGAAATAAGGCGGCAAGCTCACGCGATTTTTTTTTCAAAAGATGATAATCGTCTACAATGAGTTGATTATGGATAGTCAGTTCTTCCATTGAAGCAATGTGGTCTTTAATATAGTGGTAAAAGGACTCATCATCAGCTATTTGCTGGTCATAAATTCCCGCTTCTTGTTCATAGGCTTGCAGCTTTTCCAAGACTTTTTCCGCTTTAGCTTGAATCTTAGCGGGTACGTTGTGCTTAATGGCATCTTTGAGCTGTCCAAAACTTTTCACGAGTTTGTGAAATATCCTTGGTGCCGCATGGTTTTCTGTAAAAAGATTAAAGGCGCTGCGCATATAAGTAGATTCTTCGCGCTGCCTATTTAATGCGGCGATAACTTCTGTATTGAGTACCCCCATATCTCCTTGAGAGAGGGCATAAAGAACATCTTTGTCAATTTGCTGATACGTTTTTTCCCAGTTGTCTTGCGCGAGTCTGAAAAGGTTTTCTGTATCTTTCAAAGTGATGGCTAAAGGGATTTGTGTGTTTGTATATTTTTTGAGAATGGATTGCGACATGTCGACGGTAGGAGTGCTAATGATGGTTGAAGGGTGGATGCCTAATTGAGCCAATTGTTTATTCATATGGACAAGCGAATTATAGCTTGGTTGATAATGACCGGATTTACATGAAGTGAAGAACAATTGTTTGTTTTCAAAGCGGTAGAGGATAAAAGAGCCGGCTGTAATCACAATTTGGTGGGGAGATCCGGCGATAATGGTATGGTTTGGGTAATGGAAGGCCTCTTCAACGGTTTCATCATCCTTCACATGATATTCTTTATTACCCGGTTGTTCCAGGGCTACACGGATAGTGCCATCAGGAAGCAGCGCAAAGTTATAAATGGTTTTTTCTTGTAAAGTGGGGAGGGTAGAAGCGTCTAAAACAAAAGGGGTGACTAAAGCATCGCGTAGATAGTTGGCTTCTTCCTGAGCGAAATAGGTTTCTCTTTCCTCAGGAGTTAGATCGCGTCCGACTTTAAAGGTGTTGAAAAATCCGACTACATTTTCCCCCTGGAAAGTGACATCAACCATTTGCGGGGTAGGGGTATGGAAATCCCCCGTATAAAAATTAAAAACGGATGTAATATAATGACAGAGATTGCGAAAGCCGTCCGTATGCTCCTCAAAAAGTTGCATCCCATTGTGATACTCTTCGACACTTTCGGCATTGTGCATGAAGCTCAACCACAGATCTTGAAAATAGCTGCAGGTGAGCAGTTTTTCACTTAGAGGCGATTCATAATGCCTGACTTCTTTATTGATTTTTTTAAATTTTTGGCAGAACTGTTCTGTAAGAGGCGTAGGGACGGGCTTTGGTGTTGGTTCGGCTAGCTGAGCTTGCAGCAGCGAAGAAGAACAGATGAAAGCAACTAAGAGAATATAGCTGAGGCTTTTAATTTTTTTAGTTAAATATAAGTAATGAGTCGACATTTATAAGGGATCCGGTTATTAATTAAAAAATAAAAACAATATTAATTTATAATAAGTTATTTGTCAAATTAAGTCTTTTAATGTGAAAAGGTTTCCTGCAACGTAAGTTCTGTATTTTTTGAAATTCTTGAAAGCATAAAATGGGCATGGAAAACCATGGAAGGGGTTATAAAAAATTCTTCTTCTTTTAAATGGAGTACCGCATCCTGGATTTCTTTGAGGAGCCTTTCCGCGTGTTCTTCTAAGCTGTCGTAGCAAACCATAGGTAGATCTCCGCTTCGAGATAACCCATTTCTTCTAAAGAGATTCATAAGATCCTGAATGGCCTGCACCTTTTCGAAGACGACTTCGGCAGCTTCTTTTGAAATGTGCGATGCATCGACAAATTGGTGCAGGCAGCTTAGATACCCATTCAAAGTGTGGATAAAGCCCTCTGCAGTAGTACATTGCCATTCTTCCAAAGCCAGTGTCGGAAATCTATCTAAATTGAGCATGAAGTTGGCTTCTTCTTTGACCCTCTCTAAGTCATTATTTTTGATTCCTTGGATAATATGATTAAGGTTTTTAATGTAGTGATGGATGCTTTCAGGGGCTTGATGCTGAACATCTAAAAAAATTAATGCGTTGCGGGCCACTTCGGCGTCTCTTTTCAAACATTTTAATTGTTCCAATTCTTTGCTGAAGGTTGATTTAGGGATATTCCCTTTGGCGATATTGAGAAAAAGGGATGATAAAAGGGGGTCTTCGGCATCATCATAGTGTTTAAAAAGAAAATAAGCGTGTGAAAGATACCAATCTTTTGCCGAATTGATCATGCAGGAGGCAATCTGAGGATCTACATCGATGGTATAGTGAATGGGCAGCAGTCCAAGCTGCTTGAGATGCTTTTTCAAATCATCTATGATTTTGGAAAGAGGTTGCATACATGCATCTTGGTGTAGATTAACTTCTTTGTGCCGCAGTTTTACCTTGTATTCGCCATGGGCGGCGGCTATTTTTTTATTAATTTTAAAAAAGGCTTTGGAAGCATTGTGATAAATAAGATAGCCTTTGCCTTTCCATTTCGAATCTTGGGATAAACAATAGAATAAGACACCCAATTCGCGTGATTTTTTTTTCAAAAAGCGATAGTCGTTTGCAAGCAGAGAGTGATTTAACAAATCTTCCATTGAAGTAATAAGATTTTTCATATAGCCATAGAAAGAGGCATCATCAGCTGGGCAGAGATCGAAGGTTTTGAAATCCTTTTCATACGATTCCATGATCTTTAAAACTTTTGTTGCCTCACCTTGAATCTTTTTAGGCACATTGTGCTTGATTCCGTCTCTCAATTTCCCGAAGCACTTGATCAGTTGTCGCAACTTCTTTGGAGAAACGTGAGCACTATTAAAGAGGTTGAAAGCAGCTGACATACGTTTAGCTGCTTCGCATGACCGGTGGATAGCCTCAATGTTTTCAGGATTAATCCCTTCGTCATTACATAGTGCGAGGGCATTAAGCAGACTCTTATTAATTTTAGGATAGATCTCCTCCCATTGTGAGTAGGCTATCTGAAAAAGATTTTTCGCATCTTTTGAGGTCACTGAAAGCGGAATTTGGACAGCATTATATCGCTTAAGGATCACTTGAGACATATCCACATTGGGAACACTAATGAGCGTCGCAGGGTGAATGCCCAATTTAGCCAACTGTGTTCTCAAATGAATCAGGGAATCATAGTTAGGCTGAAAGTGACCAGATTTACAGGAGATGAAGAAAAGCTGCTTCTCTTCTACGCGATAGAGAATGAATGATCCGGCAGATATCACCGCTTGATGCGGAGACCCTGCTAAAATGGTATGGTTGGGATAGTGAAAAGCTTCTGGGATTAACACTTGGTTATGGACATGATATGCTTTATTACCCGGTTCTTCAAGAGCAACGTGGACGGTACCGTCGGGAAGAAGTACAAAATTATAAATGGTCTCTTCTTGCAACGTTTTGAGAGTAGTTGCATCTAAAATAAAGGGAGCTACTAAAGCATCGCGTAAGTAACAGGCTTTTTCTTGGAAAAAATAGTCCTCGCGCTCTTCAGCGCTTAGGTCTCGGCCCATCTTGAAAGTATTTAAAAAACCGACAACATTCTCACCTTCAAAATTGACCTCGACTAACTGAGGGGTTGGAGTCTGGTAATCGCCAGTATAAAAATTAAAAATCGTTGTAATATAGCGACAGATATTGTGAAAACTATTGGTATGATTTTCAAAAAGCTGCATGCCTCTATGGTAATCCTCTACATTTTCGGCCTCATGTAGAAAACCTAGCCAAGTGTCTTGGAAGTAGCTGCAGGTCAGCAGCTTTTCACTTAAGAGCGTTCCGTAATGTCTAATTTCATGATTGAGCTTTTGAAATCTTTGACAAAATTTTTCTGTAACTTGAGCTTTGGATTCTTCTCGATGATTCTCAGGCTTGTTTATTTCAATTAAGGAATTTTCTGTCTCTATTGTAACAAAACGAGGGAGAGAGCCTGAGGTTTCCGCTGCGGTAAAGGCATTCATTTGAAAGGAAACGCAGATGAAGGCAATTAAAAGAATGAATTGGAGGCTTTTAACCTGAATTTTGAGTTTATCTTTGCGATCTCCAGGCATTTTTAGCTTGGATGAGGAGGCTTTATTCTCGAAATAAGACTTCTCATTGAAACAAAAATTACTTTGAATTTCAGAAGAGAGAAACCCAAAGTTCAGATTGTTAATTTTTTTATTTAATAAATGCAGATAAATTAGAGACATTTATAAATAATCCGGTTGTAAAACAACAAGCTAGTCTAGCCAAATATGATCTATAAAATGTTTTCTGTCAAATAAAAGATATATCTGACCAGGCGACTAAACTTAAATCAATTTCTTGAAATTGGCTTACAATTTTACTTTGTCGCGGAATTTGGAATTGCTGTAAGAAATGATGAGGGATCGTCGAGGTATGATTGCAAAAAATGGCAAAATACTTAGTCGAAGCGCAGATGCCAATCAAGCGTTCGTCAAAAAAAGGAAGAACTCATTAGACATCATAAGTTGAGCCCCTTGCTAAAATCAAGGGGAACTGAAGAAAAAAATGGAATTTCTAGAGAAAGTCTATTACGTCGTGGTTGAAGAGAGTATATGCCTTAAAACATATGGAAGAATGCCCCCATTTAAGAAATATTCGATTTCGATGGGGGTATCTAGACGTAAAATAAGTTGAGCTTTTTTCAATTGGCTCCCTTTATTTATTTCTAAAGTGATTTCTTGTTTAATCGATAAATTGCTTTCAATGCCCACCAAAGAAAAAGTTTCATCCCCTGTAATCCCTAAACTCTCCCAGCTTTCATTGGCTTTAAATTGAAGAGGCAGAATGCCCATGCCGATTAAATTCGTTCGATGAATCCTCTCAAAGCTTTGAGCCACAACTGCTTTGACACCGAGAAGAGCTGAGCCTTTAGCGGCCCAATCGCGCGAACTTCCCATGCCGTAGTCTTTGCCTGCAAAGACAATGAGTGGAACATTTTGTTGAGCATAGATTTGGCAGGCATCAAAAATTGGCATCAATGTGCCTTCAGGCATAAGCTTAGTATATCCACCTTCTTTTCCTCCCGCCATTTTATTGCGAATGCGGACATTGGCAAAGGTTCCCCGCACCATCACATGATGATTGCCGCGACGGCTGCCATAGCTGTTAAAATCTTCACGTTTGATTCCCAGATTAATGAGATACTTGCCTGCAGGGGTGTCTGGACTGATCGATCCTGCTGGTGAAATGTGGTCAGTCGTCACAGAATCGCCGAATAGAGCGAGTGCGCGCATATTATTTAAAGAGCGGCGAGGTGGTAGATCTGTTGAAAATTCTTCAAAGTAGGGCGGTTTCTGAATATAGCTGCTGGCTTGATCCCACTGATATAATTCCCCTTTATTAATTTCAATATTTTGCCAGATGGGATTATCTTCAAGAATTCGCGCATATCGCTTCTTAAACATACTAGGATCTATGCAAGAAGAAATGGTGTCCTGAACCTCTTGAGAAGAAGGCCAAACATCTTTTAAGAAAACCGGCTGTCCATCTTTGCCTATTCCTAATGGCTCTGTTTCTAAATTAATATCAATTCGACCAGCCAAGGCAAAAGCGACAACTAAAGGTGGAGACATTAGGAAGTTGGCTTTAACTGCACTATGGATGCGTGCTTCAAAATTGCGATTGCCGCTTAAGACACTTGAAGCAATGATATCGTAATCTTTGATGGCTTTTTCAATTTTTTCTTCAAGAGGGCCGCTATTCCCAATGCAGGTAGTGCACCCATAAGCCACTAATTGAAATCCTAATTGATCAAAATATTTTTGCAAATCTGCTTTGGCCAAGTAATCCGTGACCACTCTGGATCCTGGAGCTAAACTCGTTTTTATTAAAGGATTGACCTTAAGCCCCTTTTCAACGGCTTTTTTAGCTAATAAAGCTGCTCCGAGCATGACACTTGGATTGCTAGTGTTTGTGCAGCTTGTGATGGCAGCGATGACAATGGAACCATGCTTTAAAACGATATCACATTGTGCGTCGCAGTATCCTGGATCGTTTAAAACCTGGTTAAAGGGGCGATTGGTAACCATCTCCACTTCATCCCAGGCAGGATCTCTGGTTTCAGCAGTATCTAGAATTTGCGTGCCGCCGGTATCTCGGGGAATTTCCAGGACTTTGCCATTTGAGTGGACCCCTACTTGTAGGTTTTGCGCATCCTTATCTTTGCCGTAGCCCCCTTGATCAGTGCCGGCAGTCAGGAGTTCGTGAAACTTGTCTTTGAGCTGACCTAGATTGATTCTATCCTGAGGCCGCTTTGGACCGGAAACGCCAGATTTCAGTGTGGAAAGATTGAGTTCAAGCGTTTTAGTGAAATCAATCTCGCCTTTTTTAGGAATGCCGAATAAGTTTTGCGCACTCAAGTATTCCTTAATTAAGGCA
This sequence comes from Parachlamydia sp., assembly GCA_002786175.1. Lineage (GTDB taxonomy): Bacteria > Chlamydiota > Chlamydiia > Chlamydiales > Parachlamydiaceae > Parachlamydia. Next base: position 78,843 of record PEQL01000015.1, read on the forward strand.
ATCTCAGCTTCACTTCGACCCGTGAGGCGCAAATAGACTAAAGTTTGCTCATCGACAGGGAAAAATCCTGCAGTGGCGCCATATTCTGGAGCCATATTGCCAATGGTGGCGCGATCAGCGACCGTGAGGGTTTCGGCCCCTTCGCCAAAGAATTCGACAAATTTTCCAACCACATTTTCTTTACGCAGCATTTGTGTGATCGTTAGAGTTAAATCTGTGGCAGTCACACCCTCGGGCAAGTGTCCGGTTAAATGCACCCCAATGACTTCTGGCAGTTGCAATACATAAGGTTGATTTAACATGGCCCCTTCGGCTTCAATACCGCCGACACCCCAACCTAAAACTCCCATGCCGTTGACCATTGTGGTGTGAGAGTCCGTCCCGACAAGCGTATCAGGACTTAGGATAAAAATGCCTTCTTGTTCTTTTACAAAAACGACTTTCGAGAGATACTCTAAGTTAACTTGGTGGACAATGCCAATTCCGGGAGGGACAACTTTAAATGTTTTAAAAGCTTGCTGTCCCCAGCGCAAAAATTCATAGCGCTCTTGATTGCGTTCAAATTCGACTTTAAGATTAAACTGAAAAGCATCATCAGTACCAGAGCGATCGACCTGCACAGAATGATCAATCACGAGATCGACAGGTACGCCTGGTTCGATCAGATTAGCCTTGAAATTTCTTGCAGCCACAGCATCGCGCATAGCCGTTAGGTCAACTAATAAGGGAACGCCCGTAAAATCTTGCAGGATGACGCGTGAGACGACGAAAGGCACTTCGCCTTCATAAGGTCCTTTGGGAGACCAATGGGCTAATCTTAGGACATCTTCCTTCCGGACTCTTTTTTCATCACAATTGCGGATCAGAGACTCGAGCATGATGCGAATGGAAATTGGGAGACGGTTGATCGACGCATGTTTTTGCTCTTCAAAAGCAGGCAAAGAATAATAGAAATGCTTTTGATCATTATTTAAAGACCTTAATGTCTTGAAAGGATCTGAAAGAGTGGAATGGGGCATAGCAGCCTCTTCTTTGAGTTTAAATTAAGCTATACTCATGGAAGATCTAACATTTTTATTCAATGATTTTGTTGATGGATGGAGTGATAGGTGAGTTTGAAAATTTAAAAAATTTATACAGTTGAAGAAGTTTGAAAGAATTTCATTCGTTAAGAAATATGTAACTTTTTGACTTGTAATATTTTAGACCAAAATTGAAAAAGCCTATTCCCATTAACAAAAAAGTCATTGTTGCGCCGATAAATGCCAAGGATATAGACAGTTCATCTTGAATAACCATTAAGCGCGGCAAAGTTGCTGTTATAAGCAAAGGTGTAAAGTACAGTATCCATTTCTCTCTTCCTCTAAGTGCGCGACTAACTGGAAAGAGTGATAAATTAAGAAGAACTTGCAGGATTACGTAGGAAATTTGACTTCCTCGAGAGCTAAAAAAAGAGAGGGTTCCAATCATGATGATGACATTTGCGAAAGCAAATATCAATATGACTGAACTAGCAAGCATTCTAGAACCTAGAAACGGACCATAAAGAATAGAGCAGATCACAATTGTAACAATCCCTTGAATAACTTCTCCAAAAGACATCAGGTTCGATTTAGAAATCGCTACAAGGAATAAAGGGGATCGAGGTTTTGCAAGGTACGCTTCCAGCTCACCTGTCTCAATAAAGTTTCCTAGTTGATGTAGCCCTCCTCCCAGTACATTTAACAGCCCCCAACTTGTAAGAACCATCCCAGTTGATATTAAGTATTCTTTAGCTGCCAAAGGGTTGTCATCACTACTAAGAATGGCTAAAAGATAGATACCATACAAATAAAAACTGTTATTTAGAATAAGCGCAATTAAACCTATGATAAATTCTAAAGGTTTTTTCATTTGTGCTGACCACTGATGCTTAAAAGCTAAAAGCAATAACGATAGCATTGTTATCCTCCAAAATTGTGGTAATGATTTCGTGAACTTTTATAG
>PEQL01000016.1 GCA_002786175.1 Parachlamydia sp.
TCGGAACTGAATGCGAAGGACATTTTTTTTCTCCTGTTCAGCTTGAAATAGATGAAATGAATTGGCACTTCTGCTTACTAAGGAACAATGCGTTTGAAGCATCATGTGGTCCCTGTAACCTTAACAAAGTTCTTCAAATCTTTAGGAACTGGGTAGAAAACTGCCAGGACGAGGGCTTGTTATAAGCAAGCTTTCATAATTTATAGTTTTTTCAAAGGAATCCCCAAAATTGCGCTAAACATAGGGATTGTCAAATTAAGTTCCGGTAATATTTCACCTCTTAGGAGATAAGCTTAGTACTCGATATAAGTGGTCTGTGAAGGTATTAGTATAAAGAAAACCATACCTTAGCAATAGTGAGAAAAAATTGGCTCTTTTTTAGAAGCCCAGATTAAAAGAAAGAAAGCGTGCGTTTAAGGCAGCAGAGAGATCGCAACAAAGAGCTATATTAGAAAACAAAATCAGGGAAACATTTAATGTAGCTCCCGGTGATGAGATTTATTCTCATGATGTCACAAAGGCTAAAAATGCGAACATTCTTCCAGGATAGAACAAGCATGAATGAACATCAAAAGCGTCTTTGGCAAAATATGATTAACTTAATACAAGGCTATCTTGATGGGAAAACCGAAGATTTCTACAAAATTGTAGGTGAGCTTGAGGGAAATTTAGATGCTTCTGAAATTAAAGATACGACTCTTATTAGTCAGTGGTACGGTTTTTGGATGCCATTAGAGGTACGTCGTGCTATCGAAGGAAATCCTATTAATAAAAAACAAGCAATCGCAGAATTAATTGCTATGAAGGAATTTCTATTAAGCAACAATGATGATTCCTAGCATACTTCTCAGCAAACCCCCTTCGGCTATGAAGTCGGATGACAGCAGATCTGCGCCCTTATTTGGGGATCAACTTTACGCTAAAAACATAGGGAGATGCCGTCGAGTCAGTAGGCAGGTTAGTATTAGGCAAAGTGCTCATGATACCGCCGACGATATATCCAATGACAACGGGGGTACACAGTTTGTCCAGCTGTATCACACCATTTCTAAATGCAGGAATATTATCTGCTGGGAAAAAGCCGGCTTCCGCCCCAAACAATAACTGGTTTCCAGGATTCGACCCCGTCGATGTAATCAGGGGATACTCTCCATCCATAAGATACTGTGTGTAATGAGAGTGTTTATCAATTTTTATCGTCGTCACTTGATTGATGAAAGGAATTTCAGAGTCAGTTTTAAATACTCCTCCTGAAAAAAATCCATAGCTAATCCCCCCAGGGAAGACTGCGTACATATCTTGTGAATGCACAGAATAAAGTCCGAAAACTGGACAATTATAGTGATTCATGGCCTGTTTAAATGTGCTTGGATCCGAGGGAGTGGGTTCAAAACTCGAGCCATCGGGTTTGATCTGAATCGGTACGGTCCATACACCTGTTTCCAAAGTAAAAACACCGGCAAAAGCGACATATCCAGGTTGATTGCGATGCATCACCGGCACAACATTAAGGTCGCGCCTCCGATAATCTGGTAAAGTAGCTGAAGGCTGATGGGGAAAAATGGCAAGGTGTTTTCCATTATCATTCAGCCAAAATGAGCGAATTTGCTTTGTATAGATGCCGTTGGAATCTGCACGATATAAACCGGTAAAATTCTGACCGAGGATTAAAAGAAAGGGGTGGTGGTCATCGTTTTGAAATAGGGCGCCTCCTGTTACCTGTAAGATGGGATCGGCAATTTGGCGAATGGCTTTTTTAACACTTGGCTTCCCCTTTTTAACCCATCTGATTAATCGCTTAAGATTGATCGCCGTCAAGGTGCTTTTAGTTTCCATTTGACCGGAAGCGGTATTAATTCCATAGCCCCCCACCAGATATAGAGTGGATCCCTTTTGAAAAAATTGAGAGGCAGTCACTGACAATGTGTCGATCTGCTCTTGCGATAAACCTGCACTCGAATTTTTCAAAGAACGGCTCGTGGTTATCCCTGTGGAGGGGTCGATCACATACACGGTGGTGTTTTGAAAAATAGGAGGGAAGTTATTTCCAATATTGCTGAAATCATGGAGTCCATTTGTACGACCGGCCAGAAAAATCCATTTTCCTTTATATATCGCACTCGCATAACTCTGAAGACCTGTTGGAAGAGAAAACGAAGCTGTCTCCAACTCCAGCGTGAATGGCAAAGAACTCTCTGAAAGAACTGGGCTTAAGGTCTCTGTCTGATTTTGCCCCATCAACAGCTGTGTGGAAAAAAGCACGTACGATAGGGCAAGTGCAAGCTTTTTTAGTAGCAGTCTCATAGATCCTCTTTAGATTTTATTCCATTTTCAAGCCATTCTGGAGGCATGCAAAAATCAGCGATAAATATTTGCGAACTTTTATCTTCTCCACGTTTAGAAGTCCATAGCAAGTGTGTTCCCTCTCTGTCGAATGTGGGAAGGCCATTGAAGGAAGAATCAAAAGTCACTTGGACCTGTTCTCTCGTAGCTATGTTGAGAAGATAAACATGGTAATTGGAGTGGCCCTGCAGAGATGTGGTATAGGCAATTGCTTTGCCAGAAGGATGCCAAAAAGGAGCCCAATTGACCGCATCATTATCTGTCAACTGTTCGAGATTTTTTCCATTACTATCCATTATATAAATCTGCAGCGAATCTGGGGTATCTCTATCAGCTCTAAAAACAATTTTACTTCCATCGGGTGAAAAAAATGGACCGCCATTGTAGCAGTGACTTGTATGTGTCAGTTGCCTCACATCACTTCCATCGCTTTTCATCACATAAATATTCATACTGCCATCTTGATTGCTCGCATACACAATTTGGGAACCATCGGGGGAATAGGCACATTCGGCGTGATAGGCAGCCCCCTGAGTGAGTGCAACTTGCTCGGAGCCATCGGGGTTAGCTTCGTAAATATTCATGAAGGGAGTAAAATCCCATTTGTAATGGCCATGTGCGGGCTTTAGGGATTTTTCTGGGCTGGCAGCAAAAATGATTTTTTGCCCATCAGGCCTAAAATAAGAGCAGGTGCAAGCGCCTGCCCCTTGACTGATTTGTGTGATCTTTTTAGAAACGAGGTCCATCGTATAAATCTGATAGTCTTCCTCTCCCTTTGCAATCCCCTGAAAGATAATTGTTTGGCTATTGGGAGAAAAGTAAGCTTCTCCTGCTTTTTCAAATTCTTGCCTAGGTGATGTCAGCTGTTTAACGTTGTCTAGCAACGGCTCCACGGAAAGGGCGGGTTGGACTATGGCTAAAAATAAAATATTGAAAATAAGTGTCCACATATCTAACTTGACCTTAGTTTTTTAAGCAAGGTACGATATGAAAAAACAATTTGCAATATTTTTTATGGGATTTTGTTTAATCCATGCGCATATTTTCGGGTTTAACCTCGAACTCAACACCTCTTACGACAACTTTAGAGGAATGCCGGATGGAAGCTGGAATGGAAACAATGGAGGATTCGTATCCGCCAATTTTGGCTCAACTCTTTACAAATGCCTGAATGTTCAAGCCGGCGGAAGCCTTGGCCTCTATAACTGGGATGGGCGGCAAAATCTTGTTTTCAAAAATCCTAAAGTTTTATTGAGAGAGTCCTTTATCACGGCTGGCTTGGCTTCCACTTATGGGCCATTCAATGCAGGCCTTGTGTATGACAGATTATTTGCTAATCACTTTGGAATTTACGATCTTAATCCGAGGATAGACCAACTTCGCTTTCAGGGTGGATACCAATTCTGCTGCGACGAAGTGGGGATTTGGGGAACAGCCCATTTAGCAACATCCCACAAACAAGCTTTGGGAGTTCCAATCGCCTTTAGAGCGGTAGATCAAATCAATCTCTTTTGGAGTCATTTCTTTGAAAATTCTGCCAAAACTACGATTTGGTTAGGCGCACCCTTCAGAAGGAGTCTGATGTTTCATCACAAGACCGCAGGGGTTTTCACTGCCGGTTTTGCGGTACGCGCTCCCTTGACAGAGCATCTTTATGTCGACGGGCATGGCGGGTATATGCGTGCCAGAAGATCGTGCGGGGTCAGACAAAGCCGCAACTATAGCACCAATGTGTGCATAGGGATCACTTACCTGTTTGGAAACAACTGCTCAAACTGCAGCTTCATTGATATGCCGCTTGCTAATCATGCGAATTTTTTGATAGATACAAACCTCAATCAATGAAAAATAAATGGTTATAAATGGAAGAGAATGACTTTCTTTTCCATCTAATTCAGTAAATTTGCTAGGATGCAGAAAAACAGATACCGAAGGTTAAATCAATGGGGACTTTAATTTCTCTCTTCTTAGCAATCTTTCTTTATTTCCATCCTCTGCTCGAAGGCAATGATTCTTTTGTTTATTTAGCCTTTTTAATTGCCATTTTTGCAGGGATTTTCTTTTTAGCTTTTCAAATGCTCTTGGCTTATGCTTGGGGTCCTCTGGGCAAAGCAGAGGACAATTTTACCTGGCGCGTTGTTGATATGCATCAAAAGGATAGAGGGGATCTATTAGCGAATATCTGGAGTGTTTTTTTTGTCATTGCTTCGCTAGGATGCTTTATAGATATCCTTTGGACTCATCAAATTCCTCTCAAATGGCTGGCTCCGCTATGGATTGTCTTGCTAGGGGTGGCAATCGATGCCTTTCTCTACAAAATTAAGAAAATTTATCAGTATTTAAGCCCGTTTGCAGTCATTCAGATGTTTTCCCAGCAAGCTCAAAAAAGTGTGCAAACTGAGAAGGAATTAGATTTGTGTCATTGGCTGGAGGCGCTTTCTGAAATAGCCTTTAAGGCACTCGATAAGCAAAGCACATCGGTATGCCACGATGCTATTGCTGAAATTCAAAAAACGATGCGCTTTTTCCTGGAATCATCTAAAAGGATTGGTTTAAGTGATTTAGATTCTCAATCGACTTCTATGGGCATTAAAGATAAAGTTAGTTATACGCTATTCTATGTCTTTCAACGCCTGGAGATGATTAATGAAAAAGCTCTCCAATCTAAATTTGAGATGACGATCGAACAATTGATTTCCACTCTCGGAAAAATCACCTTGGATAGTGCTAAATACGATCTTTCACTGGCAAGCTATCCACTGTACTATCTGGGCAAGTTTACTTTGAAGGCACAGGCAAATGGGATGCAAGAGATTGGCGCCAAGGCTACCTGTATCTTAATCGAAGTCACCAAAGCCATTGTTGCTCAAGTCGATTTAACCTACCAAGAGCTGCAAGAACCTTTTCTCAGCGTGATCAACAGCCTGGAGAAAATTGCCAAAGAAACTTTCAAACAAGATAAAAGCTCGAACATAACGCTCCTGGTCCAGCCTTTTAAAGATTTAAGGGAGCTGTTTCTCAAAAATGAAAAAATGGCCAAGCATCAAGATACGCCTGTATTAGTCCAGTCGTTAGATCGCATTATCGGAGAGTTTAATACTTTAGAAGTTGTCTTAAAAACGATGCCGCCGATTTCGGCTTTTACGCAACCGGACAACCTTTCTCAAACTTAATACCAAGTTTCTGCATGCCCATGGATCTTTAAGCTTTTGCTTGAGAATCATTCACGAGCTTTTAAAGGCCAATGAGCAGGCACTGGGGCTTCAAAGCTCAAAGCTGTTTGTTGTACAGGATGCGTAAATTCCAGGCGGAAATGGTGTAAAGCAATACAGTTGTTACCTAAACTTTGCGAACTTCCATACTTTGAATCGCCAATAATTGGACAGCCGATATGGCTGAGCTGCGCGCGAATCTGATGATAGCGGCCTGTAATCAGCGAAATCTCCAAGAGGGAAATGCCCCCTTTTTGATTAATCAGGCGGTATTCTAGTCGCGACCACTTCGCGCCACCGGCCTCTTGCTCTAGTACCAGGGCACGATGATGGTCATGGATGAGATAATGCTCCAGAGAGCCTGCCAGGGCCGGCATCGTATGATCAATGCATGCTAAATATGTTTTTTTGCATGCCCTTTCACGCATTTGCTGGGAAAGTCGCGATAACGCTTTGCTAGTTCTAGCACATAGAACGATCCCACTCGCAGGTCGATCTAAACGATGCACTGGATGCAGAAAAACATTGCCGGGCTTATTCTTAGCTTTTTTTATCCATTCCTTGCCTAGAGTTTCGACGCTTTCATTTTCCAGATCCGTCGGCTGAGTCAGCAGGCCTGCGGGTTTGTTAAAAAGCATTAAGTGGTTATCTTCAAATAAAATGGAAAGCTCACTCACGATTTAAGCCTGCGTTGTCTTAATGCTTCATAAAGTAAGACGGTGGTAGCCATAGCCACATTAAGAGAGTCCGCAATGCCGCACATGGGAATGCGCACTTGCAGAGTCGCTTGCTCAAGCCATAAGGGGGATAATCCTAGTTGTTCTGTACCGACGGCAATAGCTAAGGGACCTGTTAAATCGACTTCGGTAAATTCCTTTTCTGCATGCGGGGTCGCTGCCAAGATGGTAATGCCTTGTTGTTTTAGCCAAGCTAAGGTTTCAGCCCCTTTTGCTTCGACGACGGGCACGGTGAAAAGCGTTCCCACACTTGCTCTGACTACATTTGGATTATGGATATCCGTGCAGGGGTCACATAAAATCAATCCATCTAAACCAACGGCATCTGAACAACGTAAAATAGTCCCCAGGTTGCCAGGCTTTTCAATGGCTTCTGCAACGATCAAAAATGGATTAGGATTTAGCTGTGCAGCTAAATCTGCGATGGATAAATGCTGTTGAGGGGCCACGGCTAGCAGGCCATCTGGCCGATCTCGGTAGGAAATCTTTCTAAAAACGGGCTCTGTGCATCTCAAAAGCTGCGCTCCCGTATGCGCGATTTTACGGATCAAATCGCCTTCATTGGATCCCAAATAAAGCTCGGGACAGAAAAAAAGGGTTTCAATATTTCGTCCGGCATCGACCGCCCGCAAGAGTTCTCGGTATCCCTCAATCAGAAAAAGATCTGTCTCTTTCCGTGTGGAACGTTCCCGCAATTTCAGCGCTTGCTTGATCCGAGGATTTTGCAGACTCGAAATAAGGAGTGGATCTGACATGCCAATTTTCATCCTATATTAAAACTAGATTCTTCAAGTTAAACCTAAATAAGCGCTTCTTCCTTTGGAATTCAGGGAGATAAGCTCAAAGTTCAGGTTATAAAGAATATACGATCGACATTCTTCTATCAATGAATTATTCCGGAATTAACATAATTACTGTCGTGGTATTATGAAATTCTGCACAAGATCCATTTTCGTGGGCAATTTCTCCGTATGTTTCGACCCCAAGCATGGGAACTCCCGGAAACGTTTCTTTAATCGCATCAACTGCGGATGAAAATCTTTCTTTCAGAATCATGCCCCTGCAGGCACAATCGAAGACGATTAAACCAGCGATTTTGGCTCCATCCGCTATTTCCAGGGCCTGTTTCGCAGCACATTTAGCCGATGTGATTTGATCACTGGGCTGAGTTCCCATAATTTGGATAAACGTATTTTTATCGATGGTACACACAAAATTAAGCGAACCGTCTGGATTGCATGAAATGGGAAAGCGAATTTTGTAAGTGTCGTTTGCGATGACTACGCCAGCTTCATGCTTAAGTAAATACTTAGAGAGTGCTTCTGAATCATGGATAGAATAGTTCTTTAAATCAAATTCTTCAATTTCGTCGTGCGCGTACTCTTTCCAAACATCCAGAGCCACTTTACCGTTTAATTCATACAAGATATTATCTTTAGCCTTTGTGATACGCAAAGGAGGTGAAATCGGATGGTGTCCATGTTTGGCACTGCAAATAATCGGCTTTTGCGAAGCAACCAAACAAATACTGGCCGCATCTGTGTAAGTAGATCCTGCACCAAATACATGCGTTTTTTTAAAGCGAAAATTATCTGCAGCTGCTCCGCCAAATAGCTTAACATTAGATCCTAGCATGCTGGAAGCTGTTTGCATAGTTTCTTCGCCTTTTCCGCATAATCCATCCACAAATAGCATTGCCGAGAGATAGGGATATCCAGGAGTCTCTTTAGGAATCTCTTTTAAAGCACTTTCAACGGCAGCATTTTGTTGCTTTTGAATCCCGGTGCCGATCCCTGAAAAAAAACAATGTGTGTCAGATGCAATAAAAGCACAGGCTATGCCGCCATGCGACACTTCCTTTTCGGTAAATTCCCCAGCTGAAGTACATCCTACGATTTGAATATTACCAGCCACGCTCCTGATGGAATTAAAAACGAGATCGTAATCATAATCTGGCGAACCAAAAACAACAGCTACATCCGGTTTTTCTCCATGCATTTTATTCAATGCATCTAATCCTAAAGCCTCCCCAGCAGCGCAGCTATCTTTTTCTTTGACTACACTCGTTGCGAATATCGTGCTCATGGTACCTCCCTTCTAGCTATCTAATGACAGATTATCAGATTCGACGGCGTTGCTAAAAACATCCACAAACCAATGAACTTTTTAAACACATATTTTTATATCAAATAAATAAATTGCTCATTCTACTTAGAATGAAGCAACTTTTTATCGAAATACTGTTGCACCAGAAACAGTTTATCACTTAATAAGTTAAGTAAATTTTCTATTTCACAGAGGATTCCCCTCATTTTTGTGAATTCGACTTATAAGGATTGAAGGATTAAATATCCATTTCTCTTTGCAAATTTCATGTTTTCGATGCAAAATAAATCAAAAATTGAATACCGCATTGCGACATCCAAGTCGATGCAACTTTGGCTGCAAAGTGGACAGCTTCAAGATGCCGTCGTATTTCTTTTGATGAATCTACGGAAAAAACCAATGATGCAAGCTACCTATTTTTGTCTGTTTTACTATCCAACCTGCTGAGTGTATGGGTTCTGGTATACAAAGATGCAGAAACCCTTGCGGTTTCGTTTTATTTTTTTGCTCAGATTGTGCTAAGATCCTCAAACAAGATGATTCAATTCTTTTAGAGGTACTATGAAGACAAAATTTCTCATTTCAATCCAATTACTTCTTGCAATAATTTTTTGTACAGGGTGCGTGCGTAACAAAGATGACGTGTGGGATGATACAAAAACATGCGGCCGACATGTGCAGCGCGGTTTTCGTTCACTTGCAGGTAAACACGGAGACTCCCGCCAGGTGCGTTGCAGAGAAGAATTCGCCACATATAACGAAGAGTATGCCTGTTCGCCTGATGAATGCGATTATGTACCCTTAGAAGATATGCAAGGAGACAACTCGATTGCGATGGCCGATTTGCGCCGTCAACCCAGACAATCTCCAGGCGATCCAGGAAGCTCCGTCCCCGGGATCGATGCTTTTAACGACCCAGCCACCTATCCTGAGCTTGCGGGTATTTTTGAATCCATTCATTTCCCTTACAATAGCAACCTGATCAAGGGCGATGCCAACTTAGCTGCCTTGCAAAAAGTAGCCAATTACCTCAAACAGCATGAGCGCGTTTATGTCTTCATTGAAGGGCATTGCGATGAAAGAGGTGCCGAAGCCTACAACCTTGCTCTGGGTGCACGCCGAAGCAATGCTGTACGCACTCTGTTGATCAAAGAAGGCGTAAACCCCGAAAATCTTTTCACGATTTCTTACGGAAAAGAAAGACCTATCTTTTTTGATCATAATGAAGAAGCTTGGGCGCAAAACCGCAGAGCTGATTTCAAAATCTATCAGCGCTAAAGGTGTCTGAGATGAGTCAAGATGTCAGGTGTGTATTTTTGAGAAAGGAAATATTTTCCTTTCTCTTCCTCATGTTAATTTTCCATACCTATGCTGTCGCCGCCCCCCAGAGGATGCCCTTTAATCAAAATTCTCAGGGAATAGAAATCCGCACGGCACTAGAACGCTTGAAGTATGAATTAGGTAATCACGATAAAGAAATCCAAGTCCTTGATCAAAAGTTTGAAAACTTGCAAGAAGTTATTCAGGGTTTTAAAAGCCTCTTAACCGAAAATCATGAACAACATCAAGAGCTTGTCAAAACCAATTCCAATGCTCATGAACTGCGCCTAGACGAAATGGAAAGCACAGTCAAAAAAATGCTGCAGGATTTAAAGAGTTTCCAAACAACTCTTAATAATTCGACAGAGACAGTCTTGCACATCGAACAAAAAATGAATCAACTGACGCGGGCCAATGAAATTCAATCGACAAATATGGAAAACATGCAAGCTGCCCTGACCACTCTGCTCGATGCGCTGCAAATTCAACCCATTGCCAAAGAAATGAAGCTCTACGAGGTAAAAGATGGGGATAGTTTAGGGAAAATTGCACAGAACTATAAAACCTCTGTCAAAGCCCTCAAAGAACTGAATGGGTTGACGCAAGACCGCATCAAAAAAGGGCAGAAATTAAAGCTTCCGCAATGACTTTTCTATCCAGCTGCCAAACATCCTTTCCTTCAGTAACGGAAAAAATAGCCCACTACCCCATTGGAATGTTTGATTCCGGGGTCGGGGGATTAACGGTCATGCGGGAATTGATGGCCCTTTTACCGCAAGAATCGGTGAATTATTTTGGGGATACTGCCCATTTTCCCTATGGCAGCCAAAGTGCCGAAACTATTGTCACTTACGCCACAGCGATTGCGAATTTTTTGGCAGAACATTCTCTTAAAATGCTCGTGATTGCTTGCAATACCGCCTCAGCCTATGCCTTAAGCGCTCTGCAAGACCGACACCCTTTCCCCATTATCGATGTGATCAGTTCAGGTGTCGAGAAAGCGGCCTTGGCGACCAAGACGGGTTCAATTGCGGTCTTAGGGACCAAAGGGACCATTCGCTCGGGAATTTATCAGCAAAAGCTTAAAGAAAGAATCCCAGACGCCCAAGTTTTTGCCCTGGCGTGTCCTTTACTTGCCCCTTTAGTTGAGGAACAATTTCTCGATCATCCAGCCACGACACTGATTATCCGCGAATACTTAAAGCGCATTGAAAAGGAATCGTTTGATACGATACTCCTGGGATGTACCCATTATCCCTTTTTGAAAGAGTCGATTCAAGCCATTGTGGGAGAAGGCATTAAAATTATCGACTCGGCTTCAGCTTGTGCGTGGAAAATTAAAGAGGAATTGGAGACAAGAGGCCAGCTCAACGCTCAGCATCAACCTTCTTATCACTTTTATGTCTCAGCAGAAGCTGATGATTTTCAAAAAACCGGTGAGCTTTTTTTAAAAAAGCCTCTGAACCAGATCTCCTTAGCCACTCCCTCTTCCCTTCATTCGACAGCTGCACTTATTTACGCAAATAAGGTTTGCTGATGTTCGATAAAAAACGGAAATAAAGCCACCCCTATGGGAATGAGAGGATTATTCGTCGCATCTGCCATCGTCGTGGCTAAACCTGTATTTTGATGATCAAATATTCTTGCCAAGGTTGGGGCGGCTAGTACCATATTTTTGAATTCCATCCCCGGCCGCGGCTTCCAACTTTGAGTATAAATTGTATCTGTAAGCCTGACGAGGTCTTTTAAGAACTCTTTTTCTGCAGGAGTAAGCGTGTCGATTTTCTCTTTCAAGGCATTGACAACTTCACTCGAAGACTTATTATGTCTCTGCATATCGAAAAAAAGTTCGTCCATATGCAGGGCTTGAAAGCGATCCAGCGGCATCTCAGTGAAAACAAGGGATTTAGCCACCCCCACCAGATCTAATAAATTGGCTTTTTCAATTAATTTCTGGTCTTTAAAGTGGGCTTTAAGGTGTTTTACTGTCTTAACACTGCCACTTTCTCTAAGAATGCCTTGCTCGCCTTGGACATCCACTGGAGTAGAAAATTTTTTGTCGACTTTTGCTTGCAACTGTTTGATGATGTTGTGATAAGGCGCGATCTGCTTGGTGATTTTTTCTTCTTCCTTCTTCTTTAATTTAGCAATTTTTATCTCTTCTTTACTGGGTTTAGGTAATTCAGAGGGGGGAGGAACTTTTTCAGTTTTGGGAAGGACAGCCTGGGTGTATAGCTTATTTTCGACAAAGTTAGCTTCTGGAAAGGAAGTTTCATCTTTTTTTGGGGCTTTTAAATCTTTTATTTGCTCTTTCGAAACGCGATGACTTTCGGTTGGCTTCTTAGATCTCCAAAAAAGTAAAAAATTTAAGACTTTTCTTAGAAATTGCCAGCGCTGTTGGTTTTGCTCTTTAGCGGCGGGCCCTGTGCCTTTGCCTTGAAATCTTTTCTTAGCTTTGGTTTTTTTGGCAGATTCGGCTAATTCTTTAGCTCCAATGATAATTTTTTCTTTTTTGACCGACCTAACTGGGGTTCCTTTTTTAAACAAATTGCCTTTCATCTCATGCGTCGCTTCAGCAGTTTTTTCAAACTTCTGCTTTACCGCTTCACTTTCAGCATTTGGGAGCGGGGCTGCAACCTGAATTCCCAGCGTCCCACTCGCTTTGTTAGCGGTGGGGACGGGAGGTGGAGGCGGCAGGTCAATCGGCGGGGGTAGGTCTACTGGAAAACCCATATACAATCCCTTAAAGTTAATTAATAATAAAAACGTTTTTTGTTATCTTACTTAATTATAACATTCTTATTTTTTAAATTAACTATAAAATTATTGTTCATCTTGGGACAATGTATAGCCTGGTATTTTATCAAAGGTACAAAGTTGCTCCGTATGGACAAAATCAATGCCCGCATCAGCCAATTTCTGGATAAGCCGAGCGATTTGACGGTGGGTTAGAGTCGCCCCTTTTTGGGATGAAACATAGCGACAACGCCAGCTATCTGAACAAATTGTTTCCGGCATCTTGACTGGCCACACTCTAACTCCGCGGTTGCTTACCATCGAGAGTTTAAAGTCAGGATCTTGCACCTGGTTTAACTGTTTCTCAATTTGTTCAATAGTTTCTCCATCCACAAAAATATCTATCCCGACAATTTCCTTCTGAGGTTTTTTTTCTTGCAGGTGAATTTTCGTGCCTGAGTAAGAAAAAGGATCGAAAGCCGCATATCTTGTTTCTTTTAAAACTTTCGGTTTTTGCGTGAGGCGTTCAGCGACGGCTTGCGCAAATTCTTTAGTACCAACAAGTTGCTTGCTAACATTTTCTTTAAAAATATCATAGGTATGAATCCCTTCTTCAAGGGTCACAAGCCAGGCATTGTGGACTTGAGTGGCTATTTCTGGAAGTCCAACGTGAGCGAGCATTAATATAGCCCCCATTAATAAGCCTGAGGGATTAGCCTTGTTTTGTCCTGCCCGCCGCGGCGCAGAGCCATGAATAGCTTCAAACATGGCTGCATGTTGCCCGATATTAGCTGAACCGGCCAGCCCGACTGAGCCCGCAATTTGCGCAGCAACGTCAGATAGGATATCTCCGTAAAGATTCGGCATCACGATGACATCGAAAACTTCAGGTGTATCCGCGAGTTTGGCTGCTCCGATATCAATAATCCAATGTTCGTTTTCAATAGAAGGGTACTCTTGCGCAATTTCATCGAATATTTTATGAAATAAACCATCTGAAAGTTTTAGAATGTTATCTTTAGTAAAACAGGTAACTTTTTTGCGTTTGTTCGCTTTGGCATATTCAAACGCATAGCGGATAATTCTTTCGCAGGCAGGCCTTGTAATTACTTTGAGGGCTTGATAAGTGTTCTGCGTCTGCCGATATTCAATCCCAGTGTAGAGATCTTCTTCATTTTCTCGGACTACCACCACATCCATTAGCGGATGTTTCGTCTGTACAAATGGAGCATAGGAAACACACGGGCGAATGTTGGCATACAATCCCAGTGTGGTGCGAATGGTGACATTTAAGCTTTTGAATCCTCCCCCCTGAGGTGTGGTAATCGGGGCTTTAAGAAAAGCTTTGGTTTGGCGAATGATGTCCCACGTTTCGGCGGCTATGCCAGTGCGCTCTCCTTGCTGGTAAACTTTTTCTCCAATATCTACTTTAATAATATCCAGAGGAGCGTTTGTGGCTTGCAGAATATGCAGCACAGCATGCATGATTTCAGGTCCAATGCCATCTCCTTCTGCGACTGTAATGGGAATTCTTTCTTGTGCCATTTTTTCCTCCTCTTTGAGTATTATGATCGGTAAAAAAACAATCTTGAGACTAATACTTTTTTAAATTAATATCCAATCTCTACTCTTAAATTAGGAACAAAAAGAATGCTCCAGGAAATCCTTTTGAATTCCAAAAACTACCTCGATTTCTTTTTTGAGCATTTGGATCTTGCACAGACCGAAAAAATCCTCAAAGTTTTTCAAGAGTGTCGCGGAACCTTGTTTTTTACAGGCGTGGGCAAAAGCGGCTATATTGCTAAAAAAGTCGCGGTGACTTTTACCTCAACCGGCACTCGCGCTTTGTTTCTTTCACCGACCGATGCCCTTCACGGGGACATTGGGATCGTCGACGCTGGCGATGTCTTTGTCATTTATAGTAAAAGTGGTGAAAGTGAAGAGGCTCTCAACCTAATCCCTTACTTAAGAAATAAGGGCATTACTATCGTCGGCATTACCTCCAATCCAAAGAGCCGTTTAAGCAAAGCCTGTGACTTTTTTATCGAACTTCCCTTAAAAAAAGAGCTTTGTCCTTTTGACCTCGTTCCCACGACTTCGACTACCATTCAACTCATTTTCGGCGATATTTTAGCTGTGGCCCTCATGAAAGCCAAAAATTTTACTCAGGATGACTATGCGTTAAATCATCCAGCCGGAGCTATTGGTAAAAAAATTGTCTTGAAAGTCAGAGATCTGATGCTGAAAGAAACCGATATTCCTTTATGTTTTCCTGAAGACAAGTTAAAAGATATTCTAGTAGAGCTTTCTAATAAAAAATGTGGATGCGTCCTTGTCGTTGACCATCAGCACGTTTTAAAAGGAATCTTTACCGATGGGGATTTGCGCAGGGCGCTGCAGGCTATGGGAACGGAACTTTTTGATACTGAAATCTCCCAAATCATGTCCAAAGAGCCCAGATGGATTGCTCCGGATGTCCTTGCCTATGAAGCAGTCCGAGCCATGGAAGCAGACCAAAAGCACCCGATCACAGTTTTAGCGGTATTAGATGAGATGCATCGAGTCCTTGGTCTGATTAAAATGCATGATATTGTCCAATCAGGGATTTAATCTCGCTCCTCTGGCTATAGCACTTGAATAAAAAACACAACTGACGTAAAATTTATCATTAACTAATACATGAGAATTATTTTACTTAAAGTTCTCATCTACAGAGAGAAAAAACATGTTTGGATTCCTCAAGAAAATTTTCGGCACCGCCCAAGATCGACTAGTCAAAAAATACTTCAAGAGTGTTGAAAAAGTTAATGAATGGGATAAGAAATTCAGCGCACTCGACGACCAATCTTTACGCGCTAAAACAGATGAATTCCGCACACGCATTGCTAACGGAGAAACCCTCGATCAATTGCTTCCTGAAGCTTACGCGGTCGTAAAAAATGCCTGCCGCCGTCTTTGCGGCACGGATATCCACGTTTCCGGATATGATCAAAAATGGGATATGGTTCCCTACGATGTGCAAATCGTCGGGGGTATCGCTTTGCACCATGGCTGCATCGCTGAAATGATGACAGGGGAAGGCAAAACCCTCACTGCCGCCATGCCGCTTTATTTAAATGCCCTCACCGGCAAACCCGTTCACCTCGTCACTGTCAATGATTACCTCGCAAAACGAGACTGTGAATGGATTGGCACAATCTTCCGTTGGCTGGGTCTCACCACAGCCGCCATTACCAATGATGTTTCCACTGATGAGCGCAAAAAAATGTACGAAGCAGATGTTGTCTATGGGACAGCCTCTGAATTTGGTTTTGACTATCTGCGCGATAACTCAATGGCAACTTCTAAAGCTGAACAAGTACAGCGCGGTTATTATTTTGCGATTATCGATGAAGTCGACTCCATTTTAATTGATGAAGCCCGCACACCGCTTATTATTTCTGGTCCAGTTCCTGTCAGCCGTCAAATGTACGATGAGCTTAAAACTGGTGCTTCAGAACTTGTCAGAATGCAAAGGGACTTATGCAACCGCCTAGCCAGTGAAGCCCGCAAAACGCTGGAAAGCCTGTCTGACGCCGAAGGAAATATCCGACAAAAAAGAGACAAGAAAGAGGAAGAGCAGTACCAAGAAGCTTTACGCAAACTCTGGTTGGTAGGCAAAGGCACACCTCATAATAAAATTCTTAAACGCGTTAAAGAAGATCCCGATCTCCGCGCTGCTATCGATAAATGGGATCTCTATTATTATGGCGACACTAATAAAGAAGAAAAAGCACGTGCTTTAGCTGAGCTTTTTATGGTCGTTGACGAAAAAAGCAGCGAGTACGAACTGACTGATAAAGGGATTGCCGGCTGGCAGCAATCTTCGGGAGAAATTGGCTCTGCTGATGACTTCGTCATGCTAGATCTTAGCCACGAATATTTACTCATTGATGAAGACCCCTCTTTGGACACAAACGCAAAGATGGAGAAAAAACTCGCCATTCAGGAGCAAGACGCCAAACGCAAAGAGCTCGCGCATAACTTGCGTCAATTGCTACGTGCGCATTTGCTCATGGAACGCGATAATGACTATATTGTGCAGGATGGCAAAATTGTCATCATCGATGAACATACTGGTCGTCCGCAACCCGGCAGGCGTTTCTCAGATGGTCTGCATCAAGCCATCGAAGCTAAAGAGGCTGTCTCCATCCAGAAAGAAACACAAACCTATGCCACAGTGACACTGCAGAACTTCTTCCGCATGTATCAAAAACTGGCGGGGATGACTGGGACAGCGACAACTGAAGCTGGTGAATTTAAACAAATTTATTCCTTAGAAGTTTTAGAGATCCCGACACACCGCAAATGTGTTCGCAAAGATTTCAACGATGAAATCTACATGACCGAAAGAGAAAAATATAACGCCATTCTCAAAGAAGTCACTGAAGTGCATAAACAAGGGCGTCCCATCCTGATCGGGACGGAATCGGTGGAAGTCTCTGAGAAACTTTCGCGTATTTTTAAGCAAAATAAGCTCCCTCATACAGTTCTGAATGCGAAGCAAAATGATCGGGAAGCCGAAATTATTGCCCACGCCGGCGAACAAGGTGCCATCACAATCGCCACCAACATGGCTGGACGCGGAACAGACATTAAACTCGCCCCAGGCGTCGCTCAGCTTGGCGGCCTCTATGTGATAGGAACCACCAGGCACCAATCTCGCCGCATTGATAGGCAGCTGCGCGGCCGTTGCGCACGTCAAGGAGATCCAGGAACGTCTAAATTCTACGTCTCCTTTGAAGACGCCCTCTTGCGCCTTTTTGCCTCGCCGCGTTTAACAGGAATTTTACAGAAATTCCGGCCGCCGGAAGGAGAACCGATTTCGGCTTCGATCCTCAATAAATCGATTGAAACTGCCCAAAAAAGAGTCGAGCAGCGCAATTACACCATTCGTAAACATACTCTTGAGTATGACGATGTCATGAACAAGCAAAGGCACGAAGTGTATGCCTTCCGCAATGATATTCTTCATACAGACCATCCGGATGAAATCGCCGTTGAAGTCCTCAAAGATGTTAGTCAAATGAATGCGGAAAAATTCTTTAAAAATCGCTCTGAAGAAGGGGCTTGGGATCCTGAAGGCTATCGTCAATGGCTAATCAGTCATTTCCCTGTCAGTTTCGATGAAAATTATTTCGATGATGATCACTTGGATGTCGAAGATTATGAAAAAATGGCTTCTGAAAAAGTCATCGAAGCTTTCCACGAAAAGCTAAATCGCGAAAATAGCAAAGTTGCACATACCGAGCAAGCCACTCATCATGCCCCTCAAAAGCCCGCGCAAGAAGCGATTCGCAATCTGATGATTAGAAAAAATGATCGCCTCTGGCAAGAACATCTGCTGACGATGGATCATTTACGCTCAGAAGTTTCTTTAAGAGCTGTCGGACAGCGTGATCCGCTACTTGAATTCAAGCATGAAGCTTTTAACTGTTTTGATGAATTCGGGAAAAATTTGCGCGAAGAAATCGCACATGCACTCTTCCGTTTTGAAATCATCACAAGGCAAGTTTCCTTGCAAGACCTGTTGGCAGGATTGCAATTAGAAACTAACCGTTCGCTCTTTGCCGGACTGGAAGTCAGACCTCCGCAAGAAGGCCCAGGAGCCCCTATTTCCCCCACTGAAGAGCCCAAACTTGTCGAACAACCCGTAGTTGCCCAAGGCCCTCACGTAGGTCGCAATGATCTATGTCCTTGCGGAAGCGGTAAAAAGTATAAGAAATGTTGCGGCCAATATAAAGATGACGAGAATCTCTAATGTGGAGCTCTATTAGTTTACTGCCGGATGACCCTATTTTTGGATTAAATGCTCTTTTTCTAAAGGATCAACATCCCCAAAAAGTCAATTTAGGCATTGGCGCCTACAAAGATGCTGCCGGTAAGCCCGTCGTTTTAAATTCTGTTCACACAGCCGAAAAGCTGTTGCTGGAAAAAGGCTTTAATAAGGAATACCCTCCCATGGAGGGACTTCCTGAATTTATCCAAGCTTCCATGACATTAATTTTCGGAAAAGACAATCCTCTCTTAACAGATGGAAGGCTTGTGGGCATCCAGTCTGTCGGCGGTACAGGGGCATTAAGAATTGCTGCAGAACTTGTTTCACAAAAATGTTCCAAAAATGTGTTTTTGCCCACCCCGACCTGGCCCAACCATCAGCAAATTTTTAATTTTGCAGGCTTAAAGGTCTCTTCCTTCCCTTACTACAATCAAAATACTCATGGTTTAGACATGACGTTAATGATTCAGGCCATCAAGGAGATGCCGCCAAGAAGCCTGATCGTCCTGCATGGCTGTTGCCATAATCCTACAGGGTTAGACCCTTCGCTGGCTCAGTGGCAAGAATTAAGCCATCTCATTAAAAAACAACAACTCCTCCCTTTTTTTGATTTAGCCTACCAAGGTTTTGCCCAAAATTTAGAAGCTGACGCTGCCGGCATTCGGCTCTTTGTGGCCGATGGCCATGAAATGCTGGTCGCCAATTCCTTCTCAAAAAATTTCGGGTTGTATGGCGAACGTGTCGGTTCGTTAGCCATCATCTCACAAGATGCAGCGACATCTCGCAACGTCAAAAGCTTTGTGAAGCAACTAATCCGTAGCAATTATTCCATGCCGCCTATCCATGGGGCCCA
This sequence comes from Parachlamydia sp., assembly GCA_002786175.1. Classification (GTDB taxonomy): domain Bacteria; phylum Chlamydiota; class Chlamydiia; order Chlamydiales; family Parachlamydiaceae; genus Parachlamydia. Next base: position 19,126 of record PEQL01000016.1, read on the forward strand.
AATTGTGACGACCATTCTAAAGTCTGAATCTTTACGTGCTGAATGGAAATTAGAATTACAGGAAATGCGCTACCGGATTATCACCATGCGGCAGGCTTTAGTGGCCGGCCTTCACGCACTGCAGACACCTATTGACTTTAGTTTTATCAATGAACAAACAGGCATGTTTTCCTTCTCAGGCCTAAATGAAGCTCAGGTTTTGTGTCTGCGTGAACATTATGGAATTTATACCCCTTTAAACGGACGTATTAATATTGCCGGGTTAAATGAATCCAATATTGACTATGTCGTTCATTCCATCAGCCAAACTCTAACTTCTCATGAGACATAAACGGACGCGATCCTATCTTTATATCTTTGGGTGTTTACTCCTTCTCATGAGTATTCCTCAGCAAGGAGCCGAAAAATTAAGAGGGACAGCCGCTTCTTTTTTAGCCCCTTCATGGAAAAATATTGCGCAAAGTAGAATTTGGCTAGCCTCCTTATTTTCTAAAGACTTTTTCCATAAACAAGCTGGCCAAGAATTTTTAACCGAACAAATTCAAAGCTTGCAGCTGGAAAACCAGCTATTGCATTTAGAAATTAATCGCTTGAAGCTGATTGAACACCATCTCGGTGCTAAATCCACAGGGGTTGTCCCTGAACATACTTCTCCCGACTCCATTGAATTCCAAGGCATCTCGGCTAAAGTTATTTTCCGATCTCCCTCCTCCTGGCATAATTCTCTATGGCTTGATGTCGGCGAAGAAAAAAATAAAGAACTTGGGTTTGCATATGTAGCCAAAAATAGTCCTGTGACTCTCGGAACCTCGGTATTAGGAATTATCGATTACGTCGGTAAAAAACAATCGCGTGTTAAACTGATTAGCGATCCTGGGCTTTCACCAGCAGTTCGCGTTCATCGAGGCAGCTGCCAAAAAAGATTTTTGCTTGCACATATCGAACACATGCTCGATTCGTTACGGACACCTCTCTTGAAAGACCCCCAACTGCAGGCAGAATTCAAAAGCCATCTTGAAAATTTCAAAGAGAAAGTTAAGCAAGAAGATGCTTCTCATTTGGTACTAGCCAAAGGAGAGCTTAAAGGATGCTGTCGCTCTTCTTGGAGATCACAAATCCCTCTTTTGCGCGGTGTGGGATTTAATTACGATTTTGCCGATAATGAAGGACCCGCTCGCGATCTAAGAACAGGCATTCCAGAAAATCTCCCCCTAGCGCAAAAAGCCTCCTTTGTCGCTCCCCCTTTGGTCAAGGTAGGGGATCTCCTCGTTACAACAGGGATGGACGGCCTTTTTCCCGAGGGGTTGAATGTCGCCAAAATCACTTATATCCATCCTTTGAAAGAAGGGGATTATTATTACGAGTTAGATGCCCTTCCCACGGTAGAAAACATGGATGACCTTTCCATCGTTTTTATCTTACCGCCTCTAGGCTATAATCAGATTGATTTACCAGCACCTATCGGAAGATAGACTGGGATATGGATTCACTTTTTACAATTTTTTGAAAAATATACACAAGTGATTCAAAAATCGGAATTTAGACGATCACAGAGCCATCGCAGTACCAATGGAATTTAAAATCGATTTCAAGTTCCATTGTGCATATACATAGTCATGAAATTTTAGAAAAAATAACAAGGTATTAGGATTGGTCTATTACCAAAAACGTTAACTTGCAATCATCCTGCCCATCCTGCCGCTCGCGATCATGCCCATCCTGTTAAAAATTCATGATATTTGAAAAGAAACAGGATAAATAGGATCGCGAGCGGCAGGATGGGCAGGATGATTGCAAGTTAACGTTTTGGATATTTGAATGTGTATAGTAAGATTTGTTTTTACATTTAAAATGCCATGTGAAATTCTATTTTTATATTCTTTAAACAAAAATAATAAGAAGCATTTTAAAATGACGGATGAACAATCCTTCGTAAGCCAACCTAAGAAAAGCTTTTTAGATTTTTCAACAAAGTCCATCTTCGCTTTTCTCCTAGTCTGCGCTCTGCTAATAGGCACAGCGGAGATCGTTTATTTTTTATTCAGCGGCCTTTTGCATTTCACCTCGAATACCCCTCTCATTCTTTCACTCGAATTGTATCAAGATGCCGCGCTTTCCAATATCTCGGAAAAGTTGCTCAACCGCCTGTCTATTCAACCTTTTAATGCAGTCTCTTTTTTCCTGTTTGCTTGTGCCGTTGCGCATACGTTTTTTACACATAAATTTACGGAGATAGCGCATCGCCTATCGGCTATAAAGCCTCCTTCTCAAGATCCTCTTGAGAATTTCAAAATCGAAATTTTCCGCTTTCTAGGTGAAGTAGAAGTCGTTTTTGGTATTTGGGTCATCCCCCTCATCTTGACAATGGCTTATATCTACTCGTGGCACACAGCCATCGAATATCTCGAACAAATAAGCTATGTGGAACCTTTATTCGTCGTCGTGATTATGGCTATCACCTCGACTAAGCCTATTATTAAGTTAGCAGAGAAATGTTTGAAATTTATTGCGAGGATTGGAAATGGTTCTGTCCAATCTTGGTGGTGGGTTATATTAACAGTCGGTCCCATTTCTGGATCTTTTATCACTGAACCGGGGGCCATGACCATTTCCGCTCTATTGCTTGCTAAGCAATTTTATCGCTTCGCCCCTTCTCAACTATTAGCTTACTCTACTCTTGGACTCCTCTTTACCAATATTTCGGTGGGAGGAATTTTTACAAATTTTGCCGCGCCTCCCGTTCTAATGGTCAGCAATGTCTGGGGATGGAGTAGCTATCACATGCTCACTCAATTTGGGTGGAAAGCCTTTATTGGAATTCTATTGGCTAATTTCATTTATTATTTATATTTCAGAAATGAGTTTGCGGCTTTGGAGAATAAGAAGAGGGATTTGGATCAAAGCGACAGCCCTGTTGATGAGAAAGTAGTTCCTTTGTGGATTAGTTTGATACATGTCTTGATGCTTGCCTGGATCGTTTTTAATGCGCATTATCCTGTGATTTTTATTGGCTCATTTCTGCTCTTTTTAGGATTCTACCAAACAACTCGACCTTTTCAATGGGAATTAGACCTAAAAACACCTGTTTTAGTGGTTTTTTTTCTTGCCGGGCTGGTCATCCACGGCACTCTGCAAGCCTGGTGGATTGCCCCTCTGTTAGGATCAGCAACTCATGAGCTTCTAATGGGGCTTGCGATCACTTTGACAGCTTTTAATGACAACGCTGGGGTCACGTTCCTGGCGACCTTGATCCCTAGCTTTACCGATCAGATGAAGTATGCCGTCATGGCTGGAGGTGTGATTGGAGGGGGCTTAACTGTGATTGCGAACGCTCCAAATCCTCTAGGACAGGCGATCCTGGCGAAGAATTTTGAAGATGGAATTTCCACCCTTAGGCTATTTTTTGGGGCACTACTTCCCACGCTTTTGATGACAGCCGTTTTCTATTTCCTTTGAAGGGCACACGCGAATCCTCCATCCAGGCCCGTTTCTGTAGGGTAGATAGTCAATTGAGTGCGCACATGAAGATCATTTTCTTGACACACTTGCTGAATGAGCTTTTCATTTTCAAAATCCAGAATGCTGCATGTAAGATACCAAATTTCTCCATGAGGATTCAAAAGAGTGGCTGCATGTCGAAGCAATTTGCATTGGGTCTCTTCAAGATTTTTACAGGTTTCTTCTGAGAACCTCCAGCGGGCTTCAGGGCGCTTGGAAAGCACGCCAGTATTACTGCACGGCGCATCAACAATAATCAAATCAAACAATTGCTCTGAAACAAATTCTTCACCATTCGCACAGGTTAATACCGCATCCAAATCATACTTTTGGCAGTTCGCTCTTAGTCTTTCCATTTTTTGCGACGAAACATCATTAGCAAAAAGCTGCGCTTCTGGATATAAATCATGGGCTAAGAGTGTTTTGCCTCCAGGGGAGGCACATAAATCCAAAATCGAATGCGGCTTCAGCGAAGCTTCGCGGGAAAGATGACTCATCAAGAGAAATGGCGTGCCATTTTGGATATAGAAATTTGGAGATTGCGCCAGCGTGGATAGCCATTGTGCATCCTTTAAATGGCGCATTTCAGGAGGCCCCCCGGGAATCCGCTCCAACTTGTCCGCTTCCTCAGGCGTCTCCAGAGAACGCAGACGCACCATGACTTTAGGCGGATTATTTCCTAATTGAAGCAAATCCACTGTCTTTTCCAATCCAAAAACCTTTAGAAAATAGGCGACCAGCAACACAGGATAGGAATAGTGGATGCTCAGCGCCTCTGCTGATTTTCCTGCAGGCAAAGCGGGAACTCCATCGCCCAATTTTCTAATCACGGCATTTAAAAATTTTGAAAAAACAGCATGACAATATTTTTTGGATAAGGTCCCCGCTTCTTGTCCAATGGCATATAAGGGGATATCTTTACGAAATACCGCCTGATACAAAGCCGTCCTTAAAAGGGCTCGCTCCTTGACTTTTAGCGAAAGAGAGGTGCGATTGGCTATTTTTTTGGCAATATAATCAAGTGCCAGACCCATCCGTACAGTTCCAGAAGCAAGATCCAACGCTAAGTTAAAGTCCATTCTCGAAGGACTATGAGTTTTTTGCCATTTATCAAGACTTTCTCTAATAAATGTGCCCTCTTTTAAAAAAGTTAGCACAGCCAAAAAAGCGGCTTCACGAGGATTAATGACTTTTGAAGGAATGTTTGACATAAGGCAGGAATAGACCCGTTATAAAAGTTAGATTGCTGATTGTAACACTGAAGGGACAATTATGCTCTAATTAACTTCTGTTGACGATTGAGGTTAAGTTAAAAAAACGAGGCCTTTACTTCGCATCACACATCTTTTTCAGACTTCTTTAATGCTAAAATTTTCTTTAGAAAAAACTTTGCAAGGAGATTTGAACTAAGGCTCTATCAGCACTCTTTGTCAGCTTTAAGAGATATCAGAGCTTGATTTCCATGTAAAGTTTCCATGAGGAACACTTTGCATATTGCGTGAATTACGCAAAAACTTGAATTTTGACTTGAAAAAAAGCCTTCGTTTCGGGCAAAATTGTTTTTTCTGCACTGGTAGCTCAATTGGATAGAGTACCCGGCTACGAACCGGGCGGTTAGAGGTTCGATTCCTCTCCAGTGCAATGGATATTTCTGTTTTCCCCTCAGGTCCTTTTGAAACGAACGCGTATATCGTTAGTTGTCCGGCTACCTCCCAGGCAGCCTTAATTGATCCTGGAGTCAATAGTTCAACTTCCCTTATTAATTACCTCGAAAAGAAGAAACTCACTCCTAAAGGCATTTGGCTGACCCATTCGCATTGGGATCATATCGCTGAAGTGTCCCTTCTTAAGGAAAAATACCATATTCCCGTTGCCATTCATGCGCTGGATACCCCGAACCTAGAAAAACCCGGAAGCGATCAATTGCCATGCTGGATATCTTTTCCGGGAGTTATTCCTGACGTGCTTCTGAAGGATGGTCAATCCTTGTCCGTAGGTCAGCTGCAATTTACGGTGATTCATACTCCCGGGCATTCTCCAGGAAGCATCTGCTTATACTGTCCGGCGCAAAATCTACTCATTTCCGGCGATACGCTTTTTAAAGGTTCTATTGGCAATATTTCCTTTCCAACAAGTGTCCCAGAGCAAATGTGGGATTCATTAGCCAAACTCAGCAAGCTTCCTCCGGCTACCCAAGTCTATCCCGGCCATGGTCCACATACGACCATTCAAGCCGAAGCATGGCTGCCCAACGCTAGAAAATTATTTGATCGTAATTAGATCTCTTCTTAAACTCTTTTTGAACTTTCATTTTACCAAATCAGGAGATTACTTATGTCTGTGCTTGTTGGAAAAAAAGCCCCAAATTTTAACGCTAAAGCGGTCGTGGGGAATCAAATTATTGGAGATTTTTCTTTAAGTTCATTCACCGGAAAATATGTGATTCTGTTCTTCTACCCGCTGGATTTTACTTTCGTATGTCCAACTGAGTTGCATGCATTTCAAGACCGGCTCGATGAATTTGAACAAAGAAACACCCAAATCATCGGTTGCTCCGTAGACAGCCCCTACGCGCATCTGGCATGGATCAATACACCAAAAAGCAAAGGGGGAATCCAAGGAGTAACCTATCCGCTAATTGCCGATTTAAGCAAGTCCATCGCTCAGGATTATGATGTTTTGATCCATGAAGAAGGCATTGCTTACCGCGGTTTGTTCCTAATTGATAAAGCAGGAATCGTGCGGCATCAGGTTGTAAATGATCTCCCCTTAGGCCGTTCTATTGAAGAAACCTTGCGTATCCTAGATGCCCTTCTTTATTTTGAAAAACATGGAGAAGTGTGCCCAGCCAATTGGAAAATTGGTCAGGAAAGCATGCAACCAACCTCCGCAGGATTGGAAAAGTATTTTGCCACTCAGACCACGGTGGCTTACGCAAGCAAATAATCGCACAAATCAGCTTCAGTTAGAACCAGGATGCTGTGATGAATAAAGCATAGGGGAGTGAGAGCATTAATTATCTCAGCATCTCCTACGCCTGGAATGCAGATCGCATCAATTTGCGAGATCGCCTCTTGATTTTCTAAAAGATGCAGCCCCCAAAAATAATCTTGGGAGCTAAAGCCTTCTTCTTTAACGCGGAAAAAAACCAGATCGCGCTCATAAAGCAAAGCTTGCACAGCAAAATGCAATCCTCTACTTTCAGGTGGAGGGTTGCCAAGGTATTGAACCAGCTCTGGAAGAGTTTTGCAGTAGTAAGCCGTGCGAAATTCGCCACGCTCAGCTTCTCCAAACATCACCATCGTATAATTTTGCATTTCTAACTCCAAATTCATAAAGTCAATAGAAGAAAATTCTCCGCAGTCTTTGTATCTCTATTTCTATATCAATTAGAAAGAATTAGTCGTCTACCTTTTTCCTAATCATTTTTTGCAAATTATTAATACTCATACATTTATTATAAATGTTTTTACTTTAAAACTACATTAGTTTAAAATTTACCAAGCAATAGATTGCGAGAGAAAAAAATGGCTGATATGGCAAAGCTTACGCAACACTTGGTTTTATTGATAACCTTGAAAAGTTGTGTATAACCAGCGTTTTTTAGGATAATTTTTTTGAGAAATTTATTATTTGAAAACTTAATTTGCCTGAAGCAATAAACATTAATATCTATAAATTTAGAGTTTCTAAAACAAACCAAAGGATGTTCTCATGGATTTTGTTAAAATAGCTCATGGTAGAGCCTGTGTTGCTGAAGTTGAACCCGATGAAAAAAAATATTTCTTTGAAGCCCAAGATGAAGGTAAAAAACTTCTAAAAGAAACTTCTTTTAAAGTATGTTCTACGTTAGGTGGAAAATTTTTAGCTCTTTTTGGCTTGGCTTTCAAGGTCAAGGCTGATGCCAATGGTAAAATTATCTACCTGAATAAAAATAGTTTCTTAAATTACTCAGCTAGAGTTTTGGCTGTTCAAGAGTCTGGTCAGGAGTATGCTACGTGGGTACAAAAAGTGGGCCTTGTTTACACAAACAAGAATAGTCCAGAGAATAAAAAAATCGTAAAACAATATCGTGAAATTGCTAAAGAAGAATTTAAAAAATTGTCTGAAACACAGAAAAATGAAGTTCTTTACAAGTTTGCAGGCGATTTTGTCGCCAACCTTTCTGATGCTTATTTAGTAAAATATCCTGCTTAAGCGATAATTCTTGCTAAGAGGAAGAATATTTCTTCCTCTTTTCTCAAAGGCCTTACAGCTGGCATCTAATGGTCTTATTTTTAGAGCAGATATGCCGATTCAAAATGATATCAAAAACTTCAATGAGTACAAAAGTTGCGCGTGCTCAGCTAAAAGCATTATATCGCTGATCTCTCAGACATAAAAATTTTTATAGTTTTTTTCACCCATTCTTCTTCATGAAAAATTTAATTTACTTTATATTCGATTTATTACTTTAATTTATTAGTTAATTAGATTATAATTACTTTTAATCAATTAAACTAAGGGGATGAAATGATTGATTTTATTAAAATTACTAATAATAGAGCTTACGCAGCATCTATGACAGAAGAATTTTCTAAAAATCTTTTTGAGGACGCTGACCCATCCAAAAAACTTTTAGCATCTATGTCATACAGAATCCATCAAGGTTTTATCGGCAAACTTTTGGCCAAAATGGGTTTTGCTATCAAGATCGAAGTGGGCTCAACCGACCCTAAAGATCCAAAGATTATTTACATTAATAAGAACAGTTTGATTAATCAGATAAGTCGCTTTACACATTGTGCCCAAAAAGCTACTGACGGCCCAGACTGGATCAAAAAAGTTGCTGATTTCTATGCAAATCCAGCCAAGCTTTCAGCAGATGACAAAAAAGACTATCAGTCACTTCAAAAAATCACTCGCACAGAACTCAAAAAACTAGCCAAAAAACCTATTAAAGAAAAATTGATTAAGTTTAATGAGAACCTGCACACACAAATCAGTAGTGAATATGACAAACTGAAAGCCTGAGCTTTTAAGATAGAGGAAGAAATATATCTTCCTCTTTCTTCTCAAGAAGCTATCAACCCTTCAAATAACTGATCATTCAAAGCTTTGCTGATGCCTGGAGATCCATCCAAGAGGCAAAATCCTTTTGCAATACTTGGAAGAGGAAGAGTTTCTTTCGTATCTAATCCAGGATCTTCAACGATAACAGTCAAATTTTGCTGCTTAATGACTGCTTCAATCACATCTTGCTTCAAACCTGGCCAAATGATGCCTGCCCCACTTGACATTTGGTACTGAGAGTAAATTTGTTTTGAAACGGCTGAGATAAGCTTTTGTGGAGCAATTTGGCATTGTTGTTGGATTTTTTGCACACATTCCATTTCAAGTTCTGAAATCTGCTGATAGAGCTTTTGGGCTTGCTCCTCAATACGTGAATCTGTGATCGAATCTAAGTCAGCTTGCATCGAAACGGTCGTGGTATTCCGCTGCAAGGCATTTTTAACAATTTTTTCATAAAATTTGGCATAAGGATGTTCATGAAGGTCTGAGGCCTCCATTAAATGCTGGAAAACCCGTCGATTGCCTGCCGCACATTCACACACAAAATTTTCTAAGAAATTGAAATCAAAATCTTCCGAAGGTGTCTTTAGAACCAATTTTAAGGATTTTAATTCTCCGGCTGCATCAAACATCAAGTGGCGCGGTGAGAGGTGATGGGGGGAAATTTTTTCTTTTACAAACCAATTAATTAATCCGGAAAGCGGAGAAATTAAATCTTGATCGGCAGCAGAAAGCTGATCTTTTTGGCTTGTCCAAGGATATTGATTTAATGACTCGCTGAGTTTTTCGACTAAAGCACATTTCCCACTGGCATCTATTTCAATGTAGGAAGCCATTTTAACAGCAAAACCTTGTTCTTCCGAGAGAATTTTCTTTAGTCCCAATATCGCTTCATTCACACCGACAGTAAAAATCTTGTGGGGATCACCCACAACCGCAAAATGGATCGTTTGATCGAAGCCTTCCTTTTTAACTCCGATTCTTTCCCCTAAAACAATTTGTTTATTATTACAGAGCACTACATTTCCTGGACGAAGTTGTTCGCGCCAACTCAAATGCTTAAGATCTCTTTGTAAAAAAATCTTGCACTCGCGATCGACTAAACCCATTTCTAGCTTTGTCAAATTCGGAACCGGGCCCCCTTGTGGAAATTCAGTAATCAAAGATTTTAAAAAACGATGAAAAAAATGCACGGAAAACTTATTCGAATGGACATTGAGAAATTCGATCCATTTATCAATCTCGTCTTTCTCTTGTTGAGCTAACTGTGCACTCGTAGCCAGCTTATACATGGCAGCATAAGGCAATGGTTTCTGAAATAAGCCCTCAATATCCAAAATTTTTTGTACGCGTGAAACACTTGTAAATAATGGTTCACACATAAAAGGTGATGGATCTTTAGGAGAAGAGAGAAGATTGGTTTTAAGAAATTCTTGCAAGGGTGAATTCGGCTGCTTATGCACATTATCTAAAAACACATGCGTCGCATCATACCAACGCGTTAATAACCACCGACAACGCAAATACTGCTTAGTATTCGCTTGCTGCCCTTTACTTGCCTGTCCCACGTATTGATGATATTGCTCAAGCGTTCCTTGCATGAATTTTGCATGTTCATTAAATAGTTCATGAGTATGCACGATAGCGGCTTGCAAACGTTTGGCTCTACGGTTTTTCCCCAAAACGAGATAGACGGCAGAATACACCCGCCCCCAGCCGGAACAGCTATTGAAAATCTTCTTACGAAATGGGCTCGCGACTAGGGCTGGGTTGACGTTTTCTTTCGTAGAATACAATTCTTGCAAATTGCTTCCCAATAGCCCAATTTTGAGTTTCATTTGACAATCGGTCCTGTTGAAGCTGCATTGTTAGTCGATTCAGTGGGAGCTTCCTTTTTAGGGCGAAATCCCTCTTGGCTTTCTGACGCAGATTGAGTGGATAAAGCAGGGCTTTGATCACCCATTGGTAACGCCGCTTTTGGCACACGTGTTTTTTCCAAACCGAAAGGCTGGGCTTGGATGGTTCCTTGCACAGATTCTTTATTTGAAATGCGGAAGCGGTCCTTATCTAGATAAGAAGTTTTTGTCTTGTGTTGATCCTCGGCCCATTGTGCTTCACGTTCAAACATCACGATATTGCGGCTTTGCCAGTAGTATTCCAACCGTCTGTGCCAGCAATCTCGATGGCATTCCTTGAAGTCAAACGCGTAAAAGCTCACTATTCCTTTGCGGAGAGACATAAATCCAATGTACATGGGGTCTACAAACTTTCCGTGGTAGGCTTGGAAATCGACATAGATATCCAGTTGATCAGCTGTGAGCTCTGTTTGTGAAGCAAATGTGACGTCGGCTTCATTATTCAAACGAAATAAAAGTTCGTCCACCACTTCTACTAGCATATCTCTAGCTTCTCTTAGTTCAATCACATCTTGCGTGGAAAATTCTAACTGCACACGCTTAAGCCCTTTATCATTAAAAAAAGCTTGGGAGTCCTCTAGAATGAGATGTTTATATTTCTTCTTGAGTTCTTGCGCATAAATGATGACCACACGGGAAATGCCTTCCGCTTCGACTTCTTTGCCGGCCTCATATTCGCGTTTGACTTTAATCAATTTTGGATTGACCACTCTAACCCGCACACAAGCGGTCATTAATAGAGAGATGATGAGCATGACAATTAAGGGAATACGCATAAAGCCTCGTAGAAGAAGAGTCGAATCATTATTTATATCCTATTTTTTTCTAAGATATTTTAAAAGAAAAACTCGAACTTAAATCATTTGAGCTGAAGTTTGAGAGCTAAAACTTCGCGAGATTCTGATAATGTTCTACGAAGGGACATCCATGGCAACTGGCTTCATAATGCGTGCAAAAATCGTGATGTAACTGAAAAATGCCTTGCTCCATTTCTCCTCTTTTGAGAAGTTTTTTTTTAAGCGAATCCCCAAAAAGGCGCTGCATCAGGTATTTACTTTTGCGGCTGGGAAAACTAGGCAGGGCTTCATAAAAGCATTCAAAAGCTTTTTTTTCGGCTGATTGGTTTCTTTGAGATACCTGATTAAATAGCAAAGGACAAAAGATGTTCAAAAGAATTTTACCGCGCAAATCTACTCCCAAAAGCGTTAGAGAAGATGGTGATGCCTTTATTTCAAAAGTATAATGAGTGTTCCAGTAGCTTTCTTCAACAGTCGGAAAAGCATTCAGCAGCTTTTGATACAACATGTGCGCATCGCGACGTGTTCTCAAGCCTGTCCAGTGGCTATCCCACAAGCTATTCAAATGAAAATCCAACGAATGGAATGCGGCATGGCGCAAGGTGAAGATCAGAAGAGCAAGCCTTCTGACAGGGTGGTTCAGTGGACGAATTTGATTAAGCTGCAGTTTGAATGCCGGCTGTTCAGGAAGAGTCAACTCTGCAAATAAGTTCTGAAGCTGCTGATAATAGGGAGATTCCTGCCACAAGGTGCTATAATGACTTTTAAAGAAACCGCACACCCCTAGTCCTAATGCGAGTAATTTTTCATGAGAGAGATGTGGATATTCTTGCAGATATAAAAACAGCTTCAGAAAAGGACTGCTATTATTTTTATATCCTAATGTCTCTGCCATTCCTGCTAAAAATCGTTGCGAAGGGTTTTCTACAACGTCTGCCAAGCGATTAAATTTCTGCTTCAATCGCCAATGCGCTGCCGATTTAAAAAAGCGTTCCGTCTCTTCTGTCGGGGTCTTGCCAAAGATATGTTCAGCACAACGCCCACTTCCCACAAATTGTTCATAAGGATAAAGTTCTATATCAATCAGCTGAGGAATTTTGGCAATCGGAACCGTAAAAAATTCTTCGAGATAGCACTGATACATATGCCTTCCAGCTGACGTATAAAGGGATTTAAAGAGATTTCCTCGCCAGACCGAAATATGCAGGATCACTTGATTGTAGCGTGGATCCCTATGATGCTGATGCTGCTCCCATTGCTCATCCCGCACATGGATTTCTATATCTCCGCGCAATTCCATCTCACCGATCTTTATATGGGCCTTAATAAAGTCAGGTCCTGCTTCTGCATTCCAAATGCCGGGTGATAAAATATGAATAGGGAGTCCCTCGATAGTTTTTAAAGCGGCAAAGTACTTCTGTTCCAACCACAAGATTTGGATATGTTTTTCTCTTAAGCTTTGATAGAGGACTGCTTTTTCTTGCAGGAGGGGAAGGCGACTGGAATATAAAACTGACTCATAGAAATCTGTCATATTTTGCCACGCGTTGATGTGAGTTGCAAAAGACTCTAATGAAAAGTTTTATTTTTAAGCAAGGAAAAGAAATGATAAGGACTTTAAATGCAACAAGGAAGCCCCCGCTGAGAGGGCTTCCCTGTAAACTCCAGACAATGCAATCTAAACTAGATTAGAACGCATAGATTGTTTGGATTCTGTATTCAGAATAGCTGTGTTGTCCACCGATCGATTTTTTAATCTGGGTTGACCACTGCACTCTGGCATCAATGTTTAGGTTGTCAGTGACAGCATACAAGGCTTGCAATCTCCAACCTTTATAGTTGGTATTTCCACGTCCGTGTTGATACAAGCTTTCGTTGAGGACGTTGCCTCGGCCGATACCAGAAACATCTTCATCAGGTATAGCACGTGCTTCTACGTATTGGTATTGCACATCAAAAGACCAGTCGCCTTCGGAAACAACTTCGCCTAAGAGGAATCCTGCATACCATGCAAAATTTTGGCGCTTGTGGTTACGGTGATGACCGCTGCTGCTGTTGCTGCTATTGCTGTTGCTGCTATTGCTGCTATCGCTTTCTCCACTAGCTAACGCATCGACATTAGCGATCTTTTTCTTGCTGTGGTGGCTGCATGTATTGATTTTATTTAGAACATCTTGGTTTAGAGATTCATCATAGATCGGACCTCTTGTGGCCGCTGTGTTCCATAATACGGCTCCATAAAATTGCGCAGGAGCACATAAAAGAGACGGATCTAAATGGTAGTACCCTAAGAATTGAGAAACGTTGAAGTTTGAACCACGTGAGTGAGTCACGTTGCAACGATTTTTCCCGCCATTATTCCACCAGTGTTTTTTCCAATCAATGAAGGAGTATTTAAAATCAAAGCCGGAATCACAGATGTCTAATAAGCCAAGTTCTGCTACAAAAGCAAAGTGATCTACTCTTTGATCGACAACAAATGCACCTGCGTGTACATACCAGTCAGCGATGCATTCGCAATTGCTATCATACTTTAATAAAATCCCATCAAAACGGTTTAAGAACTCAACTTCTGAATCAAAAATCGTGTAGAGCGGACGACGGCCGATTTCGATATCAAAACGTGAGCCATCCATCGCAAAAACGTTATAACCTAAATAGGCTCTTTTTAAGTTGATGGAATCGCCAAAACCGCTACCATGCAAAGCTTCTGGAGCGCATCGGCATTTAACATCAGATCCATCGATTCCCATCGAATCGTCAAATTGCAGTTGTGTCACAGCCCAGCCGCTATCGCATCTATATTCAACATATAGGTTTGCTTCGACATCAAAGACATTGCGGCTAATTGGAAGGCATTTACTAAAACATTTAGAATTAAAATGACATGCAGTACTCTGATCTCTTCTGCCGCCGCCTCGTAGTGTTCTACCTAATCTTTTTTCTTGGATGTGTCTCCATTCTGTACGAACATCACCTGAAATTGTTAAGTTATTTGCTTTTTCGGCGACATTGATTGTACGCTTTGTATTAATGTAATCTTGCAAAGCATCCCAGTCTCTTTCATTCAGTTCTTCGTTAAAGCGGGCTTCATCACCGTTTCTGTCAAAAGCTGAATCTGCGTGTAACGCAGAAACTGTGAAACCTAAAGCCACCAGTAATGGCAACAAATATCTCATAAGTTTCATGTTTTTCTCCATTTTTGTTTGTTGCTAAGTTCTATTCAATATTCTTTTCTAAGCTAAGGACTTAGACGACTACTCGTTGCTAAGTTTTTACTGGATTTGGTGGGATTTAGTCAACATCTATTGCATTTCTGTTGCATTTTAGTAAAACTATGTTTAGCTTTATGTTTTTTTGAAAATTCAAAATACAAAAATGCTTATCTCTTTGATAACCAGATATTAATCAGATCTATTTCGATTTATTTATAATATTCATAAGGTCGGGTATAAATTCCCCAATCTAAATCTTTACGAGTCCCATTTAACCACATCTCCCAACTTTTCATTGGGGCTCCAGTAGTACCAATGGGGTCTACCCGCCAAAGTTCGATGGCTGCTGTACCTGGGTTAACGACAAATCCAAACTCTTCTTTAATCCAGTTGGTATCGGCAAAAATAAAAGGTAAGGGCATAGCATAGCCCAGCTCTTGGGCGGCGCGCCCAATATGTTTATGGTAGTCATAAGGAAAAGCCGTGTTTTCGGTGACAAGACAAAGAATAGCCTTACAAATTTCTTGCAGAGCTCTGGCGCTGAGATGCGAGCGCCCCCGCCGGGCAAAGGGATCGAATTTTTCTAAAGCGGTTTTGATTTTTTTTAAAACCGTCAATGATAAGCCCGGCAGTTTTTGCATAATCTCCAGCACGCGTTGTTCAAGCTGATAGACAGGAAAGAGGGGCAAAGCCGTGTAAAGGTAGCTATCTAATTCTTCGGCAGAAAAAACAGGACGATTTCCCAATCTTAGCCCGCGATCGCTTTCAAAAGGATGCAACAGCAAATTTCTAAGCTCAGCCACTCCCTTGCGTCCATAGAGATGCGCAAAAGTCTTGCGAAAATAATGTCTGTGGCTAGGGGGAAGCTGCAAGGCAACTAACTCAAGTAACGTGCTGACCGCTTCTTCATCCAAGAGAATGCTCTCTACAAAGTTTTGGCCAATTTTTAAGAAGTTGTCTCTAAGCCAAATGTACGTATAAGTTTCTTCATGCCAACTTTGTTTAAAGGTAGGGTAGCCCGGCTTCAATAAAAAAGCATGCGTAGGGGAATGCATCAGCATGGATTTGTTTTGGGCTTTTTCATATTCCTCCTGGATTTTAGGCGGAAGCTGCTTGATTGAGTCCACCAGAAAAACTAACAGCTCCATTGGACTTTCAACCCAGCGTGAAACTTCTGTAGGTTTTTGCTCGCGGGCAAAATAGGCGCTCACCAGGGTGCTCATTGATCCCCCTGAAGTATAGACCCAGGGCTTTTTTTCGATTTGCTCTAAGTGATTAAGCGGATCTTTAATAATTCTGGTATTATGCGCAATCGCCATGCGATAAAAAGCTGTTTCCAGGAATTCGCGCGTGCGGATTTGCGCAACAATCGCTGAGATAATCTCTGAGACTTCCCGGTCGATTCCCTCTGCGGCCGGACTGCTGCGGATTTCCGATTCAGTCGCAATAAAAAAAGCCACCAATGCGTCGATAAATTCGTCTTGATTTTGAATTTGCGTCCACTGAGCCGTATTACTTCTTCCGTGTTTAAAAAGTAAGCGAAACCCCGCCGGACTATCGTCATAAGGACCTGTCGTCACATCGTGCATATCTGCATCATAAACCTCTTGAAAATAGGTCGGAAAGAGAATGTCATACATATCGACAAGGGATTGAAAAAGATCGGCAAAACGCCTTGCCTTGAGATGAGCCTCGTCTCGGAGCTCTTGTAAAACGGAAAGCTCATTGGCTTTACTTTGATATTCGACTTTAATCCATTTCACTTCTTGCTCGGTCGAAGCATTCTTAATGCGGGATTCTAAATATTTAACTTGGGTAAACAGAACTTCATATTCAGATTGATACTCTTGCACTTTTAAATTGGATTCATCCAGTTTGGTTTTAATCAGGCTATAGATCGCATGCCCAATACCGCCCCCTTCCTCGGGAGCAAAGCCAAGGCTGGCATACAGGTTCCACCTGGTAAAATTAGCCTTAGTCTCGGCAAAAGAAGCCAGGGTGAATTCCCATGATTTCAAAAGGGCATTATCCGTTAAAGCTTTGAAGGCACTTTTAGCATTCTCAAAGCGGGTAAAAAATTGGGCGGCCGCATGAGCTTTGGTCCCTCGGCTTTTTTCTCCGGGCACATTTTGGATCACCAGGCTTCCGTGAAACATGCCCTTAGAGCGATTCTCATAATTAATCAAATCTTGCAAAGTCAATCCTAAGTGCAGCAAGAGGGCTTCGCGGATGAGCTCTTCGGGTGAAATCAGGAAGTAGGGTTTTCCTTCTTGGAAATGGTGCAAAACTTTTAAGATAATCTGTTTTGATTTTTGCGCTTTGCGTTGAATAGAGATGCCCTCGGCTAAAATTCCCCCTTTTTCAAAGGCTGCTGTTAGGCTAGGAGAAAGCCAAAATTGAAAAGAAGGCTCCTCTCCACGTACTACAAAAAATTGTTTTTTTAATTCCCCCGCCCCCCAGCTAGTGCTGAGCGGAACAGAATATTCAATTCCTCCAAAAGTACGCTTTAAGCGTCCTGTCGATAAAATTTCGCGAATGTCTGTTAAAAAAAGCTCAGGCTGTTCTGCTTGCACAAGGATAGCGGGGGCCGTTGCAAAACAAGATCCCACATTTTGGCGCAAATAGCTCATCCAGGCAGATAAAACCGCACGCCGGGCATGCGCATCTGTCACTGCCACTTGCGGATCCAACTGCAAAGTGTCGCGAATAATTTGATCCGCGTACTTATGTTGGTACGGTCGGCTAATGCTTTTTAGTAAAATAACAAGTTCTTTATTAGTATTGAGCAAAGATAAGACATGCAAGATGTGCTCTTGTCTTTTTGAGTCGTATTGACGGTCCGGTCCAATGGAATACAGATAAGTTTTAAGGTGTTTGATGAGGATTGGGAGTAATGAAATGTTAATTTCTCCATCCTCGCTGATTAATAGATTGGCTAATCTGCGAGTGCGTAAAATATTGCGGGCAGAACAGCTTTCTTGAATGCGGGAGCGATCCATACGCCGCGATAGCTCTTCATACTCTTCAGCACAAACTTTTCTTAAGTTATCTCCATCGCGCACATCCCGATGTTTTCTTAAGTTAGCTGTGATAGCAAATAGCGTTTGAAAAAAGCGAGGATCCTCAATGGAAACTTCCATTTCAGAAAGAAGTTGTTCGATTTTATCTGCTTCCACTATATCCTCGTTTATCTAAATTTGATGCGTTCAGTATCACCGTAACAACTCTTTGCAATCAAGTTTTTTAAGTATGTCCTCAAAAAGTTATTTTATTCATCTCACAAAATAATCGGCTATAATTTGCAAATCAGGTAAACTAAAAAGGTGTTCATAAACAGAAGGAATGCGTGATTATGTTCGTTAAAGTTATTGGGACAACTGTGTCAGAAGTTGAATTGCCGGCAAAAAGCACCGCCAAAGATCTTGCAGATCAATTAAATTTAAAAGGGCCGCATCAAGCGCTGGGAGCTGAGATCAACGGGCAAACCGTCGATTTAAGTCATCCATTAACTGATGGGGATACGATAAAGCTTTGGAGTTTCGACGATCCTCAAGGCAAGGAAATTTATTGGCATACATCGGCCCATGTACTCGCGCAAGCTATTTTAAGAATCTGGCCTGAAGCTAAACCAACGATTGGCCCGCCAATTGAAAATGGCTTCTACTACGACTTTGGTAATTTAACTATCTCCGATTTAGATTTTAAACGCATCGAAGAAGAGATGCAGGCAATTGTCGAGCAAAATTTTGTCTCGCAACGCGAGAAATTTGCCTCTAAAGCCGAAGCTTTAAAAGCTTTTGCCCATAACCCTTATAAATGCGAACTCATTGAAAGTTTTCCTGAAGAAGAGCCACTTACAGGGTATAGACAGGGTGAATTTTTTGATTTATGCCGCGGCCCTCATCTCTTTAATCTAGGCAAAATTAAAGCCCTTAAAGTTTTAAAAACTTCTGGTGCCTATTGGAGAGGCAAATCTGAAAACGAAATGCTGACGCGCATCTACGCCATTACTTTTCCTGAACGCAAACAACTAAAAGAGTATTTAACAGCCGTTGAAGAAGCGAAGAAACGGGATCATAAAATGATCGGCCCAAAGCTAGACCTCTTCTCGCTCAAAGAAGAAGCCCCAGGCATGCCCTTCATTCATCCTCGCGGCACCATCGTATGGAACGAGCTTCTAAACTACTTGCGCGAATGCTTACGCCAAAGAGATTATGTCGAAATTAAGACGCCGACCATGATGATTCGCGAGCTCTGGGAACGTTCTGGGCATTGGGGTAACTACCGCCAAAACATGTTTACTTCTGAAATTGAAGGGCGCGAATTTGCCATCAAGCCAATGAACTGTCCTGGCTGCATGCTTTTCTATAAAAGCCATGTGCATAGCTATCGCGAGCTCCCATTGCGCGTCGCCGAAATCGGCAATGTGCATCGCTTCGAACCTTCAGGCTCACTTTCCGGGCTTTTCCGTGTCAGAAGTTTCCATCAAGACGATGCGCATGTATTCATGAAGCCAAGTGATATTCGTGCTGAAATCTTGGATATTTTAAAACTCGCTGATGAAATTTATTCCACCTTTGGACTGACCTATCGTCTGGAACTTTCGACGCGTCCTGAAAAAAATACGATCGGTTCTGATAAAGAGTGGGAAGTAGCGACTGCCGGACTAAAAAGCGCTTTAGATGAAACAGGACTACCTTATCGCATCAATGAAGGCGATGGAGCTTTTTATGGACCTAAGATTGACTTCCATATCCAGGATGCAATCAACCGCACTTGGCAGTGCGGCACCATTCAGCTAGATATGGCGCTGCCTGAAAAATTTGAACTGGAATACACCTCAGAAGATGGCAGCCGTCAGCGGCCAGTCATGATCCATCGCGCTATTTTTGGTTCTATCGAAAGATTTTTTGGGATTCTAATCGAACACTTTACCGGACGCTTCCCTTTGTGGCTTAGTCCTTTACAAGTAAGAGTGATTCCAGTTGCCGATCGCCATGCAGCTTATGCCAAAGAGATCTGCAAAAAAATCCGTGCAGCAGGCTTCCATAGCGATGTGGATGAATCGAATGAATCGGTCAGCAAAAAAGTGCGTTTAGCGCAATTAACGCAAATCAACTACATGCTCACTGTTGGGGATCAAGAAATGCAGAACCAAACAATCAATCTCAGAACACGTGAAAATGCGGTTTTGGGCGAGATGCAAGTCGATGACTTAATTTCCAGCATGCTCAAAGAAAAAAAGGAAAAAGCGCTTACGTCTCCTTATACGCAAACAAGCTAAAGAACGATTTGAATTCCATTGTGTATAGCATTAAATAATAAATTTGCTATATTCCGTTTCAATTGACTTTGGTCCACACAAGGGAGAGATTTTTTATTATGGCTCAAACGATTGCGATTAGTAGTTTTAAGGGCGGCACAGCGAAAACTTCCACGGCCTTACATTTAGGTTCGGCCATTGTTAAGTATCATAAGAAAAAGGTGTTGCTTATTGATTTCGATGCCCAGGCAAATCTCACGACGGGTCTAGGCTTCGACCCGGATGAAAATGATAGCTTGGCCTCGGTACTTCAAGAAGAAAAAACGCTGGCGGAAGTGATCCTCCCAACTTGCCAGCCTGGGCTGGATTTGATCCCCGCAGATACGTGGTTAGAGCGTGTCGAAGTCACAGGCAAGCTGGCAGCTGATCGCTATTCCCATGAAAAATTGCGCACGCTGCTGTCTCCGCTTAAATATGACTATATTATTATCGACACCCCTCCATCCCTCTGCTGGTTGACAGAATCGGCTCTCATCGCCGCCAAGCACACGCTCATCTGTGCCACGCCGGAATTCTATAGCATCAAAGGGCTTGAAAGATTGGCTCAGTTCGTTGAAAGCATCAGCTTAAGGCATCCTTTATCTGTGCTAGGTGTCCTGCTTTCTTTTTGGAATATTCGCGGCAAAAGCAATAAAGCTTTCCTAGAAGTCATTGAGAAAACATTTCCCAAAAAACTTCTGAAAGCTAAAGTGCGCCGCGATATTAATGTCTCGGAAGCCTCTATTTTTGGAAAACCTCTTTTCGACACTGCTCCGAGCAGTCGTGCGGCAGAAGACTATCTGGCGGTCACTAAAGAATTATTAAAACGTTTGTAACAGACTTCAGATGTAAAGCAGCTTTACATCATACAAACTAAAAATATGGGAAATCTATGAGCAATATCAATGCCTTATTAAGCGAACGCCTCAATCACAGCCGCCCTTCAGCCAAAATGGCTAAAATGGCCCACGCCTCTGCAGCCGGTAATTTGACGAGTTTCTCCGGCGTCTTCAGCATTTCAGAGCTTTCAGAGCGCGAAAAAGAAATCTTAGAATCCATTCTCTATGAATATACACAAGGCAAGCACAATGCAGAGGCTGACTTACAAGCTTTAATTCAACTCACCTCAGAAGTCAAAGCCATCAACAACCAAGCGATCATTTTGCATGGAGAACGCATTAAAAAAGCTCATGATATCTTGGCAAATTATCGCGAAGGCGCCTTCAGCGCCTGGTTGCTGGCAGCCTATGGCAATCGGCAAACACCTTACAATTTTATGCAGTACTACGAATTGCATGGGCAGCTCCCTAAAAAACTGCATCCAGTGGTCGAATCCATGCCCAGACAAGCCATCTATACTTTGGCCAGCCGTGAAGGAGCTTTCGAGAAAAAACTCGAACTGATCCAATCCTATCAGGGAGAAACCAAGGCCGAGCTTTTAGCCAAGATTCGCGCCCAGTTTCCGCTGCCGCAAACAGACAAAAGACAGGCTGATCTCAAAGAAACCTTTTTCAAAGAACTGCATAAAATGGAAAAGCTGCTTCACAATCCGCAACTAAGCTTGACTAAAGCAGAAAAAAAGGGTGTAAAAGAGCTTTTGGAAGATTTCATTTTACAAATTGAACGAAAAACGACACGTTAACCCCAAAGTAAATCGATGTTTGGAACTGGCGAAATAATTGTGATTTTTTGTGTAATACTCCTCCTTTTTGGAGGTAAACGTCTACCCGAGCTAGCCCGCAGTTTGGGGAAAGGGATCAGGGAATTCAAAAAAGCTTGTGAGAGCGATGAGCCCGCCTCTACAGATGAACAAGTGGAAGCTCCAGCCATGAAACCCCCAAAAACCCATGAGAGCGAATAATCCCTATCTCCCTTTTTGGGCCCATGTAGAAGAGTTGCGTCGGACTTTTGTGCAGATGTTGCTCATCGTCGCTTGCGGCTTTGTCATCTGCCTCTATTTTTACCAACCCTTAATCCATGTATTGACTCAACCCTTAACCCGCCTTTCCCATTTTCAACAAGGCTGGCAGGAGACACTGGTCTTTCACAAACAGCTCAAAAATGCTTCGCCACATGAGCAAATACTGCATCTGCCGCCTCATCTCGAAGTCATCTTGCCGCTGCGCAAAGGCGTTACCCAAAAAAACCAGCAGACTTATAGTCTGGCCCCTTTTGCCAGTATTCAAGTCGCTGAAACTTCCCCCTTAGTCCTTTTAACCCCCATGGAAGGCTTTGCCACGGTCATTAAACTGTCATTTTGGTTTGGGCTCGTCGCTACCTCGCCCTTTTGGCTATTCACCCTATTACGTTTTATTGCGCCAGCATTTATCAATTCGATACGCAAGCAATTTTGGCTGTTTTTTCTGCTATTCGTGGCCCTCTTTTACGCAGGGCTGTTGTGTGCTTATTTCGCAACAATCCCGCTAGCAAATCAGTACTTTTTTGCCTTCAGCACTGGGATTGGCATGAATTTATGGAATCTGGGCTCTTACATGGAATATACGCTGCTACTTTTGTTAGGTAATGGATTGGGATTCGAATTGAGTGGGATTTTATTTTTGCTGATCCATTTGCAGATGATTGAGCTTGGGACACTCTATCGGATGCGTCGCTATGCCTATGTAGGGATTTTCATTCTAAGTGCCCTCTTAACTCCGCCAGACATTCTCTCACAAATTCTCCTAGCAGTGCCCTTAATTGCCTTATATGAAGCAGGCATTTTGCAAGCGCGCTGGAAGCAAAAACACCTGCCGCTGCTCACACACGCCGCCACCCTCGAAGAATAAAAGTTCCTTTTTTCATTTCTTAAAATATGCTATCCTTCATCTAAACCCGAGAACGAAGAGGCGTTATGCAAACATTAGCACTTCCTTTAAAAACTGAGACAAAAGTTTTTGATTTGATTCAAATTCTGTGTTGTTCATTTCTTATAGCCTTAAGCGCACAAATCGCCATCCCTTTGCCTTTTACTCCGATCCCTCTGACCTTGCAAACCTTTGCGGTGCTGCTAATCGGTATCAAGCTAGGCCCTATCAAAGGCGCCTTAGCAGTCATCGCCTATCTTTTTGAAGTCGGCCTTGGCTTGCCATTCTTGCCCACTGCATTGGCAAATCCTGCAGTGCTCTGGGGGATTAAAGCCGGCTACTATCTTGGCTTTGTGATGCAAGCATTTTTAGTTGGGTTCATCGCTTCTCAAAATGTTAAAAATTCAACCCTCTTTTTAGGTGGAATCATAGCTTGTATCCTTGAGCTAAGCTTAGGGACCGCATGGTTAGCCGGATTTAGCGGCTGGCACAATGCCTTTATGATGGGATTCTTACCTTTTATCCCTGGTGAAATTTTAAAAGTTTATACCGCCGTCCGCTTTTCAAGGAAGAGCTAACCTAGCTTAATTGATCCTTAATGAAAATATTGTAAAATGTTTTCAACGTTTTCATTAAGGAGCCTTCATGTCCGAAAATCTATTCTTTTGTACTAAAATTGTTTCAGAGAAGCCTGATTTTAACCGGCAGATCGGCGATCTCTGCTTTAAGCCCCTGCGCTATTTGTTTAATGGGCGAACGGTCAAGCTCTTAAACGGAGTCGTGCACAGTGAAACTCCAGCTGTTCAACGCAAAAGCTTTCCAAAAACGCTCGTTTCTCTGCTTTTATTTATCCCCAGTACCGCCTTGGGAATCATTCCCAAAATGCTAGCCTCAAAAGCCTCAACCGGAATCGTCAAGCTCCACTTTAAAAACAAGAACTTCCCGCACGCGATTCATTCACAAAAAGAAACTCCTGCGATTAAGATTCCCTCCACCTCATTGGCTGCACACGCACCTCTGATTTTTAAAGAATTGACTGCGTTTCCTCCCTCAAGCTCTCTAAGAAAAGAGTATGAAATATATACCAGCGCCGGCAGCCATGCTTATAAAAACCAAGCCCTCTTTAAGGATGCCCATTTTTTCGTTAGACATGGAGGGATGCATGCTGCTTACGTTTCATTGAACGTTCGTCCAGTCATCAATCTATATCGAGAAATGGGGGATGACCGAGCCGCAAAACTCTCATTTGAAGAAATCACAGCTCTTGAAGTGGCTGCCCTATATCATGATTACGGAAGAGTGATCCTTCAAAACGATTTAGGCGGTGATACCCATGAAATGGAGCAAAAAGGCGCCCGGGCCTGTTACCTCTATTTAACAGAGAAGATGGGAATTCCAAAAGAGATCGCCCTGAAAGCCCGCAATGCGATATTAAATAAAGACATTGAAAACAATCAGGGTCAATCTCTCGAAAATAAATGCATTTTTGCTGAAATCTTACAAAATTGCGATTGCCTGGCGGTTTTACGTGCCGATGATTGGAAATTTGATCCCAAATATCTAAACGCCATGATGCGGATTCAGACAGGCGTTTTTGCCAAACCAGATCGCTTGGCAAAGGTCTATGAGCTCATAGACAACAATAAAAAGTTCTTACTAGCAGTCGGCGATTCGCCTTACGACATGCAATCTTTCATAGATCCCAGTCAAACATTTCGGGGGCATTTTTCGTTAGCGACTAAACACCGTTTTGAAATGGCCCCGAATTGTTATCAACTGATGAAAGACGAAATGTTGAAATTTCCTTACTTTCAAAAAGCCATTCTCATTTAGGTAAATTTAATGGGATTCATCCGTTTGCCTGTTAAATTTTTTAAATGGCTTTCAGCTAATTCATCTGCAATTTGACTGGTCGGCTTATGTTCTTTCTCTGATTTCTCAAAAACAATGGAGAGTGTGTCATAAATATGATTCACTTTTTCGCGCGAAATTTTTGGATCATATCCTCCTACCTCGTATTCCGCTGCGGCATTAATAATTCCGCCAGAATTAATGATGTAGTCGGGTGCGTATAAGATTCCTCTTTGCAGCAACAAAAATCCATCTTCAGGACTTAATAATTGATTGTTGGCTGCTCCGGCAACTGCCAAGCATCTTAATTTTGGAATGGAAGTCGCATTCAAAATCCCTCCCAAGGCACAGGGGGACAAAATGTCGCAGGGGATATCCAGAAAATTAGCTGGTAAAACGCTTTTAGCACCGTATAAACGGGCACGGTCATCTAATTTGACCGGATCAGTGTCCGTTAATATTAGATCGACGCCTTCCCAAAATAAAATATCGGCTAGCTTTCCGCCAACATTGCCTAAACCTTGAATGGCAACTGTACGTCCTTTCAATAAAGGCTTGCCCCACAACTTATTGGCTACGGCTTGCAATCCTTTGTAGACTCCCCAAGCTGTAAAGCGGCTAGGGTCACCACTGCTATAGTCGGAGGGCAGTGCTGCAACGTAGGGCGTTTTTTGCTTAAGAATACTCATATCTTCCATCGATGTGCCCACATCTTCCGCGGCGATATAACGTCCTTTTAATGAATTTACGACCTCGGCAAAAGCGTGCAAAAGGGCTTCTGATTTATCTTTGTGTGGATCGGCAATAATCACGCTTTTGCCGCCACCTAAACCATTTGAAACCACGGCAGACTTATAAGTCATGCCTTTAGCAAGCCGTAAAGCATCTTTAAGGGCCTCTTCAACGGAGGCATAAGGATAAACCCGGATTCCCCCTAAAGCTGGCCCCAACGAGGTGTTGTGTATGGCGATAAAACAATGCAAACCGCTGCTTTCATCTATTCCTTCTATCACTTCCTCATAACCTGGAATAGTGCACTTCTTAATTAAAACCATCCGTATTGAACTCCCTTGCTGGTAAATGTTTTTTTCTAGTATTAGATTATTTTGCTCTTACACCATACAAAAATCAACTTGATTTATAATTTCAAAACAAGGTAATCTGGGAGTCGGTTATTAATTTATTGAATCCAATAAAATAGTTTAAAAGAGGTTGCAATGACAAAGTTTGTCATCACAGATGAAATAAAGACGGCATTACAGCAATTTCTCCAAGAAAACCCTCATGCCGACTTAGTGACGACATATCTATGCTTTGTGGAGAAGAAATTTAAGCTGTCTCCAGTGCTTTTTCCTAAAGAAAAAATGATCTATCAAAGCGCCGGGGAAGCTGTCAAATTTCTTGAAAAAGAGAACAAACTTTGGCATGAAGCTGAAATAAAAATCGGCTTTAGTAATTTAAGCGTGAACGAGCAAACGAAAAAAATTTACATCTGCCCTTTCACAGGCAAAGTTTTTGGCGACAATACACATCCTAACCCGCAAGATGCAATCTATGACTGGGTTTCAAAATGTCCCGAAAATACAGAGCGTGTTGGTGGATTGCGCGTTAAACGCTTTTTTGTCTCAGAAGATCCAGAAGTCATTAAAAGCTATATGTCAAAGACAAAAGCCAAAGAATCGATCACCAAGGCCGTCTTTTCATCCGTCTTAAGCGGGAAATTATTTAGCAGTAAAAATTCTGTGATCCAAGATTTCGAGAAAAACTATTTAAAAAAGCTTTCGTTAGTAGAAGTGCAAAACCAAAATCGCTTCCAAATTGAAGAAGGGTTCCTGGCGTTTATTCAAAAGCAGTTAGAAGAAGATAAAATTACTGCGTTTGTTGAATCTTTGGCAGAAATTGAAGAGTTTAGCCCTTTTGTCGAACAATGGATTGAGTAACGCGCTTATACTATTTTGACACTCCCCACGCATCCACTTTACGACACTTAGACTGCCTGCAGCACTTTCTTAAAATCCTTAAATAATTTATCCCTCTATCATTTTGCTTTTTGTAAAGCCAAAAGATAGAGGAAATTCCTTTACTTTTGTTATCTTCAATATGAAAACATTTTTATCAACCCTTTCGCTTTCTGAAGAACAGACGCTGCAGTTAGCATATGATTTTGGAAAACAGCTTCCGAGTAATAGCGTCGTATGTTTTTATGGGGATTTAGGTGCAGGCAAGACAACTTTTATCAAAGGCTTAGCCACAGGGGCGGCAGATTATTCCCCTTTGGAAGTTAATAGCCCCACGTTTGTCTTTTTAAATATCTATGAAGGGACAAGGACTATCTATCATTTTGACTTATACCGGCTGCACAAAGCTGAGGAATTTCTAAGTATGGGATTTGACGAAACACTAGAAAGTGGGGGAATCTGCTGCATTGAGTGGGCAGAAAGAATCCATTCTTTAATTCCTCCCCTGGCCTACCACATTAATATTCAGCATCACGCTGAGAATGGACGTCAAATTACAATCACGCAATCAGGTTTAGCGAAATGAAATGCGATTTTAAGAAAACTCACTTTGTCAAAACAGCAGTAAATAAAAAAGGGTACCCGCACCTGAAAGATTCTGCGGGAAACTTGCTTCCTGAGATTGCTGTGGCTGGACGCTCTAATGTGGGAAAATCAAGTCTTCTCAACCATCTTTTTGCAGCAAAAAACTTGGTAAAAACTTCAAGCACTCCCGGTAAAACGCAGGCTTTAAATTTTTTCAACGTTGATGATCATCTTTCATTTGTCGATTTACCTGGCTATGGATTCGCTCAAGTCCCTTTAGAAGTACGTAAAAAATGGGGTCCATTGATTGAAAGCTACTTAAAAGAGCGGGAATCTTTACAGCTGATTCTGTTTCTTTTTGACATTAGACGTCTTCCAAATGAAGAGGACAGAAAGTTTTTAGAGTGGGTAGCCCATAGTCAAAAGTCCATGATTTTGGTTTTAACGAAAACGGATAAAGTGACAAAAAATCAACAAACAAGCCATACCCAAGCCATTCTTTCGGCATTTGATGCCGAAAATATTCAATATGTACATTATTCCGTTCCAAAGAATGTCGGGCGAAAAGAGTTGATCTTTATGATTAACGATGCGCTGCACGAAAACTTAACTAATCCTATCCCTGATAAGGATGTCCCTTAATAATAAAACTAAAGTTACTTTATGCCATTACTAGAAAAAGCAACATTTGTATGCATTGATTGTGAAACCACCGGGTTAGATCCACAAGCCGACCGCATTATAGAAGTTGCCGTCGCCAAATTCACTTTTGAACAGATTCTAGATCAATACGAATCGCTCATCAATCCTGAATGTGCAATCCCAGAAGCTTCTATCCAAATTCATCATATCACCCCTGAAATGGTTGCCGATAAGCCCACCATTACGCCGGTGATTCCACAGATTTTAGAGATTATAGGCTCTCATACCATTGTAGGGCATGGAGTACACTTCGATATCGATATAATTGCACTTGCGGCTGAACGCGCCGGCATTCCCTGCAACATACGCAAAAATCTTTTTCTAGATACCCTTCGACTCGCTAGACTCTATGGAGAGAGCCCGGTTAATTCTCTTGAGCAATTGCGGATGCACTTCAACATTCAGTTTGAAGGGGCTCATCGAGCCATGAGCGATGTCTTAGTCAACATTGAAGTTTTCAAACATTTAGCTAAACGTCATCGCACGACAGAGAATCTCTTCGATATTCTTTCTAGACCGGTATTTCTTAAGGCCATGCCCCTTGGAAAACATAAAGGCAGATTGCTTAAAGAAATCCCTTTAGATTATCTAAAATGGGCCGCCCATAAAAATTTTGACCAAGACCTATTATTCAGCATCCGTTCTGAACTCAAAAGACGGAAGCAGGGAAATTTGTTTTTACAGTCGGTAAGTCCATTTAATGATTTATAACTTTTCCCGGAACATTTGAAAAAATACAAGCATTAATTCGTCAGACTTGCCATACTGGTTGGTATAATGTTCTGTTACATCATAACGACTATTACTTCGGAGCATCTATGGTAGAAAAAAAAACAGCAGCTTACCCAGAAAAAAATACTTTTGAAGTTAAAATCGGCCTGGCAGAAATGCTTAAGGGCGGGGTCATCATGGATGTTACCAATCCCGAACAAGCTAAAATAGCGGAAGATGCCGGAGCCGTCGCTGTCATGGCCCTCGAAAGAATTCCAGCCGACATCCGTGCTCAAGGCGGAATTGCGCGCATGTCGAATGCCGAACTCATCCAAAAAATTCAAGAATCTGTCTCCATTCCGGTCATGGCCAAATGCCGCATTGGCCATTTCGTCGAAGCCCAAATTTTGGAAGCTCTTTTTGTCGATTTTATCGATGAAAGCGAAGTATTGACCCCAGCTGATGAAGAAAACCATATTGATAAATCCGTCTTTAAAATTCCTTTTGTCTGCGGTTGCCGCGATCTGGGTGAAGCTTTAAGAAGAATAGGCGAAGGCGCTGCCATGATCCGCACTAAAGGTGAAGCAGGCACGGGAAATATTGTCGAGGCTGTAAGACATATGCGCGCGGTCATGAGAGAAATCCGCTTGCTTACAACCCTAGATTCATCGGAATTGATGGCAGAAGCGAAAAGATTAGGCGCCCCCTTTCATTTAGTGCAGCAAATTGCCAAGACAGGCAAACTACCCGTTCCCAACTTTGCGGCAGGCGGCATCGCAACACCCGCTGACGCGGCTTTAATGATGCAGCTAGGAGCCGAAAGCGTCTTTGTAGGTTCCGGCATTTTTAAATCAGAAGACCCTCCGCAAAGAGCTAAGGCGATCGTGGCAGCCACAACCTATTATAACAATCCTGAAATGCTCGCTAAAATTTCGATGGGCCTATTAAGTGCCATGGAAGGACTTGAGATTCAACAAATCAAAAAAGAAGAACTTCTAGCATATCGAGGCTGGTAGCGGGATGCATACGTACGTGATCGGCGTGTTAGCCCTGCAAGGGGCTTTTGCTAAACACATGGAAATTTTGCGCACACTGCCTGTAACTCCTAAAGAAGTTAGAACCCCTCAGGATCTGCTGGAATGCGATGCTCTCATCATTCCTGGGGGGGAATCGACAACGATTTCAAAACAAATCCGCTATATCCATCTTGAAGAAGCTATCCGCTTATTTGCCGAGAAAAAACCTCTTTTTGGAACATGTGCCGGCCTTATTTTGATGGGTCTTCCCACAGGCAACCCAGAGATTATTTCTCTCGAGCTGCTGGATATCACAGTTGAAAGGAATGCCTATGGCAGACAAATCGAATCGTTTGAGAAACCCGTTGAACTATTTTTAGATAAACCCCCTGTGCAGACCTTCCCCGCCGTCTTTATTCGGGCTCCACGCATTAAATCGTGTGGAAAAAAAGTTGAAGTCCTGAGCAGCTTTAATCAAGAGCCAATCCTCATTAAACAAGGACACCATTTGGGAGCAACTTTTCATCCAGAATTAACCGGACAGTCGACCATCCACCGTTATTTTCTTAAGTTGATTAAAGAAGCCAATGCCAAAAAAGGTGAAAAGGCTTAACAGCCCAAAGTTCATGGATCATTCAAAACAAGTTTGTTATTGACTGGAAAAGCAAATAACCATTACGATTTACCCCTTTATCTAGAGAGAAAAATATGGACCTAGCCCAAAATAATTTGATTCGATTTATCAATATCACGAAAAAAAAAGATGGGATATTCGCGAACTTTAAAGCGAAGGGAATCCACAGTGGCGTTGTTTTTACCGCCTCTATTTCAGTCGATATCTCGGCGGCAGAAGTGCATCCGGGAGATACTCTAGAAAAAATCATTGAAGAATGTGCGAGAATGGCCACTCAGCAATTTAAAAAATCTGAGTTACAATTCGAAGGACTAATCGCGATTTAAATTTTATATCTGGGTGTAGCGCAGCTTGGCTAGCGCACTTGCATGGGGTGCAAGGGGTCGGAGGTTCGAATCCTCTCACTCAGATTCTTTTTCCTCAAGGACTTATGAAGGCTTGACCGCTTTTCTTAAGTCCTTCTTTTTTTCTCTTGTAACAGGTATATGACAGGTAATGTACAACGATATATCGGATAATACGTTTGATTTAATACTTAATTTTTTGAAGGCAAAATTGCTCCATATGCGGCAATGTTGGCAAAACACAAGCTATGAACCTAATTCAGTATTTTTCGAATCAACTTCACAAATAAGCCAAGATTTTCGAACACAAAAGGTTCGTTTTCAACCAAAATCTCAAACTGTTCTTTTTTTTAAAAAAACACTCAATAAAAAACCATCCCCCGATCCCTATCCCCTTCTTGTAAAAAAATGGTCGCATACCTTGAATGTTTCAGATTCAGAAGCCGCGCAGCTCTTAGATCAGTTTGGCAATTTTGTCATTACAGATCATCGACGCCGGTATGGTCCTTTATCACGCCCTCAACTCCGATTTTTAAAAAAAGCCGCAGAGATCCTAGAAGAGGGAATCGATCAAGGGGTGTATCCTCATTGGAATCGGACATACATAATTGGACCGATGCTGAAAAAACCAATAAAATTCAAAAGTACATTGACAGAGTTTCCTGAAGTAACCACAATTGAATTTCGTCCTTTTGATCCCTTAGACTTTGGAAGCTACTTTGAATTGCCTTGGGATGAATACAGATTGCGTCGCATTACAAGAATTCAACCCCCAGCTTCTCTAGTGATCGATTATTCATGGTGTGAAGCCCCTCAAAATTATAAAACTTTACATGAGTCTATACGTGCTCAAGAATTTAACCATCTATTAATGACTATTTGTCCTCTTCTCGGCGATGGCGACATAATGGCTAGGTTGAACGATACAATTTTAGCAAGTGGGGGTCCGAATTATATTCCAAACAGCATTACTCAAGACTATTGTCCTATTGTAAAGAGCCAGTGTTCTGATTTTTTTATGTTACTCGATGTTTGCGGAATACTGAGTAAGACTAAGGAGGAAACGGTTATGGAGGACTGGCTTCTAATTAGCAACGCTATCCAAACACTTACAGATGCCCGTTTTACGCATATAGGAATGCATAGTCGACTATCTCTCGCAATTTCATGCATTGAAGGATTGATATGTAAAGCCAATGAAATAATTGGAAAAGAGGATTTAGCAAAAAAATGCAGTTTGATATTGGAGACAATCGGTCTATCTCAAAAAAATGTCTCAAAATCTATCCTTGAGGCTTATGCTGTTCGTTCAAAATATGTTCATGGCCATCGTTCCGTAGCAGCAAAGCTCGCCTCTGATCATAAATTATTACAAGTGATCGAAGGGTATGGACGGCGCTTAATTATTATGGCGTGTCATTTTTCTCATACCTTACGATTTGGCAGTAAGGCCAAAAATTTTCATAGATACAAAATGCCAGCAATCCTTAATCTTACTCATGGTTCAAACAAACAATTTCAGAATATCCTGAAGAAATGCACCCATCCCAATGACGATTTAAGGGCTTTACTGCAGTAAAAATTCATTGGAATAATTACCTAGAAAATCGGGTCTTCTAGGTTTTTCTAGGTTGATTTCTATGTTTCATCTAAAAAAATGGCCTTATCTTATAAGACGGCTTGGTAAATGCCGATGAAATTCTTGCAAATGAAAGACTCCGCGAAAAGTTGGTAGTGGATGTTTGTTTTTGAGCATATATCATATCTGCACCTGTCGACGTGGTTGCCCAATTAATTCCTTCTACAATCAATGAATCGACTTGCTTATACGAAGGAAGAGGAGACCAAGATCCTAGTAACGCCAGGTTGGGTGTTAGAGGGAAGGCAACGAGAATCCCCCCATTGCTCGGATATTTCTTGCCGCTTCGAGAGGTTTCGACACCCAAATTTTCAAGAGCCTGTGCTGTCGGCCTTTTTCCTACCCAGTCAAAAACATTTTTCATAACTTCTGAATCTAAATGTCCTTCCGGATGGAGAAGTTCATCATAGGTGACCTTCTTAGCTAAGAGACGCAACGAATCGAGCATCTCAGCATCAACAGAGCGATTCGTGAATCCAAAGCGTACATAAACACCTCGTTCTGGCCCCTCTGATTTCAAATAATAAGGACCTATACTGTGAGGTACGTGAATAATTAACAACTCTTTGCCGCGAATCGATTGAATTTCTATATCAGGGGTCAGAAGAGGAAAGATGCTATCTGTAATCGCATTGGCCAGACGCTCCTCTTCAGATAGGATTTCGGGGAGACCCACGAGAACTTTGGTCTTATCTTTTACTCCAATAATAATCGTGCCGCCAGTGCTGTTTGCAAAGGCGACTACGGTCTTCATAATACCGCCCAAAGAACGAGTTGTTTCTTTGAACTCAATTGTTTTGCCTTCATTCTCGGCGAGTAGCTGCTCAATCATAATGCCGTAATCATAGTACAGCTATGCATTTTACTGTGCAGTACTATGCATAAAAAAACTGCACAGGTTTCATAAGTTGTTGATTTTAAAATAAATATGGCGATTAATTTTTTCAATTTTAAGTGTCTTCGCCAATTTGCGCACACTCCAGAATTCACATCCATTTTCTTCTTTCTGCTTCAAGGATTCAAAAGTTTCATGATGAGTAATTTCAGCTAAATCTTTATTCATTGCTTTATCTCCTGAAGTATTGTTCATTTTGGATCTGACTTGTTTGAGTTCGGTTTCTAAGGATTAGGTTTTTCCTTTTTCAATTAAAGCAATTTTTTCTTTCCGACTCATTTTTTTAATGGCACATTCGCGTTTAGAGGCCTCTGAGCGGTTGGAATGGGACTCACAGAAAACAATTTTGTCAGGTTTTGAGAAATGGAAAAAGCGGGCTTTCTTTTTTTGGCTGTTCAGATGTTCGTTGAAACGTCGTTCCAAATCGTTGGTAATTCCGGTATAAAGTTTATTAAACTCGCTCTGAATAATGTACACGACCCAAGCATTGCTTTTGAATTCTTCTGGTTTAGTATCCATTATTTCCATTTCCCATGAGGACTTACTCGTATAACTTGATCGACTAATGTTAAATAATCTATTAAATTACTCCAGGTAGCCCATGATAGATCCTGGAGAATACAAAAGCTATCACTTGTAAAGAATGCTTCTTAGCTATCCAGTAAGCTTGTAAATATATCCTTTCGATTCCTGATATTCGCTGCAACATCATTCCAAGGAAATCCCTCCTGAATGACGCACATCCCTTTCCAAAGTCAGGCCCTTTTTTCTACTAGGGGCCTCTCAGAAAAAGTGGGAAAGACACGTCTAAATCTGCTACAATACTTTATATCCTTACCGAAATCGAAATATTCTGAAATGAAGGATTTATCTATGATAGATGCAAACAGATTTTTGATCCTTGTTTACCTGATGGTGTTTACTTCTATAGCTTTTAACATTCAAGCAGAGAAGCATTGCCCCGCGATATTTGTGGTGGGGGATAGCCATGCTAATGAATTTTCACAGACACCGCACTGTAAAATCCATCATATTTCCAGCTGTACTATGCATCGCGTAGG
Source organism: Parachlamydia sp. (assembly GCA_002786175.1). Classification (GTDB taxonomy): domain Bacteria; phylum Chlamydiota; class Chlamydiia; order Chlamydiales; family Parachlamydiaceae; genus Parachlamydia. Next base: position 53,106 of record PEQL01000016.1, read on the forward strand.
TCGTGATGGGCTATCGATCATTAATCTGCCAGCATGGGGGATTGAGGAAGGCCAGGTGGTCATTTTTGTTTTCGGTGAGATTGATGCCCGGTGCCACATTGGGAAACAGCGAGATGTTTTTAACCGAACGACTGAGGAGATTATTGAAACTTTAGTCCAAAACTATTTAAATACGATCCATTTGAATCGACAAGCCTACAAAGAATTGACTTGTGTTGTTTATTCCGTCACTCCGCCTACAGACATTGTTTTTAATCCACACTACCCCGCGTATGGTTCTCTCTTTGACCGAGTTGCAATTACCAAACGACTAAATCATAGATTGGCCGAGATGTGCAAGGAAACGGGTGTTCATTTTCTTGATGTTTACAACGACTATGCTGATGCAATGGGTGTTTTGCGGGTGGAATTAAGTGATGGCAATGTGCACATAAACCCTGAATTTAATGGTCCAATCATCGCTAAACTCTCTCAATTGATTTCAAAAGAGCAATAAAAAAATGTATAATCAAGACAACCTCATTTTACACAGGCTCCAAGAAGAAGATCTTCCCGAAATCATGCACTCATTTACTTTTCCTTGGAGCTCATTTGCAGCGACCCAAGCCAAATGGAAGCGCTATTATGCTGAACAAAAAGAAGGTATGCGTAGCGTGTGTGTGGCGAAATTTCAAGGGGCGCCCGTTGGATACGGCAGTTTGTTGAGGCTATCCGAATATCCTGAGTTTAGAACTAATGGCATCCAGGAAATCCACGATATCTGGATTTCCACTGCACATCGCAGGCTTGGCTTTGGACGAAGGTTGATACAATATTTAGAAGGGATTGCTCATAAGGAGCATTCCAGCCAAATAGGCATTGGCGTGGGGCTCTATCAAGACTATGGAGTTGCCCAGAAGTTATATGTCAGCATGGGATATATACCTGATGGAAAGGGGATCACATATAAGTATCAGTCCGTTATTCCCGGAGATACCTATTGCGTAGATGATGACCTTATTCTATGGTTTAAAAAGGATTTATCATGATTCTTTCCAAACAAATGGCTTGCATTGTTGACTCCAAGATAGACATTTTTTCACAAGAGGGTATATGACTGAGGAAAAGAAGCAAAAAAGACAATTTTATGTGATCTTACTCATCGTCTTTTTAGGCTTTTTGGGGATCTCCATGCCTTACCTTATCTTTCCTGCCCTTTTTTTAAATCCCGACTACTCAATTCTACCGGTTAGCTGGGGGGAATCCAGCCGCTCCATTTTGCTTGGAATTACGCTCGCAGCCTATCCATTGGGGCAATTTATCGGATCTCCCATTCTTGGAGCTCTATCCGATGACTATGGGCGAAAGCGATTGCTTGCCGGGAGTTTGCTGATCACTGCTCTATGTACTCTATTCACAGGTTTAGCGGTTGCATGGCAGCATTTGGGACTGCTCATTTTCAGCAGATTTGCGACGGGTCTTATGGAGGGTAATATCGCGATTGCCCGTGCCATGGCGGCAGATATCACTACGATCTCCAAACATGAAACGTTTGGTAAGATTAATGCCGCGACCTCTATTGCTTTCCTTATTGGGCCACTTTTAGGGGGTCTCATGAGTGATAAAAATCTATCGACCCGCTTGACGACTTCGACGCCTTTTTACTTAACATCCCTCTTTTTTATAGGTCTGGCTGGACTCTCAGCACTTATACTCGAAAATAAAGTCAGCAACCTAGCGGGGGAAACGCGTTCTTTCTGGCAACGCATTAATATTTTAAAAAGAGTCTCAGTGCTTTTTTCTAACAAGTACTTGCGCTTTTTAATGATCACCTCGACTTGTTTCACCCTTGCTGTCGACATTTTTTATGAATTCGGACCGGTTTATCTCACTGTCAGGTGGGCTATGGGTCCAGCGCATCTAGTCCTCTATAATGCCATTTTATGTCTGGCGCTAGCCACAGGAAATGGCTGGGTGCCCACTCTAATTTCTTCCCATACTTCTAATCAGTTTGCCATTATTTGCTCTCTCGGAGGTCTCGCTCTTTTTTTAATTGGGATTGTTTTGGCGAATTCTACCGTGTTCGTCATGCTGTTGTTTGCCTTAAGCGGCCTGGCGATTGGGCTTGCGATCACTTTGATTACAGTAAAAATTTCAGATTCTGTTTCAGACGCTATTCAAGGTGAAGTTATGGGAGTGCAAGTTTCGCTGCGCGTATTAGGGGATGCCATTATCTGCTTGCTCGGTGGAGTGTCTTTGCTGCTCTCCTCGAAGCTTATCCTGCTGGCCGCTTCCGGAATGTCTATTTGCGCCATGCTCTATTTTGCACAGAGGTACTGGAAGTAAAGCGAGACGGATTTTTAATCGCAGCCATTTCCGTGGGAATATTCAAAACTCCCTCCTAGCGCTTTTATTAGCTCGATTGTAGAGGTGAATAGCTTGCCTTCGACTCTTATTAAATCCAAACCAGATTCAAGCTCGGCGCGCTCGCTATCGGTGACTTCTAAATAGCTGGTAAAACCTTTGGTGTATCTTTCCAAAGAGATTTCGCGAGTAGCTATCGACGAAGTGTGGGCTTTTTTTAAGCTTTCAATTTCACTTTTTTGAAATTGAATATTACTGAGGCCATTTTCCACTTCTTCAAAAGCCACTAAGACTTTTTGTTGATAATCAGCGCTAGCTTTTCTAAATCGGGCCCAGCTAAAATCGACGCCAGAACAAGTTCTCCAACCATCGAAAACAGGTTCCTCAGAGTTAGCTCCGATGTTCCAGTAACGACTTTTCCACTTTAGAAATTCTTTTAAATTGGGACTTGAAAAACCTAAGCCTCCTGTTAAACTTAATGTTGGGAAAAAAGAGGCATAAGAGGCCCCGATTAGAGCATGCTCAGATGCGGCTTTGCGCTCAGCTGCATTGAGGTCTGGTCGATTTAATAAAACCCTTGAAGGTAAAGCAGGAGGAATTGGTGGGGGCTGCATATCTAAGGGTCTAAAAGCGATGGAAAATGCTGAGGCAGGCTTGCCGCAGAGCGTGGCAATCATATTTTCCTTTAATGTCCTTAGCCTCAAAGTACGTTCGTAAAGTGCTTCTGCATTTGCCAACAGGGTTTCGGCCCGCGAAACATCCGAGTAAATAATGAATCCCGCCTCATACCGTTCACGATTGATCACCGCATTGTCTTTGCGCACCTTTATGGTCTTTTCTAAATATTGAATCTCTAAATCAAGTGAACGCAGCTGAAAATAATTTATCGCCAAGTCTGTAGTTAACGTCAGTAGGACATTTCTCCAGGCTCCGCACTCAGCTTCTAAATTTCGGTAAGCAGAATCGTATTGATTTCTAATTTTGCCCCAAAGATCAATTTCATAACTTAAGTTTAGCGGTAAGGAGTAGAGCATTTCATGTACACGAATAATCGTGGGCAAAGGCGGCGGAATCCCAAAAACCTGAATAAGTGCTCCAATGGAATTGTAAGCTGGTTTTAAGGTAACTTGAGGATAGAGGTCAGCTCCTCGAATTCCGACAAGGGCACGGGCTGCAAAAACCTTTTCTAGGGCTGCAAGCAGCCGTTTGTTATCGGAAACGGCGACTTCTTCCAAAGCGTTTAATTCATTGTCAGCAAATATTTCCCACCAATTTTCAAGCCGATGTATTGTTTCTATCGCCACAGGCTCTGTTTGGTGTTTCCATGTTGTTGGGGTTTCAAGAATGGGTTCAACATATCTTGGTTCAAAATTGCACCCAGTCAGGAGAAGAAGAAAAATATATAAATTTTTAATGATTTTTTTCAATGTACACATCTGCCTGCTGACCAACATAAATCGGATAATTTTCGGGGGCATCGAACGCATAAATGATCTGCAATACACGTGTATCGACTCTTTCATCACCTGCTCCAGAAAGAGATTTTTTAGGAATGACAAACGGTTCCACACGGACAAATGTTAAGGGAATGGCGAGATCATATTTATTTTTTGGGAAGGCAATCGCGGGGTTTTTATAATTAAAAAGGCCCGCACTTTGTTCATCCACGTCTACTCTAATCTGCAGGTGATCCAAATCCCCCAGAATAATCGCGGGTTTACTTCGCGAAACGTTTTCTCCCACTCGAATATTCTGCTGCAGGATGATCCCGCTTTTGGGAGCCAACACCTTCAGTCTGCTTATCTGCTGAAGTGTTTGCGCAAGGGAGGCTTCGGCAGCTTCCACTCTAGCTTGCGCAGCGCTTAGTTCATATTTTTTGCGTTGAAACTCATCTTGGCTGATGGCTCGTGGATCTCGTATCGAAGTATATCTTTGCAATTGATTTTCCAAATTTTCCAATTCGATTTTAGCCTCTTTTAGCTTAGAAGTTTCAACAAGAACTTGTGCTTCTAGCGTCGCACTATCAATGCGAAAAAGAGGATCGCCTTGTTCTACCTTATCTCCGACGTGATGCCATAATTCAACCAAAATGCCTTCTTCAGGGGTACCAATTTCAATATTTTTGTCCTTGGCCTCTACAATGCCTGAAGCCGCAATCGCATTGATAAATGGTTTTTCGGCGGGTTCATGCACAAAAGTGACCGAAGGAGAGGGTGCAACGCTAATCTTCGAAAATAGTGCCGCTAAAAGGATTCCAAAAACCGCAAAATAGAAGCTGAATGTTTTAAAAATAGACATGAGTGGATATCTTTGTTAAAAATTTTCCTGGTAATCGACGATAATCCCATCTTCCATTGTAGCTATGCAATCCGCATATTCCATAATTCTGTTGTCATGGGTCACTACGACCACACATCTCTCAGGAGATCTTGTAATTTTTCTCAATATTTCCATAATTTTTGAGCCGCTTTTGGCATCCAAAGATGCTGTCGGCTCATCACAAATAAGTAATTTAGGGTTATGGATAAGCGCCCTTCCAATCGCAACTTTTTGTTGCTCCCCGCCAGATAATCTGGAGGGCTGCATATACTTTCTTTCTTTTAATCCCAATAAGTGCAGCATTTCATTTGATTTTTGAAGGGCTTCTTTTAGGGTATATCCGTTGAGCAATAAAGGAACGGCAATATTTTTTTGACAATTTAGTGTCCCTATTAAATGCAATTGCTGGAAAATGAAACCGACATTTTTTTTCCGAAATTCCGTTAATTCCGGATCGCTCAGATTCTGCAAAGAATGCTCAAATATATTGACTTCGCCGCCATCAAAATGCAAAGTTCCTGCCAGAACACTTAGAAGGGTTGTTTTTCCACACCCAGAGGGGCCCGTTATAATCAAAATTTTGCCTTTTTTCCCTATGAGGTCAACCCCTTTCAGGACATCCATATAAGAATCGCCTGAAGGGACCTTTTTGGTCACATTAAGCATTTCAAAGGCTAGTTCATCATTGTCCACGAAAGACCTCAGCAGGATCGATTTGAGAGATTTTGCGGAATCCGAGATAAACAGAAAAAAGGCAAATGATGATAATCATGGCTAAAGTAATTAGAGGAATTTGCCATGTCAGGTAAAAAGGAATTTTTTCACTATAGTAAGTCAATAAACCGAGCATTGCAGTCATGCCAATTCCAATCCCATAACCGATCAAGCCAGCTATAGTCGCCTGTACAACCAGCATACGATATAGAATTGAATTATCGGCTCCCATGGCCTTTAGAGCTCCTAGATTGCCAATATTTTCGTGAATAAACGAATAAAAAGTTTGTCCTGTAACGGCGATTCCCACAAAAAATCCCAATACGATGGTTGAGCCAAATGAAACGGGAATGCCTGTATTAAAAAAGAACCATTTGATCGTTGCCCAGAAAAATTCATCCTTGGTAAAGGCACGTAGACCTGTTTCGTCTTGAATTTTTATGGCAAGCTCTTTGTAGTTCACATCGGGTTCCGCTTCTACTAAGATAAAAGAAAGGTTTCTTCTAACCGAAGGGGCCAGCTCTACAGCTCGGTCGAAGGTGGTGTAAACAAATGGATAGCCAAAGAAAGATTGCTCAGCATTGACAATGCCAGCTATGCGGACTTCATGATCATTTAGATCAAAGCTATCACCAACTTTTAAAGGATTTTTTAAACCCACTCCAAGTTTTTTGATTCCCGTTTTGTCGAGAAAAACCGCATCTTTTTTCCATAAGTTTTCTAATTGTCCCTCTTGAATTTCAGGCGGAATGCCCAATAAGGTGAAGGAATCTGCCCCCATCAATTGAACCATTGTAAAATTGCCATTGGCAACTTTCGCTTGGAGAAGATTATAGTAAAATGGAGAAGCCCATTTGACGCCAGAAATGGACCGCACTCTTGCCAATTCAGTATCTTTCATAGGATTGATATCGGTGATTTGCACAACGTGTGAATCCACCACCCAAATGGGGACATTAGTATTGCGCAACATGGTGGTTGTCCATCTCATGACCCCCCAAAAAATAGCCGTTTGCTGAGTAATAAGAAGGGTGGAGAACGCAATGGCAGAGATGAGAATGAGATATTTTATTTTATCTCCTAAAAGCATGTCGACTGCAATGTTAATCATCGTTTTTTACTGCATTTCAAGTTGAGTGAAGTCATGATCTTTTAGAGAGCCTTCCGGCAAGCACCAATCTTAGCTTATGGGCAAACTGTTTTTTCAATCTAATCACATTGCGCTTTTCGTACAACCTGGCAAATTGCGCTATCCATAAATTTTTCCTGTTTTTAAGCAGATTCCTCGAAAAAATCTTCAAAAAGGATGACTTCCATTCTTCCTTTGCCTTTGATTTGCACAAACCCTTGAGAAATCCCCTCGCAACAGTGGCTGATAGTAAGCCAGGCCTTTTTATTTAAAAAAATTTTGCCTGGCTTCGAAATTTGCTGCATTCGAGCTGCAGTATTTACGGTATCCCCCCACACATCGAATAGGTACTGTCGCTGTCCGACGACGCCTCCAATGACTCCGCCATAAGCGATACCAATGCGTATTTCCCATGGAAAAGATAGCAGCCTGGTTTTTTCAATCAGCGCCTTGCTAAAATGAATACAGTTCAACACAGGATCTTCGACTTGATCAAACATATTGGCAGCCGCCATAAAAGCATCTCCCGATGTTTTTATTTTCTGCAAATTATTTGCTGCAGCTAAAATTTCACTTTGTTCAGCAAATTCTTGTAAGTTTTTTACAATTTCATTTGTCGTATGGGTGTCGCAAAAAGAAGTAAATTCCACGACATCGGCAAACACAATGGCGACGTTATTAAATTTTTTAGGAGTCACTGCATTGGTGGATAGCAATTCCCTGACAATGGACGAGGGCAAAATTACGTGAAGTAATTCTTCATAGCGCCGCTGCCTGATTTGAATTTCATTTAAAAAGCTGCGCTCTTCTTCAATATACCAGCGTCTTTCTACACAAGAATTGATTCTAGCGCGTAGCAAGTGTGGATCAAAGGGCTTTTGAAGAAAGTCCTGAGCCCCTAGTTTAATGCAGCGCACCACACTTTCAAGTTCAGAAGCGACAGAAATCATAATGACCATCACTTCGCCATGCAGCACCTTATCTTTTATTTTTTCTAGCACTTCATATCCATTCAGTCTAGGCATCATAATATCAAGCAACACCAGATCGATTTTTTGCTTATCTAAAATTTCTAGGGCTTCTACACCATTGTTAGCTTGCAGGATGGTTTCAAAATTTTCTTTTTTTAACAGCTGAGTTAAGACAAAGAGGTTACTTTCAATATCGTCGACGATTAAAATTGAGAATTTTTTTTTGAAATCGGCAAAACTTTCCATATTCTCTCCCGTAGCAGGATGAGCGATTAGGATAGAAACTGGGCAATTTTCTTTAAAAGTCTTTGAAAATCGACGGGTTTTGATTCGTATTCGTCTGCGCCGGCTTCAAGAGCCAGTTCTTTATCTTTTGGAAGTGCGTGAGCAGTTAATACAATGATAGGAATCGACTTGGTTTCTCTTTCCTGCTTCAAAAATTGGGTTGCTGCGTAACCGTCTTTTTTGGGCAAGCTAATATCCATAATAATCAAATCAGGCTTTGAATGGCGTGCAAGAGCTATTCCCTCTTCTCCATCTTTGGCTACGTCGACATGAAATCCCTTTCTCTCTAAGCGAGATTTCAACATAAAGATATTATCTTCATTGTCTTCTATGTATAAGATTTTAGTCATAGGTTTTTTCCACTTTTTTTGGCTGTAGCAATAGCTTTTTTAACCGCCTGTTTTATGCCTTCTGCTGTATACTCGCCTTTTTGCAGAATTTGCTGGGTCTTCCCTGCGAGTCGTACATAATCTTCTGCATCAAGACTCTTGGCTGTAATCACAATAATAGGTATTGAAAGATATTTAGCCTCTTTACGAATGATTTCTAAAAATTCGAAACCATCCATTCGAGGCATGAGGAGGTCCAAAAAAATTAGATCTGGATTTACTTCTTGCAAGAGTTTTATACCGGCAGCCCCATCTACCGCTTCAAAAATTTGGCAATTTTCCTTCTCTAATATTCTTTTGAATTGGTTGCGTGTATCTTCATCATCATCGATCACAATAATTTTATTTAAGTGATCATCCCTGGCGATATGTTTATTCAAGATTTGAGCGATATGCTCGCGACTCACGGGTCTTGCCACATAATCACTAGCGCCTAGAATAAAACTTAAGTTTTTTTCTTTATGCGTACCAATCACTAAAATAGCCGAATTCTGGGTGGATCTGGAACTTTTTAAGGCATTAAGAACGTGCCAGCCCTGATTTTTGTCGTGAAAGTAAAGATCGAGGACAATCAGCGAAGGCTTGATTTGATCAGCTAGCTTGAGACCATCTTCACCATTATCCGCTAAAAAGACTTCGAAGCCATCTTCCTCTAAGACTTCTTTGATTAATGCTGCCACTTCAGCATCATTTTCTATGACTAAAGAGCAATTTGTTTTAATTTTAAAAGAGGGGATTTTTTCAATGGCAGCAGTGCTCACAGCCTCAGGCATCCGCAGAGGGATTTTTACACTGCATATAGTCCCTTTTTGCTTTTCACTCTGGATAAAAATCTCGCCGCCAATCAAATAACAAAGCTTTTGAGTAATCGTTAGGCCTAAGCCTGTTCCTCCATATTTTCGTGTTATGGAAGAGTCAGCTTGCGTAAATTCCTCAAAAACATGCTTAAGTTCTTCTTCTGTCATCCCAATCCCTGAATCGATGACCTGAAAAATGACAAAATCTTTATTTTCCTGAGCCTCCAAGGTGATGAGCCCATTTTCAGTAAATTTGCAGGCATTGCCAATAAGATTAAGGAGAATTTGTTTAAGTTTTACGCTATCTGTTTGCAGGCCGTCTAGAGAGCCTTTTGCTTGTATAACGAATCTATTGTGATTTTTCTCCGCTAAAGCTCTGCCGAATCCTTCCAAATCGTTGAGAAACTCTTTAATTTGTATAGTTTCCACGAAGATTTCTAATTTGCCAGATTCAATCTTAGACAGGTCCAAAATATTATTGATGATTTGAAGTAGGTGCTTTCCTGCTTTATTAATACGATCCAAAGATTCAATGTACTTATCATCGCCTGCTTCTACGGCATCTTCGTAAAGCATTTCACTTAGCCCGATAATCGCATTTAAAGGGGTTCTAAGTTCATGGCTAGTATTTGCCAGAAACCCCTTTTTGGCTTCACTTGCGGCTTCCACCTGCTCATTTTTAAGGATCAATTCTCGAGCAATCTGTTCTTGTTCGAAAAGCGCTTCCTTTAAATTTTGATTTAATTCACATAACTCGGCGCTTTTTTCCTCGAGGATCTTTTCAACATCTTTACGGGCAAGCCGTTCACGTTCCAGTTGTCTTCTCAGTACGTCAATATCCATATACATAAGCCTATGTTAGTAGAGTCACTAGTGAGGAAGCAAAAAGCATGCCATTACTTTTTATGAGATAAAACCTGCTGAATCAGTGATTTAAATTTTTGCAAATTTTGCTGTACAAAATCTCAGTATTCAGAAAAAACTAACTTTTTCAATGCCGATATTAAAAAAAAATTATTTTTAGCCCGGTACATCACAAAAGTCATTTCGATTATGAGAGATCCTGAACCTGTTGAAATATTTAGTGAACACACTCTTTTTAAAGGTCTTAATGCCCAAGAGATCGAGACGTTAAAACAAACCTCAACCGAACAAGAGTTCGAACCCAATCATGTCATTATTGAAGAAGGGGACTTAACTCAAGACATTTATTTATTAGTAGAAGGGGAAGTTGCTGTTTTAAAATGGAATGAAGCACGTTTTTCCCAAATCTTACTAGGTACCATCAACAAAGGAGAAATGTTTGGCGAAATGTCATTCCTGGATGGATCTCCACGATCATCGACAATTAAAGCTCTAAAAAAAACCAAAGTATTAAAAATTGCTCGTGATTCGGCTGCCCTTATTCCTGAAACGTTTGCCAAAATGGTTGTAAATATAGCTTCAGCTAATATTAATCGTTTGCGAGGCATCAATAGACAATTCGTAAAAAATTTAGAAAGGAAAGAAGAACAGACAAAAATTCAAGAAAGCATAGGGCATTTCCTGCTTTTCCAGTACCTGATTTTAGGATTTAGCATTTTTGCCGCCTGGTTATATCCACACCCTCTACAAGCCTATTTGCCATGGCTTATAGCCCTCCTCCCGTCAATCGCCTTATTAAAAATATTTAAATTCCCCCTTAATTTTTTTGGAATCGGAAAAGATCATCTTTTTAAGATAGTCCTTCATGCTTTAACTTTTGTCTTTATCATCATGATTTCTACTTACCTTCTTGAAAAGTATGCTTTAAGTAATTCTGATCTTTTAACTCAATACTTTTCATTAAAGCCGCAGCTTATACCGCTATCGTGGTCGTGGGCTGGGCTGGCCCTCTATGCCTTTGCCCAAGAATTTATAGGGCGTGGCATTCTGCAAAATTCCTTAGAGAAACTATTAAACGATAAGAAAAGAAGCTATTTTATTTGGCTAAATGGTTGCTTCCTTTTTCTATTCTTTCTTCCACTGGGGCTCACAACAAGTGCAATAATTTTTTTAATCAACTTACCGCTGGGTTACTTTTTCAAACTTGAAAAAAATTTAGCAGGTGTTTTCTTGATTCATTATTTATTACTTCTATGCAAAACTTTAATACTGTAAAACTTCTTTTTTTAGGAACAGGCTCAGCATATACTTTGGGAGGTGGAAATTACCAATCAAACATGCTGCTGCAATCTCCTGGGGGTAAGAATTTACTGATTGATTGCGGAAGCGATATTAGATTTTCTTTATATGAACAAGGGCTCTCGTATGCTGATATTGATGCAGTTTATGTGAGTCATCTACATGCAGATCATATTGGGGGGTTGGAATGGCTTGCCATCAACACGTTATTTGACACTAAAAAGAAACCCCAACTTTTTGTTCATGAAAGTTTAGTAAATCCTCTGTGGAATCATTCTCTAGCAGGCGGTTTAACCACTTTAGAAGACACCGTCATCAATTTAGAAACCTACTTTGATGTCAAACCTATTGATCAATCTCTCACATTTAATTGGGAAGGGCTTGATTTTGAAATTGTGCAGACCGAGCATATTCACCTACATGAGGGGAATATGCCAAGTTACGGATTGATCCTCAAAGGTCAAGATGCGAATTATTTCATCACAACTGATACCCAGTTTACACCTGAACGACTCATGCCTTTTTATGAAAAAGCGACCCTAGTCTTTCACGATTGCGAGACAAGTTTAAAAAGGACCGGCTGCCATGCACATTATGAAGACTTGATAACCTTAATCCCAGAAATAAAAAGCAAAATGTGGTTATATCATTATCAAACAGGAGCCTTACCTGATGCAGAAAAAGCGGGATTTAAAGGATTTTTAAAAAAAGGAGCCAGCTTTAACCTAACAATCTAATCTTCTAGTAAAGTCCATGTACATTTCAACCCACCTTGTCTATTTATTCCAGAAAGCCCGTTTCAAATACCAGCCCCTCCTTGCTCCTTCAGGATAGGCTTTACATGGTCCGAGTTCGAATACCAAAAATAGCTCAAATATCTTTACAATTACGCTGCAATGCGCTTTGATGAGTAACATAAAATTAAGCTTACTCCAAATCCCTTCACATAGAAGCTTATGGGCACATTCTCAGTAAACATTCTTTAATTTTATTATAGGATTTCTTATGAAAACACATCTTCGCCTTTGCATTTTACTCTTGATCTTCGCCAGTGCCCCTTTGGCAGGATTCGCAGGCATTCTTCCCGCAATCCAACCCCATAAACCCCCCATTCTAACGACAACAGCAATTATCGAAGTTTATGAAGGCGAACAATTCAAAGGAATCGTTTTGATTGAACGCGGCAAACCCCCTTTTGGCAAAGCGATTCCCGGAGGAAAAGTTGAGTATGGAGAAACGGTTGAAAAGGCTATCCGCCGCGAAATGATGGAAGGGATCAATCTTGAGTTAGCAGAACTGAGACAATTTCATGTGTACTCGGAACCTGAAAGAGACTTCAGACATCACTCTGTCGAAGTGACCCATCTCGCCAAAGCCTTTCAACTTCCTAAAGCCGGAGACGATGCGGCTCACGCTTTTATTGTTAAGTTGGAGGATATCCCCTGGAGCGAACTGGCTTTTGACCATGCCCAGATTTTGCAAGATTATATTGGGTGGAAAACTAATAACGCCTTCTCTCCCATGTCCAAGCCTTAATCTAAATAGCCGACCCGGGGACCCTGAGGTCGGCTCTAAAACTTTCCTTTTCTTCGAATCGCACAGCTTTTTAAAGAATTTTCGCTGCAAGTGCTTTTTTAGTGGAAATTTTGTTCACAACCCCTGTTTTTATCCTACGCTTTCTGTTTACACTTTTTCACATTTCCTTCCGTTTGCACATAACCATTCAGTTGTCAACCTCTACTGAACAATCTATGAACAACAGTTTCTCAGAGAGAATTCTCTTCCCTTACTAACATTTCCACAGCATATGAGGAAGAAGAAAAAAGATTTAAATAAGAACTCTTCTTCAAAGAATGTTGCGGAAAAGTGGAACTTTTACAAGTTTTTGGAAAAAGCTAAAAATCCGTAAATTTTGTTCATAAACCCGTTATTTCTTGTGAATTCTTTCGATCATCGTTTTGTGCATAACTCTTTTCTGTTTATAAGCCACCCCCTTATCACCTATCCATTCACAACACACAAACAGCCGCAAATTGAGAAAAAGCGAGAGAGCAACCTCATTCTATGAACTTTTCCACAGCGAAAGAAGAAGCTGAATAAGCTTATATATAAGAAGTATTCATTCAGAAAAGGTGTTGAAAATATTGTCAATTCCTTCTAACCTAGGTCATATTCTAGAGGGATCTTTATGAACAATTTGCTGCCTTCTTATTTCTTCGACCTCAGTCATTACGTCCATAAAAGGCTATTTGACCTAGATGATTATGTGTGGAAGGCGCTTACAAAGCTCGAAGGCTATTTAACTGAATTATCTTTTGAACAGCATGAAGCCACAATCTCTCCTTTTGCTTACCTAATCAATCCCGAGACCATTCATTTAGGCCGTGGAACAGTTGTGGAACCCGGGGCTTACATTCAGGGGCCTTGCTGGATTGGAGAAAACTGTGTGATTCGGCACGGAGCTTACCTCAGAGGATTTGTCATTACAGGCAACCATTGTGTGATTGGACATGATACGGAAATAATAAAGAGCATTCTGCTAGATCATGTGCATGCTGCGCATTTTGCCTACTTAGGTCAAGCAGTTCTAGGAAATCACGTTAACTTAGGTGCTGGCACCAAGTGCGCCAATCTTAAACTCAATAATGAACCGGTGTCTATCTCGGTTGAAAAACAAAAAATTTCTACGGGTTTAAGAAAATTAGGGGCGATCATTGGTGATTATAGTCAGATAGGATGCAATGCGGTGACGAATCCAGGAACTCTTATGGGAAAAGATGTCTATTGCTATCCTTCATTGAACTGCGGGGGGTTTATTCCTTCTCATCAAACAATTAAGTCCACTGCAACTATTAAAATTGTGAGTCGTGAGCCTTATGCCAGCTAACCCCATTCCTGAAAAAAACCTTTTTGCCTATTCTTCCCACTTTTCGCAAAATCGCCAGGCTAAATTTCTCTACCAGTCTAAAAAAAACGTGGCAACTTCATTAATCGCCACCATGTTTCTAGGCGGGCTTACAGCTTTTTTTACAGCGATAGGCTTTTATCCGCAAGCAGTGGGACTTGCGACATGTACCTTTATGGGAGGCGTCTCTACGATTGGTTCTCGTTTTTTATGCCGGAGACGTATGCGGGTGATTAAACGACAAAATGAAGTCCTGCAGCGGCTTACGGCCATTGAAAAAAATTTAACCGATCCAAAAATTCTTGCATCTGTGGCGACAATTAAACACATTGTTGCAGTTCGTCCTCTTTCTTTTGCCTATGCGAAAGATCATCAACGCCTGCATGATGCCTTAATCGAAGCCACGCCCATTTTTGCTAATGATAAAAAACAGAGTCGAGAATGGCGAAAAGTGCTCCATCTGCTGCATGGATTTTCCTTTTACAGGGCTGATGGACGCGCTGTGAAATTAAATCTGACAACTGAAAAAGCTATTCTTAGAAAAAAAACACCTTTTGCCGCTTCTTTTAAAATCGAACTCCTTACCAAAACCCCCAGAAAAGACCTTAAGGCTCTTCAGGCGTTTTTTCGCGATCAAGTTGAAGTCCCAGACTTCGCGCGTAAAAGAGGAGCTTTACGTCGAAAGCTGAAAGACCAATCAGCCAAGGTTTTTGTGGCTCGCGATCAAACAACCAAAAAAATCATTGGAATGTCCTGGCTCGAAAGTAAAAAAGAGGTGGCCTCGCTAACCTATTGCGGGCGTTTAGCGGAACAACCTTCTGTGCGAGGCATTGAAAAGGCTTTAGTTCATGAGGCTTTGAGTTTGAAAGATAAAAGATTGAAAGTCTGTCTTTTTAAGGCCGACAAGTCTTTGCAAGAAGTTTTTGTCCAAGAAGGCTTTTTATATGCAGGTGTAAAAAAGGGTTTGTATGGATCTTTTGAAGATGGTAAAATTAAGATGGAGCGTGTAGACAAATAAAATTTAGGGCGGTTTACTTTGGATTTTAATATCGATAATAAAAATCATACATTAGATCAAAACACTTTAGAAAATCGCTTAAAAGACCTTGCAGCTGTAAAAAAAAACAAAGGGTGGATCAGGAACGATCTTACCACTAAGCAATCCAGTGCGATAGGCAGACGTTTTTGGATAATCGCCAAACATTTTCAGTGGATTCGTTCCCTTTTTTATCACGTCAATCTCTCCCAAACCCGAGCTATTCTAGTGATACTCTCTCCTCAAATTCAAGATAAAGCTCCTGATGATCTGCGAGATATCTTTCAAAAGGCATTGGTTAACTTTAATGCAATTGCACCGCGACATCGAGTAGACTTATTAAAATCTACCCCCCAACCTGCTGGGCCGACAGCTTCTCCTGAAATTGATAAAAAAATTACAGAAACCTATGAATCTTATCGCAAAGTTTTTGAAGCAAAATTTCCTCTAAAAGAAATACCTGCAGAAGCGAAAGATGAAGACATTGGTGTATTTTGGGAGAGCTTTATGGATAGAATGTCAGCACAGGCCTATAACGAAGGGCGTGCAAAGCACTTGCGGGATTGTCAAAAATATTACACCAACTTCTTTAAAAAAACGCCTAAGAATAAAGACGCGTGGGTAATCAGTGAGGGCAAAACCGAGAGCGCTATGGCGTTTGATCAATTTTTTGCTAATTTTTTAAAAGAGACTTCGACAGCAGAGTGCCTTTTTCCAGAGCCTGATTTTATTAAAAATTCGTTTGACGCTGCGGCTTTTTTTGATAAATTTTTTAACTTCCCATCCTCAGGGGGAGCTGGTTCTGATGGGAAAGCCGCACAAGCGGAACTAGAAAGCCTATTCGAATGTAAAATCGAATCCTATGAAGAATTAAAAACGGCCTATAAAAAGTGGGCTTTAAAAAACCATCCCGACAAAGTGTCTCCAGAGGCTGAAGCAGAAGCCACGGCCAAATTTCAAAAAGTTGGTCAATGGATTAAAGAATTGCGAGCGGCTAAAAAATGGGATTAAGACTCTAGCCCTCTTAAATTTTATAGTGGGAAATTAAAAAGAGATTTCTTATAATTTTCTCAATTATTAATCATATCGAGCTTTTGTGAATCCTTTTTCCATCCTTTTATCTTATCAAGCCAGCATCGAAGCTAAAATCGCGCAATGCATTCCTGAGCTAGGTGAGAAAAGCAAAATTCGCGATGCTTGCGCCTATGCACTGAGTACACCCGGCAAACGCTTTAGACCAGTATTAGTGCTCATGGTGGCTAAGGCTTTGAGAAATCAAGCTGATGCCATGGAAGCTGCTTTAGCAGTGGAATTTTTTCATACGGCTTCTTTGATTGCCGATGATCTCCCTTGCATGGATAATGATGACGAGCGCCGCAATCAACCTTCTTTGCATAAAGTTTTCGGTGAAGATGTGGCTTTGCTGGCCAGCTATGCTTTAATTGCCGAAGGCTACCGCTACCTGGCACTCAATTGCGAAACCTTAAAGCAGGCGCGCGTTTCGTTTTGTGAACGTGCTGACCAGCTTTGTGGCTTGGCTGTGCAAAATGTTTCATTGAATACCGGTCTTTTGGGTGCCACGGGTGGCCAATTTCTTGATATCCATCAAGAGAACCTATCGCTCACCCAACTGCGCCAAATTCTACAGATGAAGACGGTCTCCCTTTTTGAAATTTCTTTTGTGCTGGGGTGGCTTTATGGGGGCGGAGATCTGGCAAAGCTGCCTGTCGTTAAGCAAGTGGCTTATCATTTCGGCATGGCTTTTCAAATTGCAGATGATTTAAGCGATATGGAGCAAGATCAACTCAATGGACGGAAAGCGAACATGGGCCTGTTGATTGGAATTCCTGAAACCGTGCGTCTGTTCCACGAGGAAACGCAGTGCTTATTTCCCCTTTTGCACGAACTCAACCTCCAGGGAAGCGAATTGGAAGCCTTGATCAAGGCTCTTGTCCTGAAAATGGAAAAGTTACCAAATCCTGGCACAGTAAGCCCCCTAGTTCCCTAAGGAAATAGAGGGCCATTGCTTTAAACTTCTGCGAGTTCTTTTTCTAAATCGACTTCTATGGAAGCGGATTTAATGATAGATGGAGTGACGCCGCCTTCTTTGCATTTCAGCATAATCAAGCCTTCGATCTCTTCCAAAAGCTTAGGATTCGCTTTGAGTTCCTCACGAACCGCTTCGCGTCCTTGACCCAGGCGTTGACCTTTATAGCTAAACCACGCGCCTTTCTTGTCTATGATCTGAAATTCTGTGCCCACGTCAATCGCTGCACCAGTACGCGAAATCCCTTCATTGAAGAGAATATCGAATTCGGCTGAACGAAACGGAGGAGCGACTTTATTTTTCACCACTTTGACTTTGACACGGTTGCCGATCTCTGAATTATCCGCTCCCTTAATTCCACCGGTACGGCGAATGTCAAGCCGGATCGAAGAATAGAATTTTAAAGCGCGTCCACCCGAAGTGGTTTCCGGGTTGCCAAACATGACCCCGATTTTTTCGCGGATTTGGTTGATGAAGATCGCGCAGGTATTGCTTTTTGAAAGGGCTGCGGCGAGCTTGCGCAAAGCCTGTGACATCAAACGTGCTTGCAAGCCAATAAAAGAATCGCCGATTTCACCTTCTAGCTCGCTCTTAGGCACGAGGGCGGCAACGGAGTCGATGACGATCACATCCACTGCATTTGAGCGGGCTAATGTTTCTGCGATGTTTAGGGCTTCCTCACCGCTATCGGGCTGAGAAATCAATAACTCGTCGACATTCACGCCAATTTTGGCTGCATAAGCTGGATCCAGCGCATGTTCAGCATCGATATAAGCCGCCAGGCCGCCTGTTTTTTGGGCATTGGCGACAATGTGTGTGGCGAGCGTGGACTTTCCGGAGGATTCAGGTCCAAAAATCTCGATAATACGACCGCGTGGAACACCTCCAATGCCAAGGGCAATGTCAAGGGCCAGAGCACCGGTTTTAATGACGCTAATTTCCCGCAGGGAAGAGTGGCTTCCAAGCGACATGATCGCTCCTTCACCAAACTGTTTTTTGATATGACTGACAGCCAGTTCGAGAGCTTTTTTTCTATCTGCTTCACTAGATTGAGACATGATATCCTCCTAGGGTTTCTTTTTAATGAATTCAATATCCTAGAAGAATACCCGAAGAAACAACTCTTGTCAGGTAAAAAACGGAGGCGGTGTCAGGTTAACTGAAGCATGCGCTTTGATAGAAAGAAGTTCTTGACATAATGCATGATGAATGCGGCCGTTAGTGGCCACTATTTTTTCCGCGAAAAGATCGAAAGGGGTTTCATCGTAGGCAGATACAGTGCCGCCGGCTTCAGTGACTAATAAAGCTCCAGCCGCGATATCCCAAGGTTTAATGCCGCGTTCCCAATATCCATCCAAGCGACCGGCTGCCACATAAGCTAAATCCAGCGCGGCTGAACCGCAGCGGCGGACCCCATGCGATAAATGGGTTAAGTAGCAAAATTCCGGATAATTAGTCTCAGGGTTAGAGCGGCGATCATAGGCAAAGCCTGAAGCCAATAAACTTTGGGACAGGTGATCGACAGAAGAAACAATGAGCGGCGCTCCATTAAGCGTGGCCCCTTGCCCTTTGACAGCGATAAAAAGTTCTTCCATTAGAGGGTTGAAAATCACACCCAGGAGAATTTCTTGTTGACAAACCAAGGCAATCGAAATCGCAACAAATGGATGTTGATGTGCGAAGTTGACTGTGCCATCCAGTGGGTCGATGATCCATAAAAAATCGGATTCAGCAGCCTGTTGCTGACCTGATTCTTCCGCTAAAATCGCATGCGAGGCGTAAGTATCCTGGAGGATTTGAATGATCTTTTTTTCCGATTCTTTGTCCGCTTGCGTCACCAAATCACCACGGATGCTCTTGTCATGAACTTCAAAAGAACTTTTCCAAAATTTTTTTAAAATTTTTCCGCTGGCATGGGCGGCAGATAAAGCGCAATTTAAATAGGGATCTAAAGAAGTAAAAGAAGGACTATCCATCAATGTCTCTAAAGTTAATTAAATTGCAATTATCTGTTTCAGAAATAATAATAAGCTTGTATTATTTTTGTAAGATAATTTCACTTAGTTTTATTTTTAAGCGAAGATTTATTTTTTTCTAAGCTTATCTTTTGGGCCTTAATCATTTGCAAAAAGCCAGAGCTTTCAGGCAAGCAAAAAGCTTGACGATTTTAGGTCGCAATCGTTATGAATGAGCTGATTTTGCAAGGTTTCAACCAGTAAAAATAAGGCTGTTATCGCAAGTTTTCTACGAAAAACCGTGCTTTGCAAAGCAACGCTGTATGGAGTAAAAAAAATAAGGCAATGCGAATTTTTTTCACTCATTAAAAAAGCTGTTACTCACACTTTAGAGCAAATATATACGTTGCTAATCTGTAAATCTTTGCGTTTAGTCTTATAAGCGAAACCTTTTTTTTGCAACGAAAAGTTAATCAGCAAAAACGAAATAATTTTGATTGTTATTGATCATGGAGAAAAGTATGTCTAATACATTACCTGGGATGGTTTTTCCCTCAGAATTTGCAAGCGAAACTAAAAACTTGTTTGTGATCAAGCGCAACGGATCTTCTGTTCCATTTGATCCCGAAAGAATCCACCAAGCAATCATAAAAGCATTTCGTGCTGAGCTTCTACTAGGAGCAGATCAGGCCTTGCCTGAGGAAATTCAAAGGGTGACCTACGGGATTACAGCAGCCGTTGTTTCCACGGTTTACTCGTTGATGAGAGATGACCCGCTGCCTATCGAAAAAATTCAAGATCTTGTTGAGAAAGAGTTGATGCATGAAGGCTATCATGAGATTGCCCGCAGCTACATTTTATATCGGGAAGAAAGAAAACGCGCACGCGCTTTTAAAGAAGCTGCTGGTGGAGAGGCAAAGGAGCCCGCAGGTCCATCTTTGCATGTGACCTATCCGGATGGCACAAAAAGTTCTTTAAACACCTATAAGATCAAAACTAAGCTTGCCAATGCATGTGCAGATTTTAAAGATTTATGCGACCCTCAAGAGCTCATTGAAGAAATGCTACGCCATCTTTACGATGGGGTACTTTTAAAAGAATTGAACGAATCGGCTATTTTTTCAGCACGTTCAAAGATTGAGCAAGAGCCTGCCTATAACTATGTAGCAGCGCGCTTATTGCTGCAAGATATCTATGACGAAGTTTTTGAGAAAGAATGTTTCCCTGCGCAAATTGCTGATCTGCATGTTTCTAATTTCCAGCATTACATCAGAAAAGGTGTGATGGCCAAGCGTCTAAGTCCTGAACTTTTTGGGTTTGACTTAGCCAAACTTGCAGAGCATTTAGATGCGTCACGCGATAAGCTATTCACCTACATTGGCGTGCAAACGCTCTATGATCGCTATTTAATTCACGTCAACGGGCAGCGTATCGAAACTCCTCAATACTTCTGGATGCGCGTCTCAATGGGATTAGCGCTTAATGAAAAAGAGAATCGCGAAGAATGGGTCATTAAATTCTATAATGTTTTATCGAGATTCCAGTTTATTTCTTCGACGCCAACTTTATTTAATGCCGGGTCGCTGCATCCGCAGTTAAGTTCATGCTATCTCTCCACCGTAAAAGATGACCTGGAGCATATTTTTAAAGTCGTTGCAGATAATGCCAGCCTTTCCAAATGGTCAGGAGGAATTGGAAACGACTGGTCCAATATCCGGGCAACAGGTGCCGTCATTCACGGCACGAATGGACTTACGCAAGGGGTTGTGCCCTTCTTGAAAGTCGCTAACGATACAGCTGTAGCGGTTAATCAAGGTGGAAAACGCAAAGGCGCAGTCTGCGCTTATCTCGAAACATGGCATTTGGATATCGAAGATTTTATCGAGCTGCGTAAAAATACCGGGGATGAACGACGCCGGACACACGACATGAATACAGCCAACTGGATCCCCGATCTGTTCATGAAACGAGCCAAAGAACAGGGCGTTTGGACCCTCTTTAATCCTTCTGATACCCCAGACTTGCATGACTTATATGGCGCTGAGTTTGAAAAGCGCTACTGCGAGTACGAACGCTTAGCGCAAGAAGGTAAAATTAAGCTATTCAAGACGATTCCAGCGATCGATTTATGGCGCAAAATGATCACTATGCTGTTCGAAACGGGACATCCATGGATCACGTTTAAAGACCCTTCTAATATTAGATCTCCTCAGTCACACGTAGGCGTGGTACACAGCTCAAACCTTTGCACTGAGATTCTGTTAAATACCTCTGAATATGAAACCGCCGTGTGCAACTTGGGTTCGGTGAACCTTTCGGCTCACGTCAAAGGCGCCTTTTTAGATGAAGAGCTTTTGGCTCAAACCGTGCGTACAGCCATGCGCATGTTGGACAATGTGATCGACATTAATTTCTATCCAACTAAAGAAGCGCGGGAATCTAATCTGCGGCACCGTCCAGTCGGCTTAGGCATGATGGGCTTTCAAGATGCCCTTTATCAATTTAGAATCTCCTATGACAGCCACGAAGCGGTTGAATTTGCCGATGCAAGCATGGAAATGGTTTCGTATTACGCCATCCTGGCATCCACTGAGCTTGCTAAAGAAAGAGGGGTTTATTCCTCTTATCGTGGCTCTAAATGGAATCAAGGCATCTTACCTATCGATAGCATTACTTTGCTTGAAAAAGAAAGAAAAGGCTATCTGACAATGGATCGCACCGTTCGCCTAGATTGGGATGTCGTGAGGGACGCTATTCGCGAACATGGGATGCGCAATAGCAATACGATGGCCATTGCCCCAACCGCCACGATTGCGCATATCTCAGGATTAAGCCAGTCTATCGAACCTACATTCTCCTTACTTTATGTAAAATCTAATCTTTCAGGGGAATTTGCCGTTCTTAATGAGTGGCTGGTGAAAGATTTAAAACAGCGTGGATTGTGGGATCGTGAAATGCTTGATGAACTCAAGTATTACGATGGATCGGTCCAAGAAATTGAAAGATTCCCGGAAGACCTGAAAAGCCTGTACAAAACAGCTTTTGAAATTGAGCCGAAGTGGTTAATTGAATGTGCCAGCCGCCGCCAAAAGTGGATTGATATGGGACAATCGTTAAACCTCTATGTGCAGGATCCTGATGGACGCAAACTCAGCGAAATGTATTTCTTGGCTTGGGAAAGAGGATTGAAAACAACCTATTATTTGCGTTCCCGTTCTGCGACGCAGGTTGAAAAATCTACTTTGGACATCAATCGCAAAGGGATTCAACCACGTTGGATGAAAAGTCGCTCGGCATCCGGGTCGATTCGCTTAGAGAGAGAAAATGTTAATACAGCGCCAAAAAGTTGCAGTTTAAATGGCGAAGAATGTGAAAGCTGTCAGTAAGGAAAAAGAGAGAGAATGTTTATTTTAGTATGAGGGGTTTATGTCTGAAGTACATGCAGAAGCAAAGAGAATTTTGAATTGCAGGCAAGTTGATGTCAATCAATTAATGCCTTTAAAATACCATTGGGCCTGGGAACATTACCTCAATGGATGCCACAATAATTGGCTACCTTCGGAAGTTCCTATGCAAAAAGATATTGAACTGTGGAAATCTAACCGATTAAGTCAAGATGAGCGACTTGTCATCATGCGCAATCTGGGATTTTTTAGTACGGCAGAAAGTTTGGTGGGGAACAATATTGTTTTAGCCATTTTCAAACACTTAACCAATGCCGAAGCTCGTCAATATTTACTGAGACAAGCGTTTGAAGAAGCTGTGCATACCCATACCTTCCACTACATCGTAGAATCTCTTTCACTCGATCAACGTGAAGTATTCAACATGTACAATGAAGTGAATTCGATCCACGAAAAAGATCTTTTTGAAATGAAGCTCACGCAAGAAATTATGCAAGAGGGATTTTCAACCGATACACCTGAAAAGATCCAAACTTTTGTGAAGAACTTGATTGGATTCTATCTCATCATGGAAGGCATTTTCTTCTATAGCGGATTTGTCATGATTCTTTCTTTCCAAAGGAAAAATTTAATGACAGGTATTGGCGAACAATTCCAATACATCCTACGCGATGAAACCATCCACTTGAACTTTGGAATCGATCTGATTAATACCATTAAAGAAGAAAACCCTGAAATTTGGACACCCGAATTTAAGAATCAGATTAACGAAATGGTCCAAGAAGCCGTGGAGCTTGAAATCCGTTATGCCGAAGATTGCTTGCCTACAGGAATTCTAGGGTTAAATGCTAATTTATTCCGAGAGTATGTGGGCTTTATTGCGGATAGACGCTTAGAGCGCATTGGGTTAAAAACGCATTATAATACCCGCAATCCATTCCCTTGGATGAGCGAAGTAATGGATCTGGATAAAGAGAAAAATTTCTTTGAGACACGCGTAACGCAGTATCAAAGCGGCGGTGCTCTCGTCTGGTAGTTTTTTTCAATAGTTTTTCCCCTCACAAAGCCTAAGAAATCACATTCTTAGGCTTTTTTTTTATAACCTTTAGGTTTCAGCAAAAACCAATATAAAAATTTATTTGACAAAACATGTGAAACCAACTAACTTTCGGTAAAACCCAATGGGAGGATTTATGGATATTGTCAACCTAATTATTAGTTTATTGAGCGGAGTTGCTGGTGGAAATGTAGCCGGAGCTGCCATGAAAGAAAAAGATCTAGGGGCTCTAGGCAATACTATTGCCGGTTTAGTGGGCGGTGGAGCTGGAGGCTATCTCCTTCAAGCGTTGGATATTTTACATAAAAGCGGCGTCACAAATGCCGTCGGAAATGCAGTAGGGACTGCATCGACAGGCATGGATATTGGAACGATTCTAGCTAACATCGGGACAAGCGGTGTGGGCGGAGCGATTCTAGCTGTTGTAGCTGGCTTGATCAAAAATGCGATGAATAAATAAGTCGAAATTTGTTAATTGTTGTAGTCGATGAACCCATACTTTGTATGGGTTTTTTTATTTTCAAAAGGGGGTGGGAAAATCACTAAACTATTGTCCCAAAATCGATCATTTTAACTTTGGGTAAACCATCTACGGTTGTGATCATGATATTGGAAAGGCTGCCTTCTTCTCTAATTATTCCAAGGTCATCTAAAAACTTTTTAGCATTCTGAAACTGTTCTTCTAGCTCGCTTGTCCAATCTCCCTCATAGTTATGTCGAGTAACCCCATCGATAAACTCCATGACAATCCATGTATTTCCCAAAAGTTTACCACTTTCAAAGTACTTTACCACATTATCATGTCCACCACTCTCCTGAATTTTTTGCATTTGCAAAGCTTCATTGTCCCCATCCACACGAAGAATTTTGATTGCAAATTTTTGGCCCGTATTGACCTCTTCAGCTAAATAAACAGTTCCCCACACACCATGTCCAGTTTTTTCTTTAATTTTAAGTCTATAGTTTTCAAATTCATATTCATTATGAGGGTGGGTATGAATATATAATTCGATAGGGGACATATTCTTAACATCAACATTATTATCTGGGCAGTTTTTACAAACAATTCCCATCCTTAATAATATTTTATTTATATTTGTTTTTCCTCTTTTGCAAAAATTAACTGTTAGTTCTAATTCGTTTTCTCGACTTGTTCTTGATATTTGCAGTTTATTTAGTTTATTGGAGATGTTGCTTTGCCAAATTTTACGATCTATTTCCGATAGAAAAACGGCTTTTGCGGAGTTTGGATTAATATAGGTGACTTCAGGGGTAATTTTACTTACTTGCATTTGCATACCTTTTGATTGATTTTGTTTGAACTACCACAATAATAAAATAAACCAAAAATTACAATTCCTTCCGTTTATCACTCTTTTTCACTGAGGATTTTCTAGCCGATTTTTACAGCTAGCGATTCTAGCTGTTGTCGCTGGCTTGATTTGTTAATTGTTGTAGTCGATGAACCCATACTTTGTATGGTTTTTTTCTAGCGTTGCAAATCTAGTTGCTTTAAGTGGCTTTGAAATGCTTGGAGAGTGAGTGGACTAATATGATGTTCCATGCCTTCAACATCTATTGCCGCAATTTCTTCTGGGACACCAAGCGCAAGAAGATATTCCAACAGAAAGCGGTGACGTTCTTTGCTTGCAAGAGCTAATTGCAACCCTTCTTTGGTTAAAGTCACTGGTTGATGCTGCTGAGATTCTAAATAGTGTTTCTTTTTGAGACGCTCGATCGTTCGAACAACTGTAACATGCGAAACTCCCAAATGTTCGGCAATATCGCCAATGCGGGCTTCTCCTTTCTGTTCAATCAGATCAAAAACAATCTCCACATAATCTTCAGCAATTTCGGACAGATGGTGAATTCTCGTTTCAACAAAAGGAACGGCTCTAGCACATTTCTTTTTCATGTTTCTTAAATTTGTACTCTTCGGGTAAGGCAAAGTAAGATCGATCAATTTGGGATATCGCTTGATTCCCAATCGTGCATAAGCGATTGTACTCAACATAGCGTTTTTTGTGCTTCAGTTTTGTCAGATATTTTGCATAAATTTGCCGAGTTCTAACAAAATCTCCTTCCTGGATCATCTTGCTAAAAAGAAGGAATAAAGCGATGCTAATGATTTCAATGCCATTGAAAAACCATTCTCCCACATGACCGGTCTCTGAAAGATCTTTTCGATCGTGAAATATTTCTTTGGTAAGACCCACCTCCCCGACAAAAGAAAAAATTCCTACGATTAGTAAAAATATCGGTAAGACAATGCCCATCATGAGTGCGGCCGTCAGCTTGAAATAACCTTGCCGCTTAAAGGATTTTTGGCCTTCAATCAGCCTGTGGAAATACTTTTTTGTGGAAATTGCTTCGTCAAGTTCTTTTTGAATGCATTTAAATGTTTTTTTTAACTTTTTATCTTTTTTATACGTGGGGTGACGACTTTTGAAACCTGAACCCTGCTGTATTTTTAAGGCTGTTAATTTTCGTGATATGATACTTTTTGGGAAAAGTAACTGCGATTGATGCGCATCTAAAATATCATTAACTTGCAAGTACCATTTATTAAGGAACTTAGATTTTCGCCCTTCCTTGTTCGCATCGATCCATTTCAAACAGATCGATTTTAATTTCAAGTATTCACCTTCACGAATAACTTTTAAAAAGAGGACAGTTACAGTCATTACTGTAAAAACTGACAAAGCGGTCCAACCGCTGGCGTCTCCCAAAGGTCTAAAGCGTGCAGCCTGATCTTCATCCTCCTCACTAAAATCAATAACAGATCGAACCGAACCCTCCATGCAGAAATAAACAATGGCGACTGCATAAACTTTTATACTGGCTAATGTGCCTGCCGTCATTACGCTGAAAAGGCGACCTTTAGCCTTTCCGATCATATGTAGAGCATCGCAAAATCTCCAAATTAAATAACGGTCATCTGTTTGTTTGTGGATGGCGGTGGATAAATTCATAGCTTAACCTCAGTTAATGTAGTATGTGCTACAATGTAGCCATTGCTACATTAATTGAGAATAAATAATTTCTTTAAAAATGAATTTTTAAGACATGTTCATGTAATTTAGGCACTTACAATCCGTAAGTATAAGTAGAAGATCAGTAAAAATGAGGGTTTTAAAGACACTTTTTTGAGGCTGAGTAGCTTTTGCTCGGATAACTTTGAAGCTCTCTTTTACGCCCTCTGAATGACAATATGAACACATTAACGATCCAGATTCACTTCGAAGGGTTAAACAAGGCACTTGGAAGAAGTAAGCTTTCTATAATATTTCCAGGCCTTATGAATGAGCTTTTGAACATCATTAAGGCTTATATTGACTTGAGCGTAAGCAGGAGCGGGAGTTAGAACTGCCAGCGGAAAAGTGAGGAGTAAACTAGATAAAACCATATT
>PEQL01000017.1 GCA_002786175.1 Parachlamydia sp.
CTTTCAAAGAAAATTGTTGCTTTAACTGTAGCCATCTTAATTTATCCTCATCATATGGCTCTCAATGCTAGCATATTTTATCGTTCAAAATTACCTTCTTTTAATTCAATTAAACGTTAATTTCACAAAAACCACTAAAATTTTGTGAAATGGATAATTTTCCCTTTCACAAAAAGATGTTATTTTTGTGAATATAATGCAATTCAGTTGCTGCTTTTCACAAAAGTATGCTACTTTTGTGAAATCAGAAGGGGTTATAGATATGCATCAAAGCATAGAAAGCTTAGTAAAAAATAGAATTATCGATCATGGCCGCGGATGGTGTTTTACCCCCATACATTTTTCTGATTTGGGCAACGATCCCTCTATCCGAAAAGCTCTTTCTCTGCTTCAAAAACAAAACTTCATCCGAAGGCTTGCGCAAGGCATTTACGATTACCCAATACTGCATGACCTTTTAGGCATAATTCCTCCTGATTTAAACGAGGTCGCTAAGGCTATCGCAGAAAAAAACGGGGTTCAAATTCAACCCGCCGGAGCTCATGCAGCTAATTTAGCTGGTCTTTCTAACCAGGTTCCTGGGCGAATTATATTTTTAACTGAAGGTCCTTCTAGGACAGTTAAAATAGGAAATCAAGAAATTTTTTTCAAAAAAACGACAAAGAAAATTATGTCTTCGGCAGGCACTAAAGAAGGTCTTTTGATTCAAGCAATGAAAAATCTAGGAAAAGATCATATTGACCAGGTAACACGTGCACGAATTGCAGAATTTCTTAAAGACTCTAATGAAAAAGAAATCAGAGAAAACATGAAATTTGCTCCTGCATGGATGAGAGTCATTGTTTTTGAAATTATGGGGCTTAAACCATGAAAGAGATTCATCTTTTATCAAAAAATGAACGAGGGCTTTTCTTTAAAACCGCAAGCGATATTAAGAAAATGCCTCTCGAAATGATTGAAAAAGATTATTGGGTTGTGTGGGTTTTAGAAAATCTTTTTTCGCTTGAAAAGCTAAAGCCTTATCTCACCTTCAAAGGAGGCACATCCCTTTCAAAAATATATGGATTAATCGATCGATTTTCGGAAGATATTGATCTTTCAATTGAAAGAGAATTTTTTGGCTTTGGTGCACCTTATGACCCCGAAAATGCGCCTTCCAAGAAAAAACAAAACGCTATCATCGATAATCTTTCAAAAGCCTGCTCGACTTATGTACAAACTGAGATGCTAGCAGACCTTAAAGACATTTTTGCTGCAAAACTTGGAATAACCGATGGATGGCAAATCTTCCCTGATCAAAAAGATCCAGATGCTCAAACATTATTATTCGCATACCCATGTGAAACCTCAAAAGCTGGATATATTCGTCCGCTTGTAAAAATCGAAATAGGCGCAAGGTCAGAACACTGGCCTGTTAGTGAGCATCGAGTACAAAGCTATGTCAAAGAGGCGTTAAAAGAAAAAATCCATGAATCTGAAATAATGGTTCGTGTACTGAATGCTGAACGAACTTTCTGGGAAAAAGCGACTATCCTTCATCAATACGCTCATTTACCTGAAGATAAAAAGCTTCCCCCACGAATTTCAAGGCATTATTATGATTTCTTTCGCTTATTAAATTCTGAAATTAAGAAAAAGGCACTTCTTGACGCCACATTACTTGAACGTGTTGCTACCCACAAAAGCATTTATTTTGCATCAAGCTGGGCAAATTACCAAACAGCTAAGAAGGAAACTTTGAAACTATTTCCTCCTGATCGAATTTCAATTGAACTTGAAAAAGATTATGCGCTGATGGAATCCATGCTTTTCAGACAAGCCCCCTCTTGGGAATTGATTCTAAGAACAATCGGACAATTTGAAAATGAATTTAATAACATGGATTCAGAGTTGCATGGACTTTTGGATCTGCAACTTCAATAAGGATAATATATGAAATTAGCAGGAAAAAAAGCAATTGTGACAGGCGCTAATCGAAGCATTGGTAAGGCAATTGCTTTATTGTTTGCTAAAGAGGGAGCCGAATTAGTCATTAGCTATCGATCTGATAAGAAAGGGGCAGAAGAAGTCATAGATTGCATTCAAAAAGTAGGTGGAAAGGCCAAAGCATTTTACGCAGACTTTTCCACGTGTGAGGGCGTAAAACAATTTTACAGCGAATGCATTGGTATTTTAGGGCATGTAGACATCTTGATCAACAATGCAGGAGGTTATAACACGCTAGGCTTTTTTGAATTAACACCTCATGATTTTGAACAATTGTTACAAGTTACCTTAATGACGCCATTTTTCTTATCCCAACTTGTTGCAAAGGGCATGGTGGAAATGCAAACCAAAGGAAACATTATTAATATTTCCTCTATTTCTGGTACTCGCCCAACGATAAATCGAGTCGCACATGCCTCTGGTAAAGCTGCACTGAATATGCTTACCCAAACTATGGCCTTGGAACTGGCACAGCACGGGATCAGAGTAAATGCTATTGCGCCTGGATATACTCCTTATGAAGAAAACTCCGCATTCGATTCTGCTATTAAAGATATTCCTCTCGGACGTGCAGGACTTCCAAACGATCAGGCATCTACTGCACTTTTTCTTGCAACCGAGGATTCATCTTGGATGACTGGACAAATACTCACGGTAGATGGCGGACATTCGATCACTCTCTCTTTAGGAAAAGATGCCTAAAAATTCATGGTTTCGCGATCCATGTTTTTTCGAGAAGTTCCTGGGGTTGGGAATTGATCTTAAAAACCTTCAGAGAATTTGAAAACGAATTTAACAAAGCATAGCTTGTATAGGAAAACTCATGAAATTCCAAATCCCTTTACCATTAAACCCAGGCGATAAGGTTGCCATTATATCCCCTTCTTCTGGAATGCCTTTTCTATTTCCATGGGTATACAAACAGGGATTAAATCGAATTAGCTAAATTTTCGAGCTTGTTCCTATAGAATTTCCTACTGCTTGCCAAAGTCCAAAATATCTCTCTCAAAATCCAGAAGCTCGTGCAAAAGACATTAACGAAGCTCGTGCAAAAGACATTAACGAAGCTTTTTCAGACCCTTCTATTAAAGGCATCATTGCGTCAATCGGCGGAATTGACCAAATCAGAATACTTCCTTACTTGGACAAAGAGCTTATCTCAAGAAATCCCAAAATTTTTATGGGCTACAGCGATTGCACCAATCTACATTTATTTTTATGGAATTTGGGTATTGTTTCCTATTACGGTGGTGCTGTGATGACCCAATTTGCAATGGGGGGTGGGATGCAAGATTATACAATTGACTCGATAAAAAAATCTCTTTTTCATCCTCCAATAGGTCGTGTAAGCGCTGCCTCTGAATACAGTGATGCTGATCTAGATTGGGCAAATGAAAAAAATTTAGATATAAAACGCCCCATGTATCCAGGTGAAGGATGGTATTGGCATAATACCCAAGAGCAAATAATCGAAGGAAAGCTATGGGGTGGATGCCTGGAAGTCATCGCTTTGCATTTATCAGTTAGGCGATATTTACCTGCTTTTGAGAAATTGGATGGCTCTATACTTTTTCTAGAGACTTCAGAAGAGATGCCTTCTGAAGGTCTAGTGTATTGTTTTTTTGCTGCCCTAGCTGAAATAGGTTTGCTACAAAGATTCAAAGCAATCTTAATGGCATATCCAAAAGCACAATTTTGCGATAGACAGCCTCCAGAAGGACGTGAAGCCTTTATTTTAAATCAGCAAAATGCAGTAAAAAATGCTCTCAAAGATTACGACATTGCTCTTCCGGTTATCTTCAATATGAATTTTGGACATACTGATCCGCAAATAATCATTCCAAATGGTGGTGATGTAAAGATCAATAGTGCCGCAAAGACCATCGAATTTCATTAAGTTAATGCAACTTTAATGTGCTTAAAATAAACGTAAAAGGTGCCAAATCATTCCTAAGCGGTTGGGATTTCATCCAAATGGATGGATCATATTTTTTATCCATTGCAGAGATGACAATCTCTAAAATCTGACAAAATCTATGTCCACCTCTAGTTCTTACTGACGCACAAGACTAAAGCTGCACGTATCCTTCTTGTGATAACTGAATAAGTCTAACCATTGCATTCGTATTGACTTTCACTCCAGGAATAAGATAGGCATTGATCCACTTGTTGGCTTTTGCCGTTGCGCCGCACAACTCAATTTTCACTCCCTGATTCATCAAATTCACAAGAAGTGCCTTATAGGGATTTCCTGTTTTAACATTGCGGGCTATGTTGTATGCATTGTCATCCAGCATGACATAGCCTGCATCAGAGTGAAAGATAGCAATAATTTGACCTTTAACGCTCCAATCCTTGAAGTCGTTATTAAGTATGTCTAGATGCGCGATAGGATAAGGCAGATCTCCCATCTTTGCTAGATGATCAATATTGAATACAACATTTGCTTTTTCAAGTTTCACAGGGATGTCAATGTGAAGCGTCTGATCAGTCTTCATGTCAGTTGTATCCGCAGCATAAGCAGCGGCAAAGCTGATGAAAACACTAGTGAGTAACATAATCCATTTATTCTTAAGCATAAAAATCTCCCAGCAGGTTTTAAAGTCCATCTTAGCAACAAAAATTTTGAAGAATCTCTCGATTGCTTTCTCTTCAAAAACTCAGTTTTTTAGATCTTGAATGGCTCATTTATTTGAAAGCAAGTTTTTGAATTCCAGTACGCATTAAACCCCTAGCAAACGAGGTTTGCCAATACTCCATATTTAAATATAAAATATTTTAAAAAAAGAAAATTCTAGTCCTTTTCATCGAGGATATTTGAATCAGTTAAAGTCAAGGAATTAGAGCAAAAAATCAGAGCCTTGGATTACATATGAAACCCAAAAGCCTTTTTTATTATGTCATGGGGGAGTCATGCAAACCTATACGAGGCCTGATCATTACAAACTTTTTGAACCTTCTCAGGTTTGATCAAGATCAAAATTCTTTGAATAAATTAAATTTCACCAAAGAAAGAGAGTCTTAACTGCCTTTGAATTTTTACAGATCATTCTAAAAACAGAGAAATCCTAGACTAAAAATCCGCTTTGCAGAAAGGAAACCTTATCCTACCATAACCAAATTCCTTCACTCAAAAAAAATTGCCGAATATAGTAAGAATTTTCTTAATATGGAGGCTTTATTTGAAAACGATCAGTGTCATGAAACGCTACTTGCTTGTTCTTGTTTTATTCATACAATCAGGCTTAAGTGCTGATTTGAAGCAGATGAGTCCGGTACCCATTCAGGTTCTATTGAATGCCAGTTCTGATCCAAGCCTAGTAAACAGTGTTGATTTCCATCCCAACGCTCTGCTGTTTTGTGTAACATTCACCCATAACAATCGCATTGTCATTTATCAATTAGACGAATCCGATAGAGCTAATGTATTCCAGGTCCTACAGGGTACTCTTGCGAAATTAAGTTGTCCACAGCATGCTTTATTTTCAAAAGATGGAAAGAGCTTGGTTGTCGCCAATTGGTGTAACCAAACCTTTAATGTGTATCATACTGACTTGAATGGATTTTATCAGGAAGCGCCTACCGCAGTTATCCCATTCCCCATGCCTACTGATAGTTTTCGCCCACATGGAATGGCTTTTTCTCCAGATGGAAACTATTTGGCTGTTGCTTATGGAGCCTCAAAACAATATCCCCGCGCAGTGGCGTTATATCAAGTAGATGATCTCGCCACAGCTCAAGTGCATTTTAGATTGCTTAGCCTGCTTGAGGGAAATGAAATCGAAGCAGGGATTCCAAAAGGAATTGCTTTTTCTCCAGATGGGTCCTGTCTTCTTGTCACTCTTTCGGAAACCAACTCTGTCATCCTTTATCCGCTGGATCTGTCAAATGAAAAAATTATTTCAACTCCCAGGCAAATTTTAAGCGGTATCGCATCCCAGTTATCACGTCCAGAGGATATCAAGTTCACTGCCGATGAAAATTGTTTTGCCATTAGCAATAGTGACAAAGATACTATTACATTTTATAGGTACGATAGAGACAACAACTATATCCTCAACCCAGTACCCTCTCACATTATCGAGAACCCTGAAGCAGGGCTCTGTTTTCCTCATGGATTAGCCTTTTCCTTTGACGGAAAATATCTATCTGCCACACAGTTTGGCCCTGTTATATTTGATCAAGATAGCAATTTATCTTCATGGGGAAATGAAAGGAGGGATTCAGTTGTTATCTACAAATTGAAGTGATTCTCTAAAATTATTAAAATCTAAGAGTTGATTTTCGAGCAGAAATTTTTCTTCAAAAATTTGATGAGCTCTTTGTGCCATTTTTAAGGCCTCTTCAGAATGATTTTGAATCCAAGCCATATAGGTATCAATTTGTTTAAACATTTCTTCCCCCGAAAGTTCCTGGTCAACATAGAACACAGCGTCTCCAAAATGTTTAATAATAAAAGGATTTAAATCGGATATGATCACTGCGGAAGCTGCAGCAGCTTCAAAAATTCTCCCTGAAGGAATTTCATGTTGTATGTGAGTTTTGGAATGAAAAACCAAGCAAACCCCCATCTCAGAAATTAAATTTATAACGCTTTCGCCGTCATATTTAATATCCCCTTTAAAAGCTTTACCATAGGATACTCCGGTAGATGGGTTGCCAAATAAATTTGCATAGTTTGTTTGAGCCAATTCGTTTTGCAAGGTTTGATATCTATGATTGTAATAACGGTCTCCCCAATGACCGATGAAGTAGAATAAACGTGTCGGCGTCACTTTCCTGTATGGTCGATAGTGGGCTGTAGGATACCATCTTTTTGGGTAAAATTGTTTTTTTTTATATTTAATATCCTCTAACAAAAGCTCCGAGTTCCCGTACGTTGTGAGATAGCCTGTATAACCACGGTATTTTTCATTTAAATGGCCATCCTGATTAAAGTAATGATGCACTGGATCAAATAAAATGAGATAATCATCATACTTTAAGCTGAACTCTTTATCGGGGACTAGAGTGAAGATCCAATCGAAGTGAGAATCTGCTTTTTTGAAAGAATCGGGATCATAAATTGCCACTTTCCAACTTAAGCGCTCACAGGCAATTCTCATCCTTTCCGCAAATTCACGTTCACCGCGAAAGTGTTCGTTGATGATCAGGCAAATTGAAGGTTTAGAGTAAGTTCCCCCTTGAGAATATAGGAAACATAATGGCAATAGCAGCAAGCCGTAGAAAATTCGAATAATGATAAGGTTCCCCCCCAGGCCAATGTGGAATTGCGGATTGTAAAAGGAATTTGATATCTTTCCCATCGAAAAGTTCTGCACACGCCCCTTTCGCCTAGGCTTTTACATTTTTGGAATGGATCTATTCCTTTATAGAATACCTAGCGTAAATAGCAGTCGCGAGCAAATTCTTCCTGATGCCTCATTCTCCTGCATCCCGCTCCTCAGTGTACCGTGCATTTAGTTTTTTAAAATTTCTCTGAATTCCAAAGGGATAAACCCAACGTGGGGCTTATTAGGATCCAAGTTAGTCTCAAAGCCCACAGGAATCCTCTTCGTTTTGATTCTCTAATCCCTTTACGATCCCATGATACCCATGCATTTTTACAAGATGAAGAGGCGTTATCCCCTCATTATCCGCTTGATTGACTCGCGCTCCTTTTTTACAAAGGAATTGAATAATACCCAAATTGTTCGACTCACATGCTTCATGTAGGACTGACCTCCCTCGTCTATTCACCTGCTGAATATCTGCTCCATTATCGATAAGAAATTTCAACATCTGTAAATTTCCAGAGGCATAGTGGAGGGGCGTATCCCCATTGTAATTCACACAATTAATAGGCGCACCAGCATCGACAAGTAGTTTTGCCATTTTTGGATTGTCATTTCGAACTGCCCAGTGCAGTGGGGTCATTTGAGATAGGCCACACTTGGTTGAGGGATCGGCTCCAAACTTTAGAGCCAGTTCAACACTATCCAGTTGGTCATTTTCCGCCGCAGAAAGCAGCACTGTATTTTGATTTCTACCCTTTATCAATACATCAGCACCGGATTTGAGTAATAAAGTAACCGCATCAAAATTTCTAGCTTCCGCTGCAATCAGAATGGGGGGATTTCCCTCTTTGTCTTTTTGGTCAATACTTGCACCATTTTTCATCAAGAGTTTGATCATCTCAAGATGATCATCCTGTGCTGCGTAATGCAGCAGCGTTCTACCCAATTTATCAGTTAATTGACAATTAGCCCCTTTTTCTAATAGATACTGCACAATGTCTACCTGTTGCGCATAGTGAAGGGGCGTTTTTCCATCTAAATTAACTTGATTTAGGTTCATTCCTTTTTCAACCATCCGTTTGACGGTCTTAAAATCCCCATACTGTACTGCAGTATGAAGAGTCCGAATCTCGGTATTTTTTAAGTACTGCGGATCGAATTGAGCTAGGTTATCACTATAACCCAAGCTTAAGCAATTGATGATCAAGTATTCTGCATTAATTGCCATATTACTATAACGGGGATCACTAATGTCGATTAAAACTTTCACGCTGGTTCCAACAAACACTTTATTGCGTCTGATAACTTTTTTGACTCTAAGCTTGCTCCCTTTGTCTATTTTCCCGATGCAATTCCCGGAAGTTTCATGTGTCTCTAAGTAAAACTCTTTAGTATCTGGCCATTGGCAAATAAAAAGCTCCTGCTGTGCTTCAAAAGTCTGCTGATAAATCTCAGAATACTTAGGCTCTAAACTGACGTTTTGCGGCCAGCTCTGGAATGAGACTAAGACAATTAGGCCTAAAGGAACCCCTATGACAAGAATTCCGCAAAGGCTTAGAAAAGAAATAAGAATTTTATTAATCATTAAATAAAAGCATGCCTTTTTACTAGTTTGGGCTTGATCGAAAGCACAAATCATTAACAGTAAGCGTGGTGTGATTGATTATCCCAAGATATGATAGGCGAATATTTCAATATTCTCCACTCAAAAAGTTTCAAGTGATTCTCAGTCTCATTTCAAACATAAAAACCGTTACCACCAAACCATTTCTGACATCCCAAGCGGTCGCACTGAAATACTCATGGTTTTTGTTTCTGCGATTGAAAGCCTCATCACTTTGTCTACTAAGGGCTTTTCCAAATGTTAATTTATTTCCATCTACATTTAAGATGAGTTCCTAGCTGCCGCCTACTAATTTAATAAAAAAAACTTCCACACAAGGTTATAAGAAGATTAGAAGTGAATATGAGAAGTATGGATCTAAAAATAGAATCATCAATCCCCTCAGGTGCAGTAATGACGATTAAGAATACAAGAAATAGTCACGAAACCCTGTCGATCACACTTACTATTAGAGTTTGCCAAGTTAACGGTACAGCTGTAAAACCCTGAAAAGAAAGATACTGTTGTTATATGCTTAGATAAAAAAGCGTCCCATAAGTCCCGTCTGAAAAATGCACTGGTGCCTACTCATTTTTGCATAAACAAATCAGCTCCCAGAACTTTTTTAATGATCAGATCGCCTAGAAAATAATCCCAATAGGAGGCTCAGCACTTAAAGGAAGCGATCCGTTCACCTTAGGGGTGCAATAATAGTCCCCATCTTTTTTCCTATTATGAAGATTTCGTCTCAGGGATAATAGCATACATTTACAGGGTTTGAAAAGATTCGGTTTATACTTTGACGCGACTGCTGAAAAAAATGTAATTCATCTCTGCTTGTCCCATACAGTTGTTGAAACCGTTTATCTCCTCGTGTAGTTTTATTTTGCCGCAAAAAATCTTGTTGGTCTAATCGAAGCTTTTCAAAGTCTATGCCCACTTTCTTGTCTCAAACTTTACCTTTGCTCACGTTAGGAATAATGAGCGCTATCTCCTGCTGTTACGTCGTAAGTTGCTCCTGAAACCATACGTGCTGCATCAGATGCTAGAAATAAGACGACGGAAGCTACGTCCTCGGGTTCAATCCAAGGAACTGCCAGAGGAGTTTTGGCAATCAGAATCTTCTTGGCTGTTTCTTCATCAGTACTGTCCCCTTGTGGTGGTCTTCCGGCATCTTCAAGGACTTGAGCATAACGCTCTTCGTGGCGTGTAAGGAGGGTATTGATTAATCCAGGCACAACAGCATTGACTGTAATTCCATAAGCGCCTAATTCTGCGGCGGCAGATTTCATCAGCCCTATAATTCCCCACTTCGAAGCGGAATAAGCAGCGCCATATTTGGTTCCATGCCTCCCCTGAGTTGATGTGGTGACAATGATCCGGCCGCCCCCTCTTTTGACAAGAAAGGGGGCAAAAGCGCGTATGGCGTTTGCTGTTCCAGTTAAGTTGACATCAAGATGCACTTGCCACTCGGCATCATCCATTTCAAGCAACGGTCGAAATTCTTGAATACCTGCGTTGGCAAAAAGGATGTCGATTCCGCCAAATTCTTTTTCAACTTGTAATGCGGTGGCTTGGAGACTGGGTAGGTTTCGTTGATCTTGGATAACACCGAGCCAGCTTCGGCCTTCAGCTTGTACAAGGCTCCCTGTTTCGTTTAGATCTTCGGGGGTAGCAGCTTTTACGCCAGAGCGTCGACAAACGGGTGCACAAATATCAATCCCAATAATATCTGCGCCTGCTTTAGCAAACGCGACAGCGGTCGCGCGTCCAATTCCTCGGGCAGCTCCAGTAATGATAGCGACTTTGCCGTTTAGACATTTCCCAAGTTCTGAAGTTGTCATATTTTGCCTTTTGCATTGAATTTATTTTAAGCCTGACTGGGCTCGAATGACTTCATAAATACCGCTCCAATCTTTATTCTCCATACCCAAGGATAAGGCAGAAATAAATCTTGATTTAACAACATTGCCGATCTCTGGTGCCACCCCCACGCGCGAAAAAGCCTCCTGAAAAATGCTCACATCTTTGCTTCCTCCTTGCATATTAAAGTTCACATGATCAAAATCTCGTGCATGAATTTTATCGATGTATAATTTAAAGCTGGGATGAGCATAGATCTGATGCAACCCTTTCCTGACCATTTCGGTATCGAGTCCGCTTTTCTCTGCAAATGTATAAAGTTCGCTAATGAGCTCAAGAGTTGTCATCAAGCTATAATTCATACATATTTTCATAATATTGGGTGCTTTTGTTTCATTACCCAACGCAACAATTTGTCCTGAAAAAGCTTTTAAAATTGGGATGGCTATTTCAAGATAGGGCTCAGCTCCGGCACAAAAAGTCGTCAGCTCTCCATGATCAGCAACCGTTGGTACGCCTAAAACTGTCGCGGATATATAGTGTCCTCCTTTTTTCTGATGAAGTGCTTCAATCGCCTGGGCTGTATCCGGCAAAATAGTTGATAATCCAATATGGATGGCTTTTGATTGGATATGGGGAACCATTTCCTCTGCGACTTCTAAAAGGGCTTTATCATTTAGTAAACAAGTCATCACGATATCAGCCTGAGACACTGCTTGAGCAATAGATTCACCTGGTTTCGCTCCCAAAGCTTGTAAGGGGAGCATTTTTGAAGGGGTTCTATTGAAAACGATCACTTCATAACCGCTTTGCAGCAAACGCTTAACCATCGCTGAACCCATTTTACCTAGGCCGATGAAAGCTATTTTCATATGTAGTCCTTTAAAAACTTTTTATAGATGGAAAACATGCCATGAGAGTTTAATAACCTTTTCAGGTTAATAACAAGTCGATCGAAACTTGTCCAAGCAAAAGTTCAGAAATAGGAATCGGTGATTTCTATTTTTCGAAATCTCCCCTTTCAACTCGATTTGCCAATCGCCAGCCTATCAATCCGGAGGTTGCTGCTAATAGAGCCCAGATTAAACCAAACCCTGAAACATTTACCCCTAGAGCTCTAAATCCATTAATCGACAACAATGAAACAACATCACCGGCACGCCACACGACTGTATCCACCGCATTTTTCCCCTTATAGCGTAGATCCCGAGGGACGAGTGTATATAGCGTTTCACGCGCCGACTGAATCATACTGTAAGAAAGCGCGCGTGTCATAATGAGCACAAGCGCCACAATGGGAAATATCCCTAAAACTGGTACATACGGGTCCTGGATGAGGGCCATTGTTAAACCCGCACATACGACGATCCCCGCACAGAGTGCAAATACCGAGCCAGCTCCATAACGAACCAACATCCAACGAGTTACAGTTAATTGAAGAACGATTTGAATGAGGTTTGCCGCCAGATCCATATTGGCTGCAAAACGTGTTTGTGCAATCGCATTGTTGGGAAACGCCATGCCTGAATAGTCTGTCACTAAAACGTAGGCAATGGTACCGATCGCATCGCTTAGCAGCATCATCAAAGACATATTAACAATAAAGGAATTGGCAAAAATTTGTTTCAAACCATCTAACATGCCTCCACCTACGGGAGCTTCATTGCCTTTCTTATAGCGATTTACTCCATATTTATGCGCCCATTTTCCGAGAAATACGATGCATACGATGGCTACTAGAAGCAATGTGACCGATACAACTAATAGTAAGGCCAAATCGATGACCTCAATTAAGCCCCGCGTGATAATCGGCCCCATCACTGCTCCAGCCGTGCCGCCCAATGCGATAATCGGAAATAAGCGTCGCGATTGCTCATCGTTCCAAATGTCTGTCATAAAGCTCCAAAAGACGGACACCACCGACAAATTGAACACACTTACCCAAACAAAAAACATGAGCCCGAGATTTTGGACGGAGAGTAACTCTCGATTATTCCATAAAGGGATGAAGATCAGCTGACAAACAATAAAGAAGATGTAAACAACAGGCATAATGACGCGCCGCGGCCAACGCGATACCAGCCACGCGAACATTTGCGTTAAAAGCAGTGTGACTACAAAAGTGAGAGCAAAAAACCGGGGCAATTGGGCTGAGCCAACCTCTACCGCCAGTTGATCACGAATAGGCCGCATGACATAATATGCGGCTAGAATGCAGAAATAATAGACAAAGGACAGAGCGACAGCATACCATTCTTCAAGCTTAATTCGCATATTGAGTTTTTTATTCATCGGCTTTACCTGTACATCGTCTTTGTGCATCAATGGTGATCTACACCCAGCAACTTGATTTTTTAAGCTGGGAATGTACCTGAATCATTCAAAGATTCCGTATACCAAAACTCAAACACAATTTTTGTTATTTTATATTTTTCCGCCATCAATAGATATTTCTGTTCCATTCATGTGAAAGGCATCGTCAGAAGCTAAAAAAGCGATGGCCGCTGCGACACTTTCCGGGGAAACAAGTGTTGCATTATCAAAGGGTACTAAGGATTTTAAAAGCTTCGGATCAGCTCCTTCAGGAATTTCAAAAGAGCGACCTAAGGGTGTATCAATACTGCCCGGTAACACACAATTTGCGCGCAACCCCTGCTGCGCATACTCAATAAATAATGAACGTGTAAATGATTTAATCGCTCCTTTAGTGGCTGAGTAAGCGCTCATCCAAGGATGTCGATAGTACGCCGCTATCGATGAAGTATTCACTACGTAGCTATGCTTATTTTTTAATAAGTGCCGCAAAGCATGTCGATTGACATTGAAAGTACCTGTTAAATTAACAGATATGACCTCATTCCATTGCTCTAGGGTCATCTCGTGCGTGTTATAACAACGCAAAATACCGGCATTATGGCTCAAAGCTTGAATTCCACCCAATTTCTCGCAAGAGGCATCGATAGCCGCTTTTACTGCTTCAAAATCTACCACGTTACACTTTTCATAAATAACTTTGACAGCATACTTTTCGCTTAATTCATGCGCCACTTGTCCAAGTTTATCGCCATTTACATCTAATAAAGCGAGATTTCCTCCCTCGCTAGCGATCCGGGTTGCCGCAGCATGGCCAATCCCGGAGGCAGCACCAGTGATCAATACGTTTTTATTTGTAAATCGTTTCATTTCGAATTGTCCTAATTTTTCATCAGGTATAACTGATAACTTGCCTTGCTTATTAATGCCTTCAATACTTTTTTGAAGTATCTCTGAGGAGATTATAGAAATAAGAGGAAAAACTCAATAAATTTAACGCCTGCTGCATTGAGACATTGCACCCCATAAATGAACATTTCTATTTTAACGTTAATTTGATACTCTGATGTCCAAAAAAGAAAATGGCCCTCTTCCCACCCTCTTTAAGAGACAGGATGAAAGCGGAAACTAAAAAAATAACCGCAGCAGTAGGCTAGTTTTTGCATCCGGAAAACCCACGTAAAACCAAAGCATAATGACAGAAATCGTAGATAGAGTTAAAAAACTCAATTTCCAACCCCTTTTTGGCCTTTCATCAAAGCATTTGCAGATGATTGTTTCAGCCTATATTCCGACTGGGAAAGCACCTCCATCCACACAATGGTTTGTGGATATTGGCAAGGGCGATAGACTCTCTTGCGAAGTCTCAACCCCGCTTAGTTGGAAAAAACACAACAAAACAGTCGCTCTAATCCATGGACTGGGCGGCAGTCATACTTCTAGATATATGGTCCGGATGGCGCGAAAGCTCTACGAAAACGGAAAGAAAGTTGTTAGAATCAATTTAAGAGGCTGCGGATCGGGTAAAGGACTATCAAAACTCCCCTACAATGCGGGAAATAGCGAGGATTTACTTAAAGTCCTTCAGGCTCTGAAACAAGCATCACCTGATTCAGAAATCATTGTCATAGGATTTTCGTTAGGAGGAAACACCGCCTTAAAATTAGCGGGCGAACTCGGTCCCGGGGCCGAAAATCTTGTCAAAACATTTATTGCTGTCTGCCCGCCGCTTGATCTTGAACAAACCGTGCTCTCGATTCAACAGAGAAAGTACTTCCTCTACCATCAGTACTATCTAAAAAATATGTTTAAGCAAGCGAGCTCCTGGGTCACGCAAAAACTATACTCTATCTACGAATTCGATGACAAAATTACGGGCCCATTATGGGGATTTAGCGGCGCGCAAGACTACTATCAAAGCTGCAGCTGCAAACATTTCCTGGACAAAATCCGCGTGACAAGTCATCTCATATGCGCTGAAGACGATCCCTTTGTC
Organism: Parachlamydia sp.; assembly: GCA_002786175.1. Classification (GTDB taxonomy): domain Bacteria; phylum Chlamydiota; class Chlamydiia; order Chlamydiales; family Parachlamydiaceae; genus Parachlamydia. The sequence goes on from PEQL01000017.1 coordinate 15,038, forward strand.
CCAATAAATGCTCTTAAAGATATTGCCATTTCAAATCACGTTCAGTTATGGACCACGGAACATGGCAGCCATTTGGGTTTTTTAGGTCGCACAAATCAGGCATGGAAGTTCCAATGGATCGATCACTTACTCCTAGACTGGGTCGATGAAAAGTTTTAGAGATAAATTTTCAATGTCCTTGATGTTTTGCTTTTCTCTTTTGTTGCTTAAGTTGGAACTGCTGATCTTTACGGGCTTGCTTTTCGACACTGCTTGTACTTTTTCTCTCCTTTTTTTTCTTTTCGATCTCTTCCCTCATATAGTCTTGAGCCAAAGTAGAGGGCTTTGCCGTTTCTTTCAGCTTTGCCATTTCACGGCGAACTTCTCTTTGTACTCTTTTCGGATTCATGCGCTGGATTTGAATGTTTACTTCCTGCAAATCGCCAAACTTTAATTCGTGATAATGATTCAGCACGAATTCATGGATTTCTGTATCGGAAGGTTCAGCTCCAAAAATATGCCTCGCCACAGCATATCCCTCCTGATCAGTCCGCTCAAAGATGCCTACCCAATAACATTTTTCAAAGAAAATCGTCGCTTTTATCGTCGCCATCTTTTACCTATCCTGGGGATTGATCTTCAACAGAGTGCTTTTTGGGCTGCCAATAATAGGCTTCTTTTAAGTGATCCGGCTCGTTTAGCTGGTTGTAATCGCATAGAATTTCATCGCCAGCCTTAATGTCTCGAACAGCTATGGTTAAGCCTTCGGCATTTTTAGCAATATTTGGCTTATCAGAATGGTTCAAAAACCACCCAATTTCCATGCGATCAAAACGTTCTGGGCATAGGCATTCGTCGTCATTCACAAAAATGCAATACTTAAGAAAGTCCGGATGAATGTCCTTGATTGCCATTTTTCTGGGTGAAAATTGCCCAGCAAAGGCCTGTCTGCCCGCTGGAATATCATGTGTAGCAAAAACACCAATGCCGCCAAGTGAAGATGGTTTTAAAATAAAGGAAAATTCGCTCCATTTTTCCATAGGTTCCTCCCTTTTGCTAGAAGCTTTCAGGTTAGAATAGAGCATTTTGTTGATTTCATCCATCGAGAAAGTGTAAATTTTTTCTTCCAATTAAAAGTCTAGTCAGCTATACAGCTTTTTATTTAAACTTCTCAAAGGAAATTTTATGACAAACATCCCCAAAATAGGTGAATTTTGCTGGAATGAATTAGCCACATCAAATGTTCAAGGAGCAAAAGACTTTTATGGGAAAGTTTTTGACTGGCAATTCTCAGATCATGAAATGCCAGATATGACTTATACAACCATAACTGCCGGCGACAGAGAATTTGCAGGGATATGGTCGATTCCTAAGGATCAAGAAAAACACATTCCGCCTCACTGGATGGCCTATATTTTGGTTGCCAACTTAGATGAATCGCTAGAAAAAGCCAGTAAGCATGGGGCGGCCATCCTTAAACCGGCTACCAAAGCGGGAGACATGGGGCTTTTTGCAATTATAAGAGATCCAACCGGAGCTGCGATCGCTTTATGGCAAACCTTACTCATGTAAAAAAGCCAGGGCTCTGGAAACTTCCTGAACCCTAAAATTATTGCATTGTCAAGATCACCTTTCCTATGACTTGACGATTTTCCAACAATCGATGGGCTTCTGCTGCTTGCGCAAGGGGGAGGGCCCTATCAATTTTCAACTTCAGCCATCCTTCTTGAATGCCTTTGATCACTGCTTCGGCTCGACTTAACATTTCTGTGCGGCTGAGAATGTAATTATATAAACTTCCCCCTGAAATGCTCAGAGAACGAACCATTAATGCATTGGGTGCGATGGGATCTGCCGGACCGCTGGCTGCACCAAAGATCACAATATTGCCGCGGCGAGCGGCGGCTTCCAAGTTGCCTGCAAAGGTTGTTTTACCTACGCCATCAATAATCAGATCTGCTCCATGGCCATTTGTCAAGCGCTTGATCTCTTCCACAAAATTCTGCTTAGTATAAAGAATAATATCCGTCGCACCAGCTTCACGAGCTGCTTGAGCTTTTGCTTCAGTGGACACCGTCCCAATAACGCGAGCACCTAAATGCCGTGCCCATTGAACAAGTAACAGACCCATTCCCCCTGCTGCCGCATGGATCAAAACTACATCGCCAGGTTTTAGCTTGCGAAATTCATGGAGAAGATAGTGCGCAGTCATGCCCTGAAGAGCAAAAGCTGCACCTTGCTCAAAAGAAAAATCTGCTGGTAAGGGAATTAAACTATCGGCATCAACAACACTTGCTTCTGCATACGCCCCTGATTGGTGGACATAAGCCACACGATCCCCAACCCCAAACTCAGTCACCCCTTCACCAATGGCTTCTACAACACCAGCGGCTTCCGATCCGGGAATGTAAGGAAGTTTTTTGGGATAAGTTCCGCGACGTTGATAAATTTCTATAAAATTGACGCCCGTGGCTGCCAAGCGCACCAGCACTTGACCTTTCCCAGGCTTTGCAATTTCTACTTCCTGGAGTTGCAGAACTTCAGGCCCACCATATTGGCTGACAACAATAGCTTTCATACTTCTTGACTCCTCAGTACTTAGTTAGAAATTTTTTTTATATAGAAGAGTCAAAATTTTGGCTATGAGAAACCCTACTTTGAGCTTTCGCTTAAAATTTCCAAAGGTTCATAAATCTTCACGCTCCAGCCTTTTTCCATTTTTTCTTTCACGCTTTGGTAGTCTTTGCAAAAAACCGCATCCATCTGGGTTAAAGGAGTTTTTTTGCCTCTCCACAAGATTAAAGGATCGATTCCACGAAATTTACCTTTGATAATCAGGTCAGCTTGGGCGGCATCGACAAATTCGAAGTGAGAATCAGTTTCAAGCACCCCGCGCATTAATTTTTGAATCATTGGGTCCGCGCTGTGCAAAAGAAGATCCCATACGGTCTGGTCAATCCCAAAATGAATCGTTTCGAAGGTGATATGCCCAAGATCTACTGCGCGCAAAATAGCTTTAGCAAGCCATTCTGAACTCAGATGATTGGCTGCGCTGCCCCAGCACTGTTGCGTCATCATCAGTGAAAATCGGGCTAATTTGGCCATAAGCACCGGATTTGTACTGACCCAATCCCCCTCAATAAACTGCAGATCAGCCAGCAGCTCCATTGCTTCAGCATAAGAAAGAAAACCCTGATAGCAAGCTCCTTGAATATTATATTCAATTCGATCTGCACACAGGGCTGGAGCCTTTTGCTCCAGCCTTGGAAAAAGATGCTGAAGCGGCAGGATTTGTTCAATGGTAAAATGATATTTTTTTAGGATATCTCCTACCCCATAACGTTCCAAGAAAAGACTGTGCACACTTGTTTGATAATCGCACTCTCTGTGTGCCTTTCCAAAAATCCAATCTCCAACATGCGAAAAAACCGTATGAGACACATCATGCAGCAGGCCTGCAATTTGCTCTTCTAAAGAAGCATTCTTGAGCCGGAGAATAGCAAAAACACCTAAGGAATGATCATAGCGTGTATATTCTTCAGCGTGTGTGGTGTAATAAGCTACCCCATATTGATGAATATATTTGAGCCTTTGAAAACTGGGACTCTCAATAAGCTTCAGAAGAACGGGCTCATCCACTTCAAGCGAACCGTAGAAAGTCGCAATTTGGACAGCATTGAGAGGGCTATTGATTAAGAAGAAAATGATTAGATATTTAAAAAGTGAGTTCACAGGATCATCCTAAGGTTTTTATTTTCATCCTAACCATATAACTTTTCTGAAAAACACGAAAATATCTGAGTCGCAAATTGAAATCAACTTGGTGTCAAGCAGGTCTGAGCGTAAATCAAAGGAATAATTTGCGAATTTTTGCATAATCAATCTCTTGAGTAAGCGGAAGCTCAAAGAAATAAAGAAGCTGCCAAGCTTGGGTTTTCTGTGCTTGAGGATTATCGGGAATGCACCAAGAGGGATAGATCCGCATGGCCCGTTTTCCCCCTTTTCCCAGCTTTGAAATGATGCCTTTTTCTACCAAAATGCTTTTCGGAAAAACAAACTGCCCTAACTGCGCTCCCTGGCGCACATTTACAACAAAGAGATCGAAAGGGTCTTCCTCGTCGAAAGGCATAATCGGCCCCCTTCCTAAGCGCTTCCAAAATGTCACAAACTGTCCGCTCTTAGTTGGAGTAATCTTTCCACGGCGAAATTGGACGCAGCGTTGATTCATTTCGAATGTAGAGGCTTCATACTCCTGGCTTTCCGATTCAGGTATAAAATGGCTTAGAGTCAGTCCACTTGGCTCATAGGCCATTTTTTGGAACAGAAAAAGGTCTGGATGAATGGCTGTCATGGGAATGTATTAAGTGTTAAACGTGAATGCCAGCTTGAAATATATCACAGTCACTTCAGCGTGCCAAGACAAATCAACTGAAGGGCAGTCTAGACCCAATTCAGAAATTTGCAGCATATTCAGCGGGAAGCTCTTCCACAATAGGATCTTCCCAATTGATGATAGTGATGCGCTCATCAAGCAAGTCAATGGGATCCTGGCAAAGGATATGTGGAATCCGGTAAAAATTAAAGGGGGGATACAAATCGGGATTGGCGGGATCAAAATTCAATCGATAAAATTCTTCTGTGTCATGCGGGAGCTGCTTCATCTCTTGATACTTTGCAAAATCGATGGCACAGTAGGAATCAATCGTGTCATGAATCGAGTCATCTAAGGGATAGCTCATCCATTTAAAAACCGTGGTGCGTTTTTCCTTCAGGACATCAATCGGAATTTTAAAAAATTGCCGCTTTCGGGGTGTAAAACCCATTTTAGTATAGGCTTCATAATGTTTATGGGGATGTAAGGGACTTAAAAAAACCACATCATTCCAAAGGCAATTCAGAGTAGGAATCACAAGCTTTAAAAGCTCTTCACGCCCTTGATATTTGGCGATGGCTTGTTGATGGATTTCTGTAAATCCCTCAAGATAAGGCATCATATTTAAGGGAACAATCCAATCTCCAAGAAAGTTACGCGCGCGAAAATGATAGACATACTGGGTTTTCTCAGAAGCTTTGAGGACTTCAAGTTGAGAGGTATATTCTGGTGTGTCCCAATAAATTTCATCTGTTTCATCTTTAGTCAGAGGAAGGGCGGGCTTAGGCAATAGCGCCTGTGCATCTGAAGCTGCCAGACAAAAAGCCATAAACATGGATAGGCAAAACACAAGAGATTTCATTTTTTCCAAAAGTTAAGAAAGGAGTTTTACAAAGGCTTTTTAATGATCACTTCCGCAAGTTGCTCAAAATCATTTTTGGTTTCGATAAAGAATTTATTTTTTAATTCAGCAAAACGAGGGAGCTCTTGATATTTTTTTTCAAAAAATTCATCCTCGATTTCTATTTTAAATTTTTCAAAGATTTCATTCACAACGCTCTTGACTTTCTCAGGATTGAGCTCCCCTTTCTCTTTCAATTCATTCAGTGTAGCCGCCATGGTGACTTTATAATCCTCTGCCATCTGCGCTAATTCAAAATTATACTGTCTAAAAGTGTGAACTCCATCAACCATCTTAAATTCTCCTCATCTACTCATTTTTTAATTCAATCGTTGTCTTTATACCCACAAGCTTGTCATTTAAAAAAAGCTGATCCCCTTTAAGAATAAAATAAGGAATTTCAAATTGATCATAGCACTCTAGCATTTCTCTCTCTAACAAATAATAGTCATCTACTAGCTCAAAACCTTCTTCTTTTAAAGATTCCATCAATAAAAAGCAGCGCTCTTCAATTCTAGCTGATTCCCCCCTCAAACGGCAACCTAGCATATGTACAAATGAATTGGTTGTGAGAGGCAAGTACCTCACGGGAATCTTACTCTTGGTTTTTTCAAATTCAGGCATTAAATCTTGTAAAACTTCTTCAATTTTTCTCAAATCTTCTAAAGGAAGCTCTAATCCTCTGGCCTGAAAAACTGCTTCAATTTGAGGCAAGATGTGGTCGGCATTTAGCGAATTTGGATCATCAAAGCATTCTATATCAATAGGAAATAATTTTGAATCCCTTATCGCCAGAATAAAATTTCCCGCATGAATATCGACAAGTTTGATCTGCTTTAAACAGCTGAAAAGCAAGTAATCTATATTCAGTTGCTCTTTTTCCCTATCTGCAAAAAAGGTAAGGGCAGCCAGCTCTTGGATATTACCGATCAGTTTAACTGTTTCGGCAGGATTTCTCAAAGAAGCGGGAAACCCTTGAATTTTTGTCAGGATTTCCTGGATGTGCGGCAAGTTACAAAAGTCAGAATCATGTACAAGTTCTGGTTTATCGAGAAGAAGCGCACCTTCTTTAGAGGCCAAAGCTTTTTTCCTTAGGGCTAGCAGCTCCAGGTAATGCATGACATTCTTTATCTTAGGATTAACTTTTAGAAAAGTACCGCTCGCATCTCCGAATCGCACTTGACCCATCAATGCTTCATCATAAACGACTTTTCCTTCAATAAATTCGCTATACCCATAGTTTTCTACAGAGAAAATTTTATAGGTAGGCAAATCAACGCCTGAGAGCTCTTTAAGCGTATTAAAAAGACTTAGCTCCTCGTCGCAGACTATTTGTTCTAAAAGCATCTCCCTGGGCTTATAGACGATCTTAATGTCCATCTCATTCTTTAATGTAAAAGTAATAATGACGGGGGATTTGCCTGTGTTATGCACATCTGCTGATGGAAATGAGAAGTGAATATGTGCAACTTCATCTGTATGAAACGCAAATTTGTTGCTTAAAAGATTAACATCTTTATTAATATGCCGGAAAATTTCCTCAATATAAGCCACCTTATTATGTAAAAGTTTTTCAATGGCTCTATCCGCCATCTCTTTCGAACTTTTCTCTCCATAAATTTTATTTAGATCCTGAATTAATTTTTCTTCCATCTCGCCAAGATCGAATGAAATGCTTCCATTTCCTATTAAGCAGTTTTTGACTAGCTCAGTCAACGCTCCTGGATTAGAAAGCATTGGGGTTATCGAAGCGTGGGCTTTCAAGGGGGTGAAATCTGCTAGAATGGTGAAAGAAAAATTCGCTGCAGCTGCAGCCTCGGAAGGAGGCACAAAATGAGAAGTGGAGGCCGCCACTGCGTTTTTTAATGGGGGTGGGTCCATAGTTATTTCCTACTTTCCCTGCAAGTTTATTTAACGCGTATAACCTACTATAATTTTGACATTTTTTTAAATAATTGCATATATTTATTAGGCTAATACTTTAATTTGACTTAGTTCAATAGTTTTTGTATTTTTTCAAACTCTGCAGGTGGCATGTGCTTTCCTCTAAGTTCCCAATAATAGGCCGCCGTATGGCCATCCTTATCTGCTTTGCTTGGATCTGCTCCTTTTTCAAGCAACAATTTGATGATTTCTGGGCTCGCGGCATCTTTTTCGGGATCATTATGCGTCCGTTGAGTCGCTCGATGCAAGGCCGTCATTCCCTTTTGATCAGCCAAAGTTGGAGAAGCTCCAGCTTCTAACAATACTTTTAATGCTTCAATATTCGCCTGAGAAGCTGCACAATGTAAGGGGGTTGATCCACTTGGAGAGATTTGTACATCGATTGGAAATCCCTTGTCACCAAGTTTTTTATTGACATCAAGAATATCCTGGACACTCACATCCCAGTGAGGATTGCGCGGTGTCATTTTTGATGACGAGACGAGAACGATTAAATATAAGGGATTTCGTCCATTAACTTTCCCATCCTCTAACTGCTTAAAGGCAGCTTCCAGCTCATCTTTTGGCAGTTCAAGCAATTCTCGCACCCGCTTTTGATCATAACGCAGTATAGCCGAACAAAGATCGGTTTTTTCGTATAATTTTTCCTCGGTTTTCTCTATCTTCGCCAGCTCTTTAGCTGCGTCAACAGAGACATTTTTTATGAGTGCCGAAGAAGTGGTAAACTTGTGGATCAGAACGAGATTTTGCCAACGCGAAAAGAAGTTTTTTATGGCCTTAACAATTCCTGAAGATTTTTTACTTCTCAACTCCTTTTCACTTTTAAAATGTTCTGTAAATGTATGAATTTTATTTAATTCATCCCGCGAAAATTTATTTTTATTTTTTTTAAAGTACTTGGCAACGGCATCCACCACCTTAACATCTTCAATTTTTTTACACCCTTGCGGTATAGAATCCCCTTTTTTCAGAACTTTAAGGCGGTCATCTGGGGTCACTACAAATCCCTGATAGTTGGAGAGATCCCCAGACTGATCAATAAATTCCCGAATGTGATCTACCATGCTTTTTTCCTTCTATAATTTTTTTCATTATATCCACATTTATAATTAAAAAGTCACTCAACACATTTGCCTAAAAGTCTTTTTGCACAACAAAGCGAAACACTTTCAATTCCCCCATTTCTAAAGCTTTGGCAATGGATTGATAACCATCGATTGAGGCTTGCAACTCTTTTTCCTCAAAAATATCTGATAAGGTTCTAGTAAGCATAGCGGCTTGCAATCTTTCACAAATGGCTTTGTTGAACCTCAGGTAAGCTAAACTATCATCGCGAACCGAAAGAAGCGTAAAGCCATTTTTTTGCAAAAGTTCTAAATACCCGCTCTTGCTTTCGGGGAATAGGGCTAAGTGTTCCAGTTCAATCAGTTTGGAAATATTTTCTCCCCATTGCTTTGTTTCTGCACTTAACCAGTCGGTGATTACAAATATCCCATCTTTCTTTAGTAGACGATGGCATTCTTGTAATAGTTCATTTTTATTTTCTAGATGAGTAAGCACCCCTTTGCTGTAAATAATGTCGTAATTTTCATCAGGAATGGGCCAATGAGAGTTGCTTGTGCTTAAAAGAAAATCAACCTGCTCACTAAGATGCGCGGGTGTCTGCTTTTGCGCTTCTGCGATCATCCATGGATTCACTTCAAGACCTGTGATACGCATGCTGTAAGTCTCTGCCAGATAAAATGCCACACCTCCAAGACCTGAGCCAATATCCAGCGCAACCTTGTGGTTGAGAGGAATTTGATCAAACATGAACTCAATTCCCTCTGAACCGCCTTCTGACATCATCCCTTTTCCGTAAGCAGCTTCGAGTTGCAAGCAATAGCGGGGAGTGTATTCATCTTCTAGGGAAGAAAAAGCTGTCAAATCTCCAATAAAAAATGAAAATGACAAAAGAGCGGCGCAGGATAAACTTTCAATTTTCATGTAAGTCTCATTGTTTGATATTATAATAAACTTTCTATCTCAATCTGCATTTTGAACCAAGGAAATGATTAGGATTGGAGTTTCAAATAAATAGCTTTTGCGATTTGTAAATCCTCAATTGCAATTCCTGTCAGATCAGCTACAGTTATCCACTCTTTTGGACGATGCTGCGGCTTATCTAAAAACTTGCCTAATTCAATAACGGTCTCGAGCTTAATGTTTTTTGCATGAGAAAGGTCTCCATAACTTAAACTTTGGCCCAAGCTATCCACCACAATTAAATCAGCCCGCTCAAAGACACTCTCATCCAACTCCTGCTTACCCAAATCATCCGCCCCGACTGCGGTAATATGGGTCCCGGGCTGCAACTGATGGCCAAATAGTAAGGGTTTTGAAGAAGAAGTTGCAGTGATAATTACGTTGCAGTGTTGCGTTAATGTTTCAATGGTTTGAACGGGTTGAATAGTAAAGGCCTGCAGATAAGGATCAAGCGCAAAGGCGCGGGCTTTGGCTATATCTCTTCCCCAGACGATAACATCGCGGCAAGCTGTCACGCTTTGAAGATGAAAGAGCTGTTCCCTCGCCTGAGTTCCCGTGCCTATTATACCGATTTTGGTGATAGGATGCTGGGCTAAATGCTTCACAGTAATCGCACCGGCAAGTCCTGTTCGCAAATCTGTCAATCGTCCTTCATCCAGAAGAACCGCCATTAACTCGCCTGTTTTTTGTGAAAAAAGTACCATCATCCCATTACTGCTGGCTAGACCGTGCTTGGGATTATCGTAAAATCCCGAAGCAATCTTCACAACATAATATTCATCTCCTCGCACTGCTGCAGACTTGATATGCACATCCCCCTTAGGCTTTTCAAAATGCAAAAAACTGACAGGAGCAGTCAAGACTGTTCCTTGAGAGCTATGGATGAGTCCATTTTCGATCTCAGCCATTAGATGAGGAAGCTCAACAGCGCGCTCAATTTCCTGCTTTGTATAAATTTTCATAAGCTCTTAAAAAATGCTCAAAGTGTCCTAAGACTTCAGGCATATTTTTGCGCCCGAATCCAATGCGAAAGAAATTCCCCTGATAATCGAAAACGCTGGCAGGCATGATTAACACTCCAGCTTGCTGCACTAGCTGTTCAGTAAATGTCTCTACGGATATTGGTAAGAGAAGTTCCAGAAACGCTATTGTTCCACTTTCAGGGCGCGTCCAAGCGAGAGCAGAAGCATGGTGCTCTATAAAGTGATCAAGAAGTTCTATGTTTTGCAGAATAATCTTGCGATTTCTGTGCAAAATTTTATCTCTTGCCCTTAAGGCAATGAGTGCTAAGATTTCACTGGGGGCGCTATTACATATTGAAGTATACATTTTATAGGAACCCGCTTTTTGCAAAAACTCTGCATCCTGCGAAGCCAGCCAACCAATCCGCAACCCCCCTAGCCCAAACGCCTTGGTCATCACATTCAAGCTAATTCCTTTTTCATAAGCATCTGCGAGAGCTGGTAACCGTTTGGATTCATCGATTTCAAGATATCGATAAACTTCATCAGAAAATATGTAGGCACCCGATTTCCTCGCGAGAGCAATCATTTCCTCAAAAACATCTTGATCCAAAAGCATTCCAGAAGGATTATGGGGACAATTAAGGATCAATAATTTTGTTGTCTCACGCCAGGCAGATTGAAGCTGTTCAATACTCAGTTTCCATCTGCAATCTGGCTGGAGATGAATGAGAGTGATCTCTGCATCTAATGGCCTCGGCAAAGTCTCCAATGATTGGTAACAAGGGGAGATAATGATCACGTGATCCCCCGGGGAGATTAAGGAACGCATGGCGCAATAAATCCCCTCTTCTGCACCTGCGGTCGTTAGAATATTCTCAGCGTCTAAAGTCGTGTAAAGTTTAGCTATTTCTTTGCGCAGCAGAGGCAGCCCTGGACTTTCGGTATATCCGAGAGATAGGTTATCCCATAAGCCTTTGGTTTCTGGATCAGCCATCGCAATAATTTCATTTAAACTCCATGTTTCTGCATCTGAGGGACACAAGAGATATGGGGCTGAAAATTCGTATTTTTTCCAAAATTCTTCCAGTTTGAAATGAGGGAGATTATGCATCACTCACCTTAAGTAGTTATAAATTGTGGCACGTGAAAGATCGAGAACATCCGCAATATAATGCGCTGCATTTTTGGCTTTAAAAGCTCCTTCAGCATGGAGACTGGAGATAAGAGCTTTTTTCTTTTCCTTGGACAATTGCTTCAGAGGGATTCCTTCTTTGGCCAAATACTCGGATACATAGAGGTTAATTTTCTCTCTCCAGTCATCCTTAAAAAGCACAGCTGGCTGGGTCTGTGCGTTAAGACCTTGCAACCAATTGCCTAAAAATTGATGAAGCTGCTCCCACTTTGAAAGATCCAAGTTCATGCACAAAAGTCCGATGGCATTTCCCGCTTGATCTCGCAAAGTTGCCGAAATCGATTTAATCTTTCTGCCATCCCAATTCACCTTAGAATACACAGGAAAAATGTTCGGCAGTTCATTATAATCTTTTAGCTCTTCTAACAAGGATTCATCTCCAATGTTTCTCTTGGAAAAATTGTTGTAGATGGCAGCAATCTGCCCTGTCGCTAAATTATGCACCACCACCTCTGCGAATGGATAAAGAAGAAGGCTTATAGCCTCGGCGGTCGCAAAGTGAACGTTTAAAGAAGTCATACACCCTCTATTTTTTTAGACAGAATAGTATGATTTAGACTTTTTTGTCAATATTAGACTATTTTTTGGCAACCTCAACCATTCTTTTAGAAGAATTTTGCAGCGGTTTTCCATCCCAATCATAAAAAGAAACAGACGAGAAGCCAATTTGATTAAAGAGGTTCACAATTTCCGTCGGACTGTAGAGCCGAATGCTAAATTCAAATTTTTTGCTGTTGTTGTTTTTTATAATTGTACGAATGGATGGCAACGCCCTGCAATTCCATCAAAAGTGAGTTGATCGATCATCCAGTTACCCTCCTTCTCAACGACAACCATAGGCTGATAATTAGCCATAAAGGTATCGCGATTATGCGAATCAAAACAAAAGATGCCGCCTGGCTTAAGGGATTCGAATATTTTTTGAAAAACAAGCGTGTTTTCGACCTCCTCAAAATAACCAATATCTGTAAATAATACGTAGATCCGATCGAAGATTTGCTTATAGTCCAGTTCTCTCATATCGGCGTGAATATAATCGACTTTTACTCCCAAGCGCTTATCAATTCCCGTAACCCTATGACCAAGCTTAGCTAAAGGATTGGCGTGGCGTCCATGTCCACAGGCTAAATCTAAAATTTTTAGGGGGTGGTCCAAATGCGTATGGGTTCTAAAAAATCAATCCTTTCTGCAATCTTTCCGGAGTCAAAACTTTTTGATAAAAATAGAGATACTCCCTTCCTCAAAAAGACCAATATCGACATTTCAACTTTTCATGTTCTTCCCCAAAACTTCGTAGTTTTTTTTCTTTTTATCGAATTCACTCAGTCCTTTAATTAACAAGTGAAATAGGTTGAAACACGCTTAGTAATCTTTCAAAAAAATCTTCGCTTGAAACAGGCTTTCCTTCTTGGTAGCTTGCCTCCATGCTTGACACAAGATTTCTAAGCTCTTCTTTCATCGCTAATTTTTCATCCTCGCTCAAAGAAGATTTTTCCATGATGTGCGTGCAGACTTCTGTGATGGCTGAATAATAATAAAAATGGATGAGATCGCGATCGATAGGATTCACAGCAGCGGTTTTGGCAGCATTTCTCTGCGGAAAATTTTTCGAAATCGCTTTGATCCGTTGCCGGAACTTTTCCATTTTTTGGACTTTCAAATCGTTTTTCTCTATTTGTACTCGCACAGATTTCGCTTGCGAAACTTGATTTTCGTCAATAAACGCCATAAATTCATCGATAGTAAAGAAACTGGCAAGATCGACAAGCATTATTTCCCGATTATTCGTCATCATGATATTTCCATCATGTAGGTCTAAGTGAAGCAAATCGATAGACAGAGCATGTTTTAAAGCATCACTAAATTCACTCACAGCATTGAAAACGAGTTGAATCGACAGTACCCCCTTCTCTACGTTGTATAAAGTCTCCCCTTCAACTAACTGTAAAAGCAAATTATGCGAGATCTCTTCATTTGAACTATCTGTAAACACATCCAAAGATTTTATGATGTTTTTATGATCCAACATTTGCCCTCGCTGATATTCTCTTGCAATATCTTCAAGTATAGAGTTAGGAAAAGCAGGGTGAGTTTTAAGAGATTTTAAGGCAAATTTATGTCCTTGAGAATCCTCCACAGAATAAACTGTCCCAAAGGCCCCTTCGCCTAATGTTTCAATGACGGTATAACATTCAGTTTCTGAACAAATTTTTTCAACAGCTTCCAGAGAAGTGGCAACACAGAACAAAAAAAAGCATTTAATTAATAAGGAAAAACCTTTCATAAACACTCCGTATAATTATTAATCTTAACAATTATACTACAAAATTAATTAAAATTCAATTAATTAATAATATATTTTATAAAATTTTTCTTCTTTTATTCCAGTAGGATATTCATTCCATTTTTGGGCATTTGGGTCCCAAATTTTAACACCAATTTCCACACAAGTTTTTCCTTTTAAAAAATGATTTGCAGAGGCATCATTTGTCTTATTTTTTTTAAGGAATATACAAATGCTCAAACGATTACATTGGCTCATTTACACTTTATTGTGTCTGCAAACTCTTCAAGCTCAAGATCTCAACGAATTATTTCCGAATTGCTTCATTGGTGCACAGCCGGATTGGGTCGAAAACATTGAGAAATTAAACGACTCTCCATCTGCAAAAAATGGTGAACAATCTCATGTTCTGGCGCTTGAATATCAGCTCAATGCTGAGACTGAGACTATTTACGTTCGTTGTGTGAAAAAACTTTTTACCCAAGCTGCGGTCCAGTCAGAATCAGTAATGAATTTTGACTTTGACCCTGCTTATCAATCGATTGTCTTGCATCAAATTGTCATCCATCGCGGTTCCGATTCCTTGGATCAAATTGGAACATGCCAAATGGAGCTGATTCAACAAGAACAAGATATGGACCACTATGTGTACAATGGGATGAAAACATGGCTTGTCTTCTTGCAGAACATTCAACCTGGGGATATTCTCGAATACCGTTTCTCCAAGCGCGGCAGCAACCCTGCCTTCAAAGGTGTATTCGATGAGAAAATCTACATAGACCATGAAGAACCTATCGATCATGCTCGAGTGCACATCCTCAGTTCCCCAGCGAGAAACATCTACTTCCATTCAAAAAATATTCCGCATGAAGCTATTCAGGCATCATCAACCGATTACGAAATATTAAAATTCGAATTGTTTGACCTTCCTGCCTCTGAGGGAGAATCGATGCAACCTTACTGGTATCTAGATATTCCCTTTATCCAGCTCAGCGAATACAAGTCGTGGGGTGAAGTCGCAAAATGGGGTTTAGAAGCCTTTAAGCCTGCGCAAGAAACTTCCGCGGAGATACGGCAACTTGCAGCTGAGTGGATGAACACAATTCCTAATCCCGAAAATCGAATTCTTCAAGCTCTGCGCTTCGTGCAAAATGAAATTCGTTATCTGGGCTTTGAAAGAGGCAGCCTGAGCCATATCCCCACGGATCCTTCACTCGTCTTCAGTCGAAAATTTGGAGATTGCAAAGACAAAACTCTATTACTTAAAACGCTGCTCGCTTTAATGGACGTAGAGTCTTCCCCTGTCCTTGTCCATACTTTTTTAAAAGGACATATTTCCGATATCAACCCTTCCACCAAAAATTTCAATCACGTCATGCTGCAGGTCAAATTCGAAAATAATCTTTTTTATCTCGATCCCACCTATGCGTATCAAGGAGGCAATGGCTTAAAAAGCATGTCCTGCAATGAGCATGAGAGAGGTTTAGTACTCGATTCGCATACGACAGATCTGGTAGAGTTTCCCGATTCTCCTTTAGAACCGCAAATGATTGCTTCGCGAACTTTTGAAGTTTTTAACACGAAGCCCGAGGTTAGGCTAATGACCAAAGTTCTTTATAGGGATGCGGAAGCAAATCGCTTAAGAGCCTACTATAAACAAACTCGTTCAAGAGAAATCGAAAGTTCCATCCACGATTATTATGCCCAAAAATATGGGCAACTTGAGATGGAGACCCCTTTAGTCATCCAAGATGATTTTGAAAACAATGAAGTTTTACTTGAAATGACTTTTAAGATTGCAAATTTCTGGAAAACAACCGAAGACAGTCCTGTCAAGACCATTACAATTTTTCCTTCCACTATCCAAAATCTCTGCCAACAGAATTTTTCTGTCATGCGTAAAAGCCCCCTACAACTGGAGCACCCTTGCCACTACATTGAAGATCTTACCTTCATTAATGAAGAATGCGATTGGGAAATTGATGCATTTGACGAGAGGCTAGAAAGCGATGAAATTGCTTTGACGGTAAAGCATTCCTCGCAAGGCAAGAGAATGGATCTCCATTTTGATATTCTGACGAAAAAAGATTTTGTACTTCCTGCTGACTTGGAGGCCCATCGAAATTTTCTGCAAAAAATCGAAGATCATATTTTTATTACACTAACTTTGCCTAAAGAACTCCCGCTGCTCGGAAATATTTCCGAGGAACTGAACATTTTGTATAAATGTATTTTCCTCATTGTCATGGCAATCAACTTTTTCATACTCATTAAAAATTGGGTGAGAAAACGCAAGCTTAAAAAGGTCTATCTGCCTAATATTAATTGAAGTAACTTCCTCACAAGCGGTAAGGTAACCTAAAATCCATGAACCTAACTTTTATTTTATTTATTGTTCTAAATTTCGCCTCAAACGTTCTATGTGCTGATGCCAAGCAGTCCTATCAAATCCTCTTAGAAGAGGAGTTTAATCCTGCGGTTAATGAGGTTATCATCCAAGGAATACAGAAGTATAATCTTCCTTTTTTTAAACAAAGCGATTTACAGTTTTTTGTGGTCTATGCACGGAATGAGCAATCGGAAGTGATCGGGGGTCTTTGCGGAGATATTTTGGGAACATGTGCCTGTGTAGATTACATGTGGGTCGATGAAAAGCACCGGGGACAAGGTATTGGCAGTAAACTTTTCGCCAAATTAGAAAACTTTGCCAAAAGCAAGAAATGTACTTCTATCCAGTTATTTACCTATGACTTTCAAGCTGAGAAATTCTATAAAAAACAAGGTTTTCAAAGTATTGGCATTGTTCCAAAGTGGATCGAAGATCACGATACAATCTTTTTAAGGAAAATGTTAAAATAGCTCAATCATCACATTGGCTAATTAATCGCAAAGTCGGGAATATTCTTTGCACCATTGCGCCTTTGCCTCTTTGCGTTAAGAATTTTTTAAAGACTTTTAAAGAGAGATCTTGAGGATTTCGATTAAAAAGCTTTTGAAAAATTCTTAACGCAAAGAGGCGAAGGCGCAAAGGCGCAAAGGGGCTGCATAGCTCTTAAAAATGCTAAAGGGAAAAGTTCATGAGCACGCAAGATTCCATTCGATTATTATGCCTGGCAGACATTCATCTGGGGCGCAGCTCCTCTTCTGTACTGCCTGAAGAGCTGGATTTTACCTGTTTCACACCACGTAAAGCTTGGGATGAAGTCGTTGAATATGCAATTTCCTCAAACAATGGGATCGATGCCATTCTTTTAGCCGGCGATGTCGTCAATCAAAATGATCTTTTTTTTGAAACCTACCATGCTTTTGAAAAAGGTGTGCGCCGATTGCTTGAAGCGGGAATTCATTTAATTGCCGTTGCCGGCAATCACGACGCCTCTGTCTTTCGAAAGCTTGTACGCTCCATAGCGTCTCCGCATTTCCATCTTTTAGGCCAAGAAGGCAAATGGGAATCGGTTGCGTTAACTTTGAAAAATCGCACAATCCGTTTCGATGGATGGTCATTTCCGGATGATCATGTCAGCTATAACCCGCTTGCTAAATATAAAAAAGAGCTTGCAGACCCAGATCCGCATGAAATGGCTATTGGACTGCTGCATTGTGACTGTCCGGGTGTCGCCTTAAGTCCCTATGCTCCTGTAAAAATAGAAGATTTTCGCGGCTTACCTCCACGTGCATGGGTGCTTGGACATAGTCATAAATCGGTCGTTTTTGAACACAATCCTTTGATTTTTTATTGCGGCTCCCTGCAAGGTTTAGACCCAGGGGAAAGTGGCGACCGCGGGGCCCACCTGCTGGATATTTACCCCGATGGCAAATTACAAAAAACCTTCGTTTCTTTTGCCAAAGTGCGATGGGAAAAAGTAACATGCTCTTTAGCTGATGCATCTCTAGAAGATTTTGAAGAAACGTTAATTCAGACATTGCAAACTCTGCATCTGTCGCTAAAAAGTGAAAGCCCCTTTTTATACGCAGTCGGATGCCGCCTTTTCCTGCACGGTCGCACCTCAGCTTTTAAAAAAATCCCCTCCAATCTTGAAAAATTAAAAAAGAAGATTATTTTTTCTCAATCTAATCTAAGTGGAAAGGAAGTCTACTATTTTATCGAAAAAGTAGAAAACCAAACCCAGCCTGATTATGATCTCCAGCGCTTGGCAGAAACAGCTGATCCGGCAGGGTTGCTCGCTAAGCATCTCATCGCCTTACAAGCTAAGGGTGCAGAGGCGCACCAACTCTGTCAAAAAGCTCGCCAAAAACTTGTAACAGCGCAAATGAAATATGCGCAGTTTGCTGATGTCCCTTTGCCAGATGAAAAACTCTTGGAACTTATGCTTCAATCGGGATTTTATTCTTTAAATCTTTTGCTAAGCCAAAAGGATGCCTCTCATGAAGCTTGAATATCTCGACATTCGGCGCATGCCAGGGTTCAGTGCGAAAGGTTTGCGGTTTAAGACAGAACAACTTTCTCAAGGAATCAATGTTGTCTTTGGCACCAATGGTGCGGGGAAAACGACGACCTGTAAAGCGATTAGAGCCTTATTATGGCCGGCATCTCAAACCACCGCTAAAGAACCTGTGTCTTTGCATAGTGTGTGGACAACGCCCGATGCATCCAAGGTAGAAATCCGTTTAGAAGGAACCCATTGCAAGATCCACCCCCCGGCTTATTTACAGTTATTCCACAAACATTTACCCGCAGCTTCCTTTGCTTCATGCTATACTTTAACAATTGAAGATCTCTTGACATCTAACGATACTGAATTTGCGGCCGAAATTGCCAAGCAGTTACGCGGCGGCTATGATTTCAATCTTGTGAGAACACATCCCCTTTTTGTTTTAAGCAAGCAACTTGGGAAAAATGAAAAAACAAAGCTTGAGAAAGCTCAGATAGAGCTGCGATCGCGCAAAGAACAAGAAAAATTTCATAAGCGCGAAGAAGATACTCTCAATTCCTTAACCTCTGAAATTCAAGAAGCCCAGCTTTCTAAGGAACGGATTCCCTTCTTAAAAGATGCCCTCAAATTAAATGCACTTGAGGAATTACTAAGCAGCCTTTCGCAAAAGCTTGCAGAATTTCCTGCAGGAATGGCGAAAATTTTGGCAAATGATCAAGAGACCGTCACCCAGTGGAATGAACAAAAAACACATTTACTGCAACGTCTGCATCGCCTAGAAAGCAAAATCAACGAATCTCAACAAGCCCTGCATCCCTATGCACTTGCAAAACAAACCTTGCTTTCCCCTCCGGAACTTAAAGTTCTTGCACGATCACTTAAATGTCTTAAGGATCTTCAAGAGCAGGGTAAAGAAGCTTTTTTAGCTCTGGAAACAGCTCAAAAAATCCTTCACAAGCACGCCTCCTTTATCCACTGTGACATGGATCAATTAGAGAATTGGGACTTGGCATCTGCCTCTCGCCTGCAAAAAATTGCCCACGACTATCAGCAGCTCAAAATAAAAAAAGAGCTCTTACAAACCAAATTCCAATTACTGTCTTCAAAAGTACCCACCTACTCCACTGAAAGCCTTCGGCAAGGAATGGCCCTTTTAAATCAGTGGAATGGATTAATGGATCAAGCTCCAGCTCGCCGGCAATTTTTAGCAGGCCTACTCTGCGTAAGCGTGAGCTGTAGTTTAGCAATTGCAACGCATTACTTCTCCTTAGCCTGGGAAGTTTTATCACCCTTTATCCTTATCTCCAGCCTGGCGGCTTTTCTTTGGCTCTGGAAAAACCCTTATTTGCGCAAGCAGCATCTGCAAAACTCGTATCAAAGACTCGATCTGCCACAGCCGCTTGCATGGACGCCAGCAGACATTGATGGCCTCTTAGAATTTTTAGCTAACGAATGGAGTCAGGGAGTACGCTACCATGAAGACACCGGT
Source organism: Parachlamydia sp. (assembly GCA_002786175.1). Lineage (GTDB taxonomy): Bacteria > Chlamydiota > Chlamydiia > Chlamydiales > Parachlamydiaceae > Parachlamydia. Next base: position 34,583 of record PEQL01000017.1, read on the forward strand.
TTGCGTCAAGAACTGCTCTATCTCCAACAAACAGCGGAAGCCCATGAACAAAAAATATTGGAAGATTTAGCTGAGTTTCCCTTTCCCTTCGATGAAGAAGCCTCGGGTTCCTATCCCATTTTATTTGAACAAATTAAAAATGTCCTCCTAGCCAAAATCGCAGTCGAGCAATCTGCGACTGCTTACAAAGCTCTTGAGACGGAAATTCAACATCTTTTTACAGATATTTGCTTGCAGCTCGCTCCCTTGAGTACAGCTACCCCTCTCAATCTCTTGAATGTTCATCAAATCTTCGAAACTCTCTGCGAAGAAACCCACCAAATCCGACAACATCAGCAACTAATCACTCAAGCGCAGTCTGAGATTGAACTCACCACGAAAGAACTCGCAACCGCCACGCATTATTTAGAAGCCTTATTCACTCGCTGTGAATGCTTTGGCGCAGAACGTGAAGTGCAGTTAGCGGATCGTTTACGTCTTTTAGAGGAATTTCAAAGCGTGAAAAAAACTCAACTGGCTACGCAAATGGAAGCTCACCTCCTAAAAAAGAAATGCGAAGCTTCTCCTGCCCTGACAGGGCTTTCGTCTCCCCAGCTGCACCACTTACTGGCCACAGATCTGGCAAACGCTGAAAAACTGGAAAGTTTGCTCGAACAAAAAACAGCTCTTAAGCATAAGCTGCAACTAGCTCAAACCGCTTTCAATTTAGAAAAAGCCGAAATGCACCTGATTGAATCCCAGCTCGGCTTTGACAAAACTTGTGAAGAGTTTCACTTTGCTGTTTTAGGACAGTTTTTTTTAGATCTGATCGAAAAAGAATATCAAAAAGAAAGCGAACCTGAAGTTTATACGCTAGCGAATCAATGGTTTTTAAAATTTACCCATGCCAAATATGCATTTCTTCCCCCCATGCAAAAGGGAACCGATTTTGAATTTATGGCCTTGGATATTCTCGCTAACGAAACAAAAAGCTTGGGAGAACTTTCTCGCGGAACTCAAACGCAACTCATTTTAGCGGTCAGGTTGGCCTTTAATCTCTTCTTAGAGAAAGAAAAAATGATACTGCCGTTATTTTTAGATGAAGCTTTGAACAGTTGTGATCCCGAACGTTTTCACGAAATCACCAAAGCTCTTTTTGAGATCGCGACAACCGGCAGGCAGATTTTTTATTTCACCTGCCGCGATAGCGATGTGGAAAGATGGCAATGGATGGCGACTCAATTTCCAAATACGCCATTTGCTTCTATAGACCTCTCTCCTTTATCTCAAACCCACTTTTCTCCCGTTGCATTTAAAACAGATGTACTTCGTCAACCTGCCCCAGGACAATCACTGATTGAGTATGCTGCAGACTTCAAAATTCCTTCTATTCAGCCACTTCTTGGTGCCGGGCCAGTTTCTATCTATTACCTCGTCGAAACAGCCGTTGAGTTCTATTATTTGCAGGCGCTAAAAATCGAAACCTATGGCCAATTAAAACACCTGATGGAAACTCATCAAATCCAGGAAAGCCTCAAAAATCTCATCGATTGGGCAAAAATTCAGTGCAAAGGTGCTTTGCTGGAACACTTTTTTGAACTCTGGACAATAGGAAGAGGAAAGGAAATTCATGCCGAGGTGCTTGTGCGAGGTGGGGTTAGCGAAAAATATATCGACCCCATTCTCGAAATCGCACGTCAGTTGGAGTATAATCCCGCTCAACTTTTGGAAGCCCTTACCTCAAAAGAAGATGAAAGACTGAAAGGATTTCGGCAAGCTGCCTTGACTAAATTGAAGACGACCTTTCTCGAGGAGGGGTATCTCGATCCACGCTCCCCCGTGGCCCCACAAGATTTTCAGATTAATCTCTTAAAAACAGCTTCCCCCTTTATTCAAGAAAAATTATTTTCATTCGAAGATACCTTAATATTTATCGAAAAGCTGCATGCAGCCGCGAAATCATGAAATCTAAGCAATCAAGACTTTTGCAAGTCCTTTATTTATTCACCTTTTTAAGTTTGCTCTTACCTGTGTCTTGCGCACTTGCCTCCACCCCTGTCATTATTTATCTCAAAGGAACTTGCTGTGCAGGAAAATCTACGCTTATGCAATTGATTGAGAAAACGCATCCAAGTCTCGAAACTGTCGATGAAGATGCCATTGCCTATGAAACATATGAGGAGGCTGTTTCGCGTAAATTTCCGCTTGAGTATGAATCGATTGCACATGCCATCGCCCCGGGAAATCGGTACCATGCGATTCGAGCCAAGGATGTTTTTTTTAACAAGACTGCGAGCGAGGCAGATCGTCAAATGGCGACAATCGCTCTTGATCGCATTCAGAACACGCTGAACCATCCTTCCAATCGTCTATGGACTAAAGCGATAAATCGCCGAATTCAACAAAAAGTTCTTGGAAAGATGCGTGCGGCACTTTTGCAGGCTAAATGTGTGCTTCTAGATTCTTGGGATTTCACCGCAAATCAAATCCAGCAAGTGTTTCCACAGACACCTGTCATCCGAATTCTGCTATATTGCGATTTCCCAGCGGCTTATCAAAGGCTTCTAAAACGTAATCGGGAAGGCATTGCCAAAGAAAATATTCGAGCTAATCGATATGTTCTCCAATTGATGGGAAGTTTTTGCTCTCTTTATCAAATCAGCCATAAACCTTCTCCGTATAAAATCGATAAGGAAATGTTAAATGCTGCATTCGATGAAACCGCCTTGAATCTTCAAAATAAGAAGGATGTCCGACAGTCGATATTTACTTACGAAGAACTTTCCCGCCAACAATTTCAAAAGCTTCGCGAAGATTTTACGAGTCCTTTCAAAGAGGGCTGCTATGAGCATTTTTATATTGTACCCAAAGAAAAGCAAGATCTTATCATCGATAATACCTACATGGAAACACAACAGATGATGGATTCTTTAATAGATTTTATGCAGGAATATCCACGTCAGGAACATGAATAGCTTTTGAAGGGGGCGCGCTTAAGGAGTATACCAGCTGTCAGAGGGGCGCCTCATAAAACTTGTGACACAGCTATATAGATTTGCAGGCAAATACTCGAGGTTACCCTCTCCTAAACAAAAAAAGGCTGAGCCGCTGCCTGACATGAGCACGGTTCTAAATCCCCTTTCAGTCAATGTCTTTTTAAGCGTCGATAACATGGGCATACGGGAGAAAGCAGGTGGCTCCAAATCATTGAAATACAAAGGATTTTGACTGCTAAAACTTTTTAGGACTTCCTGAGAGGATTGCTTGCACACATTGTCCAAGTTAAGGCTTTGATAGATCGTAGCCGTAGCTAATCCTTCCATCGGTTTGACAATGGTGACAGCGTCAACGGAAGCATAGGGAACTGCCTCGACGATTTCCCCTCTTCCAGAACAATAGGCAGTGCCTTGCGAAAAAAAGAAGGGAATGTCTGATCCGATCTGGGCACTTGTCTCTAACAACTGCTGAGTGGTAAAAGGCTTTCCAGTGAGCTGATTAAGTGCCCATAGGGTGGTGGCAGCATTGCTGCTTCCCCCTCCTAATCCGGCTTGATGAGGGATCTGCTTTTCCAAATGAACTTTACAATGCACATTCAGGCCGCTGACTTGACGAAACAGAGCACTGGCTTTTCTGACTAAATTTGTTTCATCCGTCGGAATGTCAGCATCTGTACAAGTGAGCTCATCATGAGTGGCTAGCTCAATATGCAATCGATCTGCTAGGCCGATGGTTTGCATGAGTGTAGCGAGTTGATGATACCCATCCGCACGACGTGCTAAAATTTGTAAAAAGAGATTAATTTTGGCTGGAGAATAGAAAGAAAGCATATGTCACTTGATTTGGCAAAGGGATATAACGCGAATGCTTCTCAGTGCTCTCTGTGCATCGAGGGTATGATTCCACAAATGACACAGAGTTCACAGAGACATGTTCTTAGCAAGGGGAAAGATTGACGCGGGTCCTGGATAAGAATTTTCACGGATTCATGAAAAGCTTATCCAAAAATCGCGCTACTCTTTCTCTGCACTTGCTTCAGTTTGAGCAGCTTCACGGCTAGCTTCTTCTGAAAGAACTTTTAAAACAAATGAACCAGTAACGCCTTCTTTCAGTTTCACCGGAATATTGTAAACACCAACTTCTTTAATAGGGTGTTTCAACACAATGAAACGTTTTTCAACCGGCATACCATGTTCCGTTAAAAGATGCACAATATCCGCGCTCGACACTGAACCGTACATATGTCCGTCATGGTCTACTTTAACCACTGCTAGCAATGTGACTTCAGCCAGTTTTGCTGCGATTTCTTCAGCTTCTGATTTGTCAACCGCGGCTTTTTGCTCGCGCGCTTCTTGCAAACGTGCACGCATTTTTAATGCACGTTTATCCGCAGGAATTGCAAATCCTTGAGGAAAAAGGTAGTTACGTGCAAACCCTGGCTTGACTGACACAAGGTCGCCACTTCGCCCTAGGTTTTCTACATCTTCAATTAACAGCAATTTATTTGCCATGAGACTTATCTCCTAATCTATTGATCTTATACTTCTGCCACAAAAGGCAACAAAGCGATGTGACGAGCTCTTTTAATTGCTTCAGCTAGCTTTTTTTGATGGAAGGCTGAAACACCTGTAATTCGTCGCGGTAAAATTTTTCCTCGCTCTGTGATAAATTTACTGAGAGTATTCACATCTTTGTAATCAATTTCAGTGATCCCAGCTGCTGTAAAAGGACAACTTTTACGTTTACGTGTGCGCATATCTTTTGTACTTGCACGCTTTGTATTTTTAAACGACATAATGAATACTCCCTACTGTGCTTCCACTAAAGATTTAAACTCGATTTTCTCCATGACTTTTTCTGTACGGAGAGTGATAAAACGAATCAGATCTTCATTCAGATGATAATCATGCCAAAGCTCTGAAATCGCCGCTGGTAGAACCGAGAAGTAAATTAGGTAATAATACCCTTCACGGTGTCCGTCGATTTGATAGGCTAAACGACGTCTTCCTTGGTCATGAACTTTTAGGATTTCTCCACCATGTTCCACGATCCCATTCTGGATTTTTTCCAGGGCTTTTTTACGTGCCTCATCGCTCAATGTCGCACTAATGACATACATTCCTTCATATAAGTGCTGCTTATTTTCACTCATTGCTTGTTCTCCCGACCATGTCTAATGGTCTACTAAAGTTAGTGAGATGTTAACGTATTCCCATTAACAATATTCATTGCCTCTGCTACTTCTTGTGTCAGCAAGCGCTCTAATACACTCACGCCTTGCTTTAGGAATGTAGCTAAATGGGACATCTCATTCTGTGAAAAGTTATCTAATACATAATCTGCTAGTTCGTCTTGTGATTTTTCTCGATCAGGACGCCCTATTCCCATTCGCAAACGTGCGAACTGGGTTGTTCCAACATGGGAAATAATGCTCTTAAGACCATTATGTCCTCCTGCACTTCCTTGAGTCCTTAAGCGGATAGTGCCGAAGGAAAGGTCTGCATCATCTACGACAACTGTCATGGCTGTGAGTGGTATTTTATAAAAATCCATGTAGCGTCTGACCGCTTGTCCACTCTCATTCATAAATGTTGCCGGTAGCAAAAGGTGCACTTCAGTTTGATGAAGTTTTTTTTTCGCTACGGTTCCCTTAAATTTATTTTCCTGTACAAAGCTCATGCCAAAATGCTGGGCAAAGGCTTGAACGACGAGAAAACCGATATTATGGCGTGTCATCTCATATTTCTTACCAGGATTCCCCAAACCGACAAAAAAATGTTGTTTGGATTGCTCTTGCACAGGGATCGATCCTTATCGTTAGCGTTTAACAATCGCCACAGCGACTTCATTTAAATTCATGAGCGGACGAACTGTCTCAGGAATATCTAGCTCAATCAAACGTTTTGTTTCATTCATTGACAAGTTTGAAATATCCACCAAAAAGGCTGTGGGGATATCTTTTGGCAAACAGCGAATTTTCAAATGACGAATGACCAAACGCAAGGCACCGCCTAATTTAAGTCCTGGGCAGTCTGCAACACCTGTGCATTCGATTGGCACTTTGACATTCACCAGGATATTGTCGACTAATTCTTCAAAATCGAGATGGATGACGTCATAATTAACGACATTGTACTGAATTTCCTTCACGATGACGCGACGCTCAGCCCCTTTTTCATCTTCTAGATAAAAAACAGTTGTCGGCAACTGACCTGGCTGTAATTTACGCACGGCAGCTGTGAACATTTGCTTATCAACAGCCAGAAGCTCCCCGTCTTTGCCTTTTTTATAGATAATAGCGGGAATTTTACCTTCACGGCGCAATTTATTGTTATTCGATTTTTCAGCACTTCGCTTGAAAGCTTTTAGTTTCATGGATCCTCCAAAAACTGAGTTAAATAAAAGCAGGCGTCACCTTTCATCATAAAAGGAGTCGATCACCTGCTGTATCTGTAAAATGCCTCGATTTACCCGAGCGATGGCATTTCACAACTAGAGATTTCATAAAGAGAAGAGATGGACTGCTTTAACAAAATACAGTTTATTGCCTGTCCAAAGAGACTTGCCACAGAAATGGATTTAATCTTGGTTGATTGGCTCAACCTTTCTGTGTAAGGTATGGTATTACTCATAAGAACTGCTTCAATTGCACTTGCTTCAAGCTTATCTACGGCGTTTCCAACGAACAATCCGTGTGTCACTGCAGCAAATACTCGGCGAGCTCCCTTCTCTTGGCACGCTTTCGCAGCTGACAACAAGGTTCCAGCAGTGGAACTCATATCATCAGCGAGAAGTACATCTTTTCCTTTTAGATCCCCGAATAACGTCACAACCTGAACTTCTTGAGCATGGATGCGTTCTTTGATCGCAATGCCTAGCTCAACCCCTAGTTGAATGGCATAAGCTCTTGCAAGTTTTATGCTACCCACATCAGGGGAGACAACGACCAAATTCTCAGATTGAAACTGTTTAAAAGCTTCACCCAGAAGCAGCCGCCCCGAAAGGTTATCGACAGGGATATCAAAAAAACCCTGAAGTTGCCCTGCATGCAGATCCATCGTTAAGATTCGAGTCGCTCCTGCATTCACTAAGAGATTTGCAACCAACTTAGCTGTAATGGGAACGCGCGGTTTATCTTTGCGATCTTGTCGGCAGTATCCAAAATATGGAATGACCACTGCGATGCTGCGGGCCGATGCTCTTTTTAGAGCATCAATCATTATTAAAAGCTCCATCAAATAGTTATTCGGATCAAGCGCAATTGTTTGCATGACAAACGTATCTTGACCGCGCACATTTTCCATAATTTGAACAGAGATCTCTCCGTCAGGAAAACGTTCTAACTTTATTTGACCTAGCTTAATGCCCAAGTAATCTGCCACTTGCTGCGCTAGCACCGGATGCGAGGATCCGGAAAACAGGTGCAAGTGGGATGACTGATTAGGCATTCATTTCACTTTCATTTATTGGGGTGGGAGGATTCGAACCTCCGCATGGCGGTACCAAAAACCGCTGCCTTACCGCTTGGCTACACCCCAGCATGTCGTTTGCATTAATTAAGACAAAATCTTATTCGCTCTGTGGATTTTTTTGCAAGCAGCAAATGCAAAAAAACAAAAAAAAGTACTTTTTTAGATAATAGCAGGCTCTAGCCTTGCTATTTCTAATCCCACCGACTTCTTTTAACAATTGATTAATTGTAACAAAACATTTAAAATTAGTATAATTACATTAAGAAATGATACTAAAATTAGACTTTACTAATAAATAATATTACTAAGAGGTTTTTATGGGAGGACCACACGGAGTCGGACCAGGTCACGTAAACTGGGGTCCAGGAATGGGAATGCCCCCTCCGGGAGGAGTTCCACCCCAACCCCCTCCTTCAACCCCTCCAGGCTCCGGCGCTCCGCCGCCAACAGGCCCTTCCACTAAAAAATCCGAAACCCTCATGCACGAAATTGATGCGATTCTCGCTGCCAATGGCTTGAGTCGCGATAGCGACCCTTCAGTCCCTCAAGGCTTCAAGATTTCCATGCATTTTAAGCATCCACCCGAAGATCCTAACGGGGTCTTAATACAAACTTGGGAACGCTTGGGTGCAAAGCCCAAGGACAAAGAAGATGAGCGCCCCTCCTCAACCTGCTACTGCATTCCCATGGAGGTCGAGATAGAGTTTACTGACGGCCGCCCTTCAGTCACATTGCCCTATACCTTTGAATCTCAAGAAGAAGTACCTACCGAAGCTTATAAAACGGGTGACAACTTTGGCGAAATCACTAAAAAACTATGTGCCACGACCCTGGCAGAAGAAAAAAGCCGTCGCATGTATATCGTTTATCTTCAGGCTTTGGCTTTGCGTCATCTGATCAAATCCGGGACGAACCGCGAAGCCCTGCATTACGAAGAGGCGAAGCAAAAAATCGAAAGCTATATGCAAAGAGGGGAAAAACAGGGCACCCTCATGATTAGCCTCACTCCTGGCATTCAAACAAGTTATGACAGGGAAAGAGCCAGACATCGCGGTTTAAAGAATCGAAACATTCGCGCCATAGGGATTAAGATTGGCGAAAAGGACGCAGAACCACTCATTCTTGATTTTGACAAGAAAGTCCACCTCGTCACAGAAGAAGCTTCCGGCAAATTTACCAAACATAAAAAAGGAACTGCACCTCCAGGAAGCTCCAAATTAACCTCCACGGAAAAAAATCGCAGAGTAGCGCTTGTTTTAGATTCTAAGGACAAAACCGCGGTTGCCGAACAAATGCTTGCCCAGCGTGTGCCACCAACAGATCCAAAGCAACACGCTGCCTTTGAAGCAGAATTAAAGAAAGCTGGCTTAAGCTCCAAAACAGTTTTGACTCAATGGCCTGATGTCATTGAAGCGGATATCGAGCTATTTAAAGAGAAAACCAAAGCATTTATGAATTTTCCCGCTAAATTTTTTAGCTTTGGAACTGTACGTAACTACCTTATGGAGAGTGTGCTAAAATTGCATGGCACAGGCCGCCTACACTCTTGCAATAATCAAGTTAAAAAATACTTGGATGATGTGCGCGCCGGGCGGTTAGAAGCGAGCAGCAAACGTAAGCCCAGATCACAATTAGGGAAAGCTCAAAGAGCCTATGCACAGGCAGCTAAAAAAAATGCCGATAGTGAAAAGGCCCTGAACCAGTTTAAACTCGCAACGCTGAATGCCCAAAAAGATGCTGCCCATCAAATGTCTTTATCAGATTTTGAAGGATTAGCTCCCGACGCTCTGGCGGCTTTTGAAAATGAATGGGAAGCAACTGTTCCTAATTTAGGTCCAGCAGAAAATCTGCAGTGGATCACCATGAAGAGCGAGCATTCCTCAGCTGCCATGACTATGAAGCAACTGAAAAGCAAACTTGATACAAAGAAAAATGGCCTTAAAATGGTCTATGAAGACTTTGAAGCTAAGCTAAAAGAATTAGAACGTCTCCAAAATTCAATGTCAGCTCGCAATCAATGGTTGGGAAAAATCCAAGAAGATGAAAAAATCTGGGATGCTTTCAGTGATCCAAAGCATGCCCAGACTTTAAGTAAACGCATTTTTGAGATAAGCAAGAGCGAACGCAAGGCAAGTCAGCAGTTAGCAAAAATCCATAGACACTTTCAGCCAAACCCAGACTTTTTGCAAAAAATTAACGCGATTGTTTGAGAGTAGGAATGAGTTCTTGGATGTAAACCACTCCCTCGCCCCAGGTAAAGGGCAGCCTAAGCTCTCTTAAAACAGAGAATTGGGGCTTACGCGTATAGTCATTCAAAGGATAGCTGACGGTGATGATTTTCGTTCCTGACGGAAGCTTACAAAATTTATCGATTAATTTTCTGATCACTTCGTCATCCAAACAGGTGCCATAGAGATAAAAAATCGTCCCCTCATCAAAATGCGAGGTCAGCATATCTTCACAGCGAAATTCCAGCGATTCCAAGTGATATCTTTCCTTAACTTTTTGCGCTTTCTCAATGAAAAGCGGCACAAAATCTATTCCAATCACACGACATCCATAAAAACAATGCAGCCAAAAACAGCTGCGACCGCGGCCGCATCCCAACTCAACAAGAGTGTCCTTAGCTGTGACCTGGCACGCTTCGGCAATTTGCGCAAAAGTGGTTAAAGGGGTCTCTCCGTAGGCATAAGGATCTGCCGCACCTGAATTTAACAAAAATTCTTTGCTAATCTTAAAAGGATTTTGCCACAGATAGAGGCTCAAAAGATACAGGTCCTGCTGGCAAAACATCCGGTTGGGGTAAAACCGGAAGACAATTCGCCAAAATTCTTTGAAGTTGCGGAATTTAACCTGCAGATTTAATTTAAACAGGCTCCAAAACGATTCTGAATCAGGTTCGGCATCCATACATTTTTCACTTTAAAAAAGAGCTGGAGAGGATATGTGATAAAAATAAAAATAAAGTGCATTCGTCATGCGCGCCACCAGAAAAAACATGAGGGTTGAAAGGACATCGTTGAAGGCAGTCACGATTGGTCCTGAGGCCACGGCTGGATCTACTCCCAAGCGCACGAAAAAGAATGGCGAAAAGGTTCCTAAGATTGTCGCAGTCATACAGGCCCCTAACACCCCAAAACTAACAGTCGCACTAAGCATGACTGGATCAAAGTCTAGCTTGTGAAATCCAAGATGATGGAGCAAATACACAACGACGCCACAGGTGAGTCCAAAAACTGAACCGATTAATAAACCGATGCCCAGTTCATTTTTCATTGCGTCTCTACGCGATCCCGGAGACAACTCCCCTGTAGACATTCCGCGCAGTAAAATCGTACTGCATTGAATCCCCACATTTCCTGACATACCCGTGATTAATGGCACGAAAAATGGCACGAAAGCAAACCAAATGCGATCATTAAAATGAGACATGACGCTAGCGGTGACTAAACCGGCGCAAAGCGTCACTAAAAGCCACGGAGCACGCCACATGAAACGCTTGAAGATAGGCTCATGCTCGCTGACGTTTTCAGCAGTACCGGCAATGCTGGCAATCGTTTCATCTGCGATGTCCTCCATCGCTTCCACAACGTTATTATAAGTAATCACGCCTACCAAATGATCTTCGCGATCAACTACTGGCAAAGCAGGGATCTTATACCGTTCCACGAGATCGACCACTTCATCTCGAGAAGTATCCACCGTTACTTTATGCAGCACCGGCCCCATAATCTGCCTCAGCTGCACTCCGTCGGGATTGATAATGAGATTTCTTCCTGGAACACAACCTGCTAATTCGCCTGAATCATTCAGCACAAAAATACTGCGCGATAATTCGATTCCTGGATTATCGCGAATATGAGCAGCGACTTCACCAATTGTGGTATTCATGTGAAAGGCAAAAAACTCATTGCTCATGAGTCTTCCCGCACTATGACGGTCATGCTTTTGCAATTCACGGATGCGAGCAGATTTCTTGGGGTCTAAAAGATCAAGAATACGCTTAATGCGGCGATTCGACATATCATCCAAAATCCAAACCGCTTCATCAGGCGGCATGCCTTCAATGAGACCTAGAACTTCGCGATCGTCAATGACGCGAAAAATAGCAAGGCGGGTATTACTTCCGGTGTTAATCATAAAGATGATTTTAGCGTCCAAATCCGGAAGATTTTCATAGACCACCACACGGGCATGCGGCGGCAGGCGGCTGACTGCATAGGCGAGGTCAATTGGATCATGCTCACTCGCAATTTTTGCGACGTCATGCAAAAGAACCTGCGCGGTTTCTTTGTGGAAAGCGTGCTCTAGTTTTTCATTCAAAACATCGTCAAGATGGCTCACTTTAGAGTCTAACAAATAACCATCGAAGGATAATTCATCGACATGGTGGTTGTGGTCATTTTGTTCTATAATCATTTAAAAACCTCTTAAAGGGAGCCAAGCGATCAAACAACGCTCAGAAATTTGAATTCATTCGGTTGCCGTGGAACAGATCCGCAGTTAGTCTATTCCTATTTGGTTCATTTTTCAAGGAAATTAATTAATTGAAACAGGCGCAAGTTAATTCTTGCTTTAAATGTAATTTAAAGATATTCTAAACAAATTTACAAAAACAATCAACCCAAGAGATCCATGTTTTCACCAGATAAAATTCGGAATATAGCCATTATTGCCCACATTGACCATGGCAAAACAACACTTCTTGATAGTTTGCTTCGTCAATCCAATATCTTTAGAGACAACCAGCAAGTCCCAGATCGTATGATGGACAGCTATGACCAAGAGAAAGAACGCGGAATCACGATTTTCGCTAAACATACCTCTCTCTATTTTCGCGATCCTAAAACTGGCGAAGAATACAAAATTAATATTATCGATACCCCTGGACATGCTGACTTTTCCGGCGAGGTTGAGCGCATTCTTGGAATGGTTAACTGTGTTCTATTGCTGGTTGATGCGCAGGATGGCCCTATGCCTCAGACACGTTTTGTGTTATCTAAATCCCTCAAAATGGGTTTAAAACCAATCGTCGTGCTCAATAAAATCGACCGCCCCCACGCTAATCCCGATGGCGTTCTCGATAAAACATTTGATCTGTTTACTGAACTGGGCGCAACTGATGAGCAACTTGATTTCCACTACTGCTATGCTTCTGGACTTTCCGGTTTCGCCATCCAGAGTTTAGATGATCCACGTCAAGATATGACGCCTCTTTTTGAACTCATCGTCTCTGCTGTCCCCTGCCCGCAAGGCAGCTTGGATAACCCATTTTTGATGCATTCAGCCACAATTTCTTACGATGACTACGTGGGAAGACAAGCTTGTGGACGAATTTTAGAAGGGTCCATTCGCAAAGGCGATCCAGTCATTCACATCGATGAAAATGGCAAAGAAACTCGCTGCCCCGTCACGCGCATCGAGGGCTACCTAGGCCTAGAAAAAGTTGAAATGGCAGAAGCCGGCGTGGGCGATATTGTATGCATCTCAGGCGTGCCTGAAATTACTATTGGAGATACTTTATGTGATCCTAAAGCTATTGTTCGCTTGCCTAGAATTAAATTAGATGAACCTACAGTTTCCGTAGACATTACAGTTAATAATAGCCCCTTCGTCGGTCAAGATGGCAAACATGTCACCATGAATAAGATCCGTCAACGCTTAGAGAAAGAGAAAAAGGCCAATATTTCTTTAAGAATCACCGAATCTCAAGATGAGCAGGATAAAATTACCGTGGCTGGCCGCGGCGAACTCCATCTCTCCGTTTTAATTGAAGCCATGCGTCGGGAAGATTTTGAATTTAGTATTTCCAAACCTCAGGTTATTATTAAAGAGATCAACGGGGTTAAACACGAACCAATCGAACGCGTGCATATTGAAGTCCCAGAAGAATACTCAGGCAGCGTCATCGAAGAGCTCTCCAAAAGACGTGGCGAACTGCAGCATCTACACACAAACGAACATGGCATCACATCAATTGAATTCCTGATTCCTATGCGCGGCTTGATGGGTTATCGCAATGAGTTTCTTACAGTGACGCGTGGTTTGGGGATTTTAACCTCTATTTTCGAAGATTTTGCGCCGTGGAAAGGGGCCATTCCAAGCCGCCATCGCGGTGTCTTAGTCTCCATTTGCGCAGGTAAAACCAATGCCTATGCCTGCTTTAATCTTCAAGATCGAGGTGTCCTTTTCACCAATCCTGGAGACGATGTCTACGAGGGAATGGTTGTTGGGGAAAATAGTCGTGAAAACGACCTTATCGTGAACGTCATCAAAGGTAAACAACTTACTAACGTGCGTGCATCTGGCAGTGATGAGAATATCATCCTAACGCCTGCCCGCCGTTTCACACTTGAGCAAGCAATTGACTATATTCAAGATGATGAATTGATCGAAGTCACGCCTCACTTTATCCGTATGCGTAAACGTTTACTCACTGAAAACGAACGTAAGCGCAAACCATCTAAGTAGGCCCTAGAAGATGATCTGTGCCTCCGTGGTTTGCCTTGAGCAATTTGAACCACAGAGGCACAGAAACGCAGAGAGGGGCGAAAAGGTGTCTCCTTGAATGTACCTATGTGACACTTGCAAAGCAAGTGTCACAGGCTCATATGCATGCATATGGGCGGAGCTGTGAACCCGAAATTCCCTCTGTGTCTCTTGTGGTTTGTCTTAAGCGATTACGAGAGGAGATTTTCCGCTGTTCACTTGAAAATCGTCCCATCTAGCGGTAGCATCCGCAATCGATAAACGCCGAGCCGGATCTAATGCCACCATACCTTCGATCAAATTTATGATTTCTTCCGGCACTTGCTGGGCTTCCAATTCTCTTCTTTCAAATGTCCCCTGTTTGGGAGGCTGATCTTCAGAAGTAAAAGTTTCGATCGCATAGGGCTGTTTCCCTGTCAGAAAATAAAATAAGGAACTACCTAATGCATAGACATCGCGTTTTACGAAAACTTCATCAAATTTTTGTTTATCTGCAGAAGTAGGATTTGCCTCAATTTTTGCTTCCAAAGCCACCAATTGTTCAAGATCTTCTTGCGGAGTGTAGGCACGATTGAAAACTCCTGTATCATAGCCTACGCCTAGAATACGGGCATCGCCGAAATCAGCTAAGTCTAATTCCTTGCCTCGGTAAAATATATTCTCTGGTTTAATATCCCCATGCCCAAGCCCTTTAGAGGCTGCAAAGGCGTATCCTTTAAGCAAAGGATAAAAGGCATCCATACGCTCTTGCGTATTTTTGAAAATTTTTTGATCGATTTTTCCTGGTTCCGTACTATCTTCTGTGCCAAAAATCTGACAGATATTACCCTCATAACGGGTTGTGATCAACAGGCCAATCCGATCTATTCCATCCGTTGAAATAGCAGTCATAGCATGCGGTGCTTTTTGAATTCCTGGAATTTTTCCGCCAGCCACGCCTGCATGCAACCGATGGAGGAGGTTGTACTCATTCAATAAAGATTGATCGGCGTAGCTTTGTTCTTCGGTATCTTCAGCGATGGAATACTTCACAATCTTTTCGTGATCAGAAGCTAAGCTTTTCGCCAGAAAAATTTTTCCATACGCCCCAGCAGCAATTTCTTTGGAATCTTTCATCTTCAAGAGATGCAACTTTCGATCGCGAAAAGCTGCCAAATATTGTTCATTCTGATGATAGGGTTTCCCTTTTTGGACAGGATCTTTTCCCAAAAGCTCATTTTTTACAGCTGTTCGCACAATTTTCATCAGATTTTGGGCTGGAATCGCCTTTTTCTTTAATTTTTCTTGTTTGGCGAATAAGCGTTCATAATTGGGAAGAGCAACTTCAATGAGGTCTTGGTTGGATTTAAGCAGAGCGCCTAGATTTCCTTGCTCGGCAGCCTGAGAAACCTTCTCTAAGGATAGGTGCATACGAGCGGCCAATTCTCCACCATCGACATAAAGATCACTCATACCGGGCGTGGAAAAGGTTAAGCGGACAGGATGCTCGGGTAAGGTGGAATCTGTATACGTTTTAAGCGAAAAGCGCGCATCGGTCATCCCGTTTAGCAGCACTCTCTCTTGAGGTTCTGTTTCAGCTGAAATTTGCGCCCCAGTTTTAGTAAACGAGTCGGGTGTTTGGATTTGAGCTAAAACCCCTTCAACCAAATTCGCCGTAAGTATGGGTAATCTAAGAAATTTGAGGGATAAAGCGTTGACTTTAGCCGTAAGTTCACTATCAGATGCCTTCTGATCAACAGGGATCCCATGTTTGTCCAAGTTTTCCTTAAGGCTTTTATAGTCTACACGATAAGTTTTTAGCTTTCCTTCTTCCAGAATTTTTAACTTCACCGTATGCGTAAATAGTCGCTGAAGAAAACCTGGCACGTTAATTTTTGACTCTTGGGGGTCACTTTGCCAAATATCGAGTTTAATGGCCCCTTTTTCATACTTGCCAGAGAGCGGTTTGGTTTTGGGAATTTGCTCGGGATGATTGATGAATTTACAAAATTGCTGGGTGAGTTCCTGGGACTTTGCATAAGGCGAAACGGCGATTGAGTTTTCCTCGAGAAAATGAACCACATCCTTTTGGCGCAAGGCCATGGATCTAATTGCATTGGCCTCATCCCCAACTTTCACTTTGACCGTGATTGTCTTATGGAAAATTTTGTCAAATAGAGAAGGGATTTTAATTTTATTTTGGTCTTCACCAGACTTAAAGTGCAGGAAGCCCGCACTTGTAGACCCAGTAATATCAAACATACATCCTATTCTTTTTTAGGAAATGTTAATAATGGGAAGCCTCGACTTATTCTATAAGCCTCAAGCTTTTCTAAGACTTCAGTAATATCCATGCGCTCATCAGGATTGAGCTTTGTCATGCCTTCGGCAATCTCAATAATCTCTTTGGGAACACCTCGGTTTTCAAGAAGATGACGCCGGAACGGCGCGTGTAAAGGAGGGCACCCTTCAGGGGTAAAAGTTGCTTCACTATCAGGGTCATATGGGCCAGCTCCTGGATCATAAGCCTTCAGCGCATAAGGCTCGAATCCATCCGTGAGCAGAGTAAATAGAACATCCCCAAGAGCGTACACATCTCTCAAGGAAAAAGTTAAATTAAAATCTTGGATACTAGTCCCCCCGTCCATCAGAAGATTCATATCTGCTACAGGAGCAATACGCGGTGTAGTCGCGCCTAAGTATTTATCCTTTCCCAAAATATACGCATCCCCAAAATCCGCTAAATCCAGCTGGCCGTCTTTAACTAGGATATTTTCTAATTTTATATCCCCATGTCCTAATTTTTTGTGAATGGCACAATATTCAAACCCTTTCAAAAGAGGATAAAAAGCATCCAATCTCTGATCTATATCCATATCTTTAAAAAAACTGGGAGCCCCCGCTTCATCTAATCCTAAAGCAGTAAATAAATCATAATCATAAGCCGTTGTCAGGAGAACTCCTGTAGGAGCACCTTCACTAGTGAAAACAGTGACGGCATGCGGTGCCTTTTGAATCCCTGGAATTTTACCTCCTGGAAAATCTCTGTGTAAAAAGTGTAGCAGCTCATATTCGTTTTCAAGGGCTTTTCTGGCGTATTCGATCCCTTCTTCCTTAGACATGTTTGGATTTTCGGCGGGAATCCCCACTTTTAAAACTTTTTTATGGCGAGTAATAGGATTGTACACCTTAGATACCTGAGCAAAGCTGCCAGGCGTTAATGGGAAGCTCTCGTGCAATTGCACGATATGCAATTTCTTATCGCGAAAAAGGGGGAAGTAGCTATGCCCTTCTTCCAGATAAGGTTTGCCTTCAATAGTCTGTTCTTTATTAAAAGCCTGATTTTTTACGGCTGTACGCACTAATTTCATTAAAAGGGATGGAGATAGGGTCCCTTTTTTAAGTTTTTCTTGCTTGTCGAACATCCGTCCATAGTTAGTGAGAATTTGATCCAATAGAGCAATTTTGTCAGTTTTTGTCGCCAGAAATTCAGCAAGTCTTCCCTCTTGAGCGTGTGCTTTGACTTCGGCTAGCGATAAATGGTAGCGATCGGCCAGCTCTTGGGCGTCGATATAGATGTTTTTTTGAGAAGTACCATGATCAACCTGTAGGAAAATGGGATCATTGGGAACTTGAATTGAGTTTTCGGGATAAATAGTTAAGGCAAATTGACTTCCCATCAAATCGGCTAATAATAGCGATTCATCCTCTGAAACCCGTTCCTCTATCTTCTCCCCTGTTTTGGTAAAAGAAGATGCCGCAGTGGTTTTCAATAATTGTCCTTTCACAGCATTAAGTACATAAACCGGTTTTTGCGTCTCATCAGGCTTTGGCGTCTCATCAGGCTTTGGCGTCTCATCAGGTTTTTGCGTTCCAGGCTTAAATTGAATCATAGCCGCAACTTGCTCTTTAATTTTTTCAATCAGCGCAGGATTCGAGGTTTTCTGATTAACATTTATGCCATGTTGCTGGGCACTTTTAATTAAATTTTTACGAACGACAGTATAGGTGTAAAACTTTTTCCCTTCCTGAATTCGTAGTTTTGTGGTCGGCACAAAAAGTCGCTGCCAAAAACTCGCCACGCTTATTCCGTTGGCATCATCTTTCCACGCATCTAAAGTAATTCTGCCATTTAGGCATTCACCCGTTAGCGTTTTCTTTGCTGACTGAATTTCCTTTTGATTTACGGCATCGCAAAATAACTTCACCAAATCTGTCTTGTTAAGATAGGGAGAGACTTCGATATTATTGGATTCAAGAAATTTTTGGATATCCGATTGCTTCAATCTGACAGATTTAGTTTGATTATCATCTTTTAATTCAATTCGCACAGTTTTTGCGAATATTCTTTCAAGGAGAGAAGGAGTTTTAATGGAAGCTTGAACAGGATGATCTCCGCCATAATTAAATTGTAGATAACCTGATGTGTACTTACCATTAATAAAATTTTCTGACATATATCAACACCTATGTTTTATATATACATCATACAATTTTTTGTATTAAAAAATCGACAATAAACAAATTTTTAAAAACTAAACCTTAACAATAGATTTAAATAGTTTAATTTGTTCAATATTCGATCTTTCGTTTAACCATTTCCAATGCAAATTTGTTTGATTTTTATTTAGAGATGTTAACCACTCTTTCAAAGCGTTTGATTCAGCTGGAGAATAAGAATAGTAACCTAGGCTCCACTTGATTTGAGCGATTTTACTAATCAATTTAGGATCGGAAACATCTGGAAGTACTCCATGCCCCTCGTTGAAAACCACTCCCCTTTGATCCTGTTGCCCATTGACTAAGCTATAAACCCCTTTGGGAAGCGTATTTTTTGCGTCTTTTTTTAATGCTTGAGAAATAACCCAGTGATAGTCTTCCTTGGAAATAAGGGTCACAACCTCACCTATAATTAGAAGTCGTCCAAGGGGAGCTCCCACTCGTTGAGGGGATTCTCGCAAAATAGCCCCCATGTGATCTGTCAATCCGATAGTTGCATCAAATCCGAAGTCATTGCCTATATCCAAAGCCAAATTCACATTTAAGACATGGTGAGGTCGGTCCTTTTCAACAGTGCTCCATAAATCTTCCCACTTCCATTTCTTAAATCGGTATCTACGAGTATTTCCTCCAGGAATTGCTTTCACCTGCATTTGTTGCTGCTGTTGCTGTTGTTGCTGCTGCTGTTGCTGTTGTTGCTGCTGTTGTTGCTGGGCTTCCTGTACTTGGGCTTGTGAAGTCGCTTGAGCCCCCCCGTGATTAGGGACATGGCTGGGCAAATATTTCTGATGAAAGTCTTTTTTGGCTGCATAGTCGTTCTCATAAGTAACTAAAGCTGTGGAAATATCTTGAATTTCCTTTTCAATGTCTTGAAAGCGTTTTTGCACCCATGCTATTGTAGAAGGATCTGCGAGACTCATCGCTGAAGCCTGAGCTTTAATTCCTCCCAAAGCCAACTGCAGGTCAACTAGACGTTGCTTCTGCGCATCGATCGTTTTTTGAATTTGTTGATCGACAGGAATCATAGTTGTGGGAGAGTAATCTCGCTCAGCATCCACTTTTTTAGATTTGCATAAGATGTCACGTGTAGCCATGTGCACTTGGGAATGAATCCATGTATCTATTAAACGCGTCGGTGAATTCCAGTAACTAATCTCATCTTTTTCAGCTTGATGGCGGTTTAACAAATTGCGAATGCCCATAGGTAAAATCTTGCGCGCCTTTTCATTGGTGGCTTTTAGATTTAAGCCTTTTTGACTTTCTAACGTTTGTTTTTTGATATCATCGTGAATATGCAACCAGTTGATTTGTGGAAAAGGTATTTTTGATTCCGCACTAATACGTGCAGCGACTGACTCGGGCAACAAGAATTTAAGTTGATGCTGCTGACCAAGTCCGCGAGGACGCCAGTCGGCTTGCATCGCCCCTGCCATATTTGTGGTAGGTCCATAGATCATTACTAAATAGCCTGCCGGAATGATAAAATCTGTCCCCCTGGTATCAGGAGGGGCGTAAAAAAACACACACTCTTTTTTAAATTTAGGATTTGTGGTTGCTAATTCATTTAGAGCAGCTTTTGAAATTGGAGTGGGGAGATCCGACCAAGGGTACCATATGGTTGACTTCCGCGTAGTCGGATCCATCACTACATAAGTACGCGATCCACCCTCAGGCGTTTTTCTTAACTCTGCCACGACCTGTAGCGAATCTTTGCCCCCCAGCGACATCCCTTCATTGATAAAACCTCTGCAGGCATCATCTTTTAAGTAGGATGTCAAAGACTTAATCAATTGAGTATCAGGAGCAATTGCTACTTCTGGATCTCCCTTGCTCGCGATGCGCAGCAACGTTTGGCCTTCCACTGTTCTGGGAATATAATCAGGAGCTTTTCCTTGCGCTTCAGGCAGCAAATAGCTATTTAATGTCCCTGACATTCCTCCGGCCCCATCCACCATTTCTTGCACGTTGATGACCACTTCTTCTTCATATCCCTTAATCCTTTGTGTTTCGATAATTTGAGTGCGAAGAATAAAGAGTCGATCCTTAAAATTTTCAGGTCGATTCAAAAAGGCGAGAAGGTGATCTTCACCCGCGGCGGAAGCGCGTTTTGAAAGTTCCAAGAATTGTGAGGTGTATTTTTCCTGAAATTCAACCAGCGCCTGGTGGATGAAAGGGGTGTCAGGCAATGCAATCGCATAGAGCAGGTAATGGTTTACAATAACGTCATACGGATCCCCAAAGAGAGTTGATTCCTTATCTTGTCCACTGGTTTGCGGCCCTACGGTGAAACCGTCAGTTTTCTTGACGGCCACGTTGATCCCTGGATTTTGATTCAAGGCCACGGGGAATGTGATCTGAAGGATATGCTTAAGCGCTCCCATCCCTTTGCGGAAAGTCGCTTCTTCCTCGCCGCCCTGCTGCAGCCCAGGAAAGCCCGCCACAGCGGTCCCGTTTTCACTTGTTAAATATTGCGTAAACTCTTGCTTAGAGGTCGATTTTAACAGCTGCTGCATTTTGCCATGTGGATCAAGCCCCCCCACAAGATTTAAAAACTTGGGATTTCCTAAAATTTCGCCAGCCAAGGCAGGAAGTAAGGTATTCTTTAAATCTGAAGGACGCAAGGCAGCTTGGGTCCCATTTTGAATAGATTCGCGCAGACGGGTGACTTCCGGATTTTGCGAGGTAAACACCACCTCCATCACCATCTCCGCAACATCTGTCGCTCGGCGATCCAGTGGGATGGAGCCTCCTAAAGCTAGGTTATCTTCATTCAAAATACTCAACACATCATCCACTTCATCGACAAGGGTTTGTGTGGCAAAGCCATAAAATGCTGGATCCCCGTTCAACAAGTTTCTCATCTTACATAACCAATAGCGCTCTTTTTGCAGCGAATTGAGGAGAACCATCGTTTGCTGAGGAGTGCCTGTTGGATTGGCTTTGATCAGTTCAGCTTCTTTGTCGCGCAGCAAACATAATTGATGTTCAATAGAAGCCTTGGTGTGGATGGTAGATAAAATATACCCCTTTTCTTCTTTCGCTTTCAGGAGGCGATAATACTTTTCGGCTAAAGTCACTGAACTCGCATCTGAATTCAAGTCAAAGGTAAATTCGCATGCAGCCTGCTGTAACATCGTGCGTGTACTGCGGTCAAGTGACTCAAGGTTATCCTTAAATAATTCTTCTTTAACTAAGCCAATGGGCAACATTCCATTTTCGGCAAGCAGCAGTAAGGTTGTTGGAAAGATGATCGATGTTTTACCTGCTCCCATCACTAGCTCGTAAAAAGCCGCTGGATTAGCCTCAATTTGATGTGTCATTGCAATTTGTTCTTCGCGCAAGTTTACTTTATTCCGCCACTGGGTGACCAAAAATTTGCGGTTAAAACGGGGATCTTCTAGCTTGCCTTGATCTGGCCCTGTTTTGACTAAATAAAAATCGCGATTCGAAGCAGCTGTGATCAACTTCTGCAAAGCAAAGGAATGCAAGCTCCATTCTTGTATCCACTCTGGACTGCGTTTTTGCCCTTTTTTTAAAGGTTGCTTGCTTAGCTGCTGCATTTGCTCCAGAATCGTGTTGGTGGGCGCATCTAACATTTCTGCTTCCGTATCGATAATTAGAAATTCCATGATTTCTTTTTCGACCTCAGGCGCATTGAACGATAATTTTTGATATTCGTTTAACAATGTCTCAAAAAGAGATGCAGAGCCAATGGTTTTTTCATTTTTCAAAGCCCATTGCAGTTTCTCAGAAAAGACATAAGGATTTGCCGCGGTTCGCAGATGTTGGAGAATGGAGTCTCTCTTTTGATCTGACAATGCCTTCAATAGGCTGCGGTGCTCTTGCAAACTCTGCCGCACTGCATCTAAACTGGCAGGGTCATAGATAAAACTCTGTTCATGGACAATACGCGTTAAATCAGAAGCCGCTTTATCCGTTCCTTTGGAAAGCATTTCGTTTTCATTTTTCTCAATCTCTCCCTTGGCATTGGCAGGGCTAAAAATATTTTTAAGCTGATCCTTAGCACGCGTTAATCTTTCCGGGGTCATCGATATCGCTTCGGGTGGTACAGGGATCAATCTTGCTTTTAATGCCTCGGAGATCTTGGGCAGATCGAGGCTAAATTTTCCCACCTGGTCTACTTTTGGCCAATCTGTACGTGGCTTTTCGGCACGTAACCTTTGCTCCAAGCCTGCGATGCGTTTGCTCAGTTCTGCTTCTCTAAGTTCTTCAATAGCATTGAGCTGGACGGAGGCTTCTATGGTGCTGATAAAAACTTGGAGGGGAATTTGCATGGGCCCTTTTGTTTCGGCCAGGAAATGCTGCACAGCAGGACTCACGATTGGACCGAAGAATACTGGATCTTCAGCTAGACGTTTTTTCAGCAGTTCTAAATCGAGAATTTCCATCTCGAGGCCTTGTTCTTTCTTCACAAAATCCTTTTTAAAGAGGGCTTCCACTTTTGAAAAATCAGTGCCTTGCATAAAGGAAATTGGAGCTTCTTTTTTAACCATGGCTGTTTTTAAAAGGCTCTCGATGCCACTAAGGGTGTCTATGAGCTTTTTATCCTCTTTGCCTTTGGCAGCATGCATGGCTAGCTTGCGCCCCAATCCCCACATACCGGAAGGAAGGCTTTTTTGAACTTTATACAATTGCTGCACATTAAACCGGCGATTGGCTGTCTTGGCAGAATCAGGTTCGGCTGCCAGATTAAGAAGCAGCTTTCGCAGCGAATCCAAATTAGTCGCATCATCGCCTACTGCCAGGGCTTTAACCCCTTCACCCAGAGCTTTAGTTAAATTATCCCCCAGTTTTTTTCCTTCTTGCAAGAGGTTATTTTTCTCAATGGGGGCAAAGAAAGCAATCAGATCTTCTTTTGAAAGTTTTTGATCGATGACTAAGTTCCACAAAGTGAAAAAATTCCCTAAAAGCATTTCCTTGTCCATCTTGTAAAGCTCTGGCAACAAAGCCTCTGCTTTTTTGGGGGGCTTTTGCATATTACTGATCAAAACTTGCGTCAATAATGCAGGCGAGACCATCCCCACATTGCTTTCAAAAGCCAAAGGCACTTCCTGGGCCTTTAATTCCGCAAAAGCATCACTCTGTTGCATCACTTCCAATAGGGATTCATTTTGAATGCGTTTGATTTCTTCCAGTTCTGCTGGATCTAGTTGCAGCTCTTGCAAACTCCCCTTTGCATAGGCTTCGACCATTTTGGGATCAAAAACTGTCTGAGAAGAAAAACTTTGCACTTTTTTAAAGAGTTCAGCCACATAACGCGCTTCTCCTAAAAAGTCAACCCATTGCCCGCCTGTAAACTCTGCCTGCTGCGTTTGCTGACGGATGATTCTGCGTCCGCATAATTCCGTTTTAAGTTTTAAGGTGGCACTTCTCACAGATTGATCCGGAAGAGTGCGGAACATCTTCATCACATGCACCAGACTCTCCATTTCTTCATGAGATTCTAAACGACTGGCACTGGCAGATTGGATGTAATGAAAAGCACGCTCATAATCATGCTTGGCAGCATACAAATAAGCTAAGTACAGATAAGCCGCGCTAGACCCTCTTGGAGTTTTCCACTCTGGAATGACGATTTTTAAGGGGTGTGCAGGCGTGGCGCTTTTCTCAAAGGACAAGTGTTCAATCGAGCCTTTGCGTTGCGCATGTTCCTCTTTAATTTCATGCGGCCAGAGCAATAGATGGGTATTTCCACTTTCGGGATCTTTTAAAGTCATACCAAAGCTCTCTAAGGAAACTCCTAAAGGGCTGAGAAGTTGTTTAGCGGCAGCGCTTTCGCCTGCTCCAATCTGCCAGTGATAGCCTTGATAAGGGCCAGAAGAAACAATCCAGGGAGCTTTTTTACTTTTCTTTTTGAGAGTAATCCCTTGGTCTAGCAGACGGATTTCAGACACCCGGTGGGTCCATTTGCTGCGTAGAAATAAAATGTTTTCACTTGAAATAGGAGAAAAGACATGCGCTAGCCGTTCATCGACATCGTTGACAACTTGCTTTTTCTCTCTATTGCGTACATTTTTTAAATGGAACTTTTTATCAAAAGTCAGCTGAAAAACATCTTCCCGTGAAACTTGCCCGGGAAACGAAGGCAAGAGGGCAAATCCTTTGTGAGGATGTTTGGGATCGATCCACATCCCTCGGTCCTGCAAAGTTTTCTCCAAACCTTTACTCGCAGGCTGTTTATTGTCCGCACCTGGCTCCTCTTCTGCCTCAGCCACTTGAGATAGAGTCTCTCCCATAGGAAATTTCTTGCCAATTTTAGCGAATTGTTTGGCCGTCTTGGCCTCTTCACCCAACTCTTTTTTTTCTTTAGCCGTCAAAACTACATAGGGAGTGGGATGACTAAAACGATACCATTTAGAAGTCTTTAAACCAGTGAGTTCCCCTGAAAACTTTTGCTCAATCGTAACCGACCCATCTTGCTCTAAATGGGTAATGCGAAATTTATGTTTAAGGGCATCCTGAAACGTATAGATGGTTTCGCCAGGTTTACCCGCATGAGCAAAAGCAGAGAAGGCTTTATCTTGAAAGAGCAGTTCATATTCTGGAGATTTAAGCACAACTTTTGGCAGGCTTGTCAGAATGCCTTTGGGCTTTTTTCCTCTAAACTTAATGATTTGCAGAGAAGCCACATTAACTTGAGTCTGACCTTTTTCCCACAGAGCTGGATTTTTGGCGTTTTGCTTCCACACGCCTCCCTCAACCATTTCTCCTTGTTGACTTTCAACCCATCGATCGAGTGTAAGATTGAACTCTTCTTCGCTATAAGGGACCTTAGCAAACCAGGGCAACAGTTCTTTTTTAGCCCAGTCTAACCCATCATGCGCAATTAAAGGGATGGTGCAACGTTTGCTTCCCAAACGCAAACGATTGACAGCCAGTAAAACTTGAACCCGAAATGCCCGATCATCCAAAAGCTTCAGAGCCGCCGGATGGCGCGCATTCAAATCATTGGCAAGGCAACTCAGCAAGTAGGAAGAGAGGTCAAGCTGTTCCTCGGCAGAAGTTTTTGGATCTTGCACCCACTCGATGACTTTATGCAGATATGTTTGCTCTTCTTTGGGATCGAGCTTTGAGAAAAACGTCGGCATCTTTTCCACAACTGCCGCCATCTTCTGGGCTTTAATTAGCGGATCACCAAACTGCAGGTGATAAGGATCTTCCTTGATTCCTTCCCATTGACTGGCAAGCTGGGCATGACTCGCTAAATGGGTGCATAGTAAAAGCAGGAATGTGGCTCGCTGACGGTGCCCATTAACAAGCGCTTGTGAAATCGCTTTTTGCAAATCTGGGCCTCTCTCGATAAAATACTGCGGGTTTTGTCTTAAGGCTCTTTGAATGAGATGGGGACGATAGCAAACTGCTAGCAAACGACGTTGTTCCTCAGGGGTTTCAAAATAATCAAAACGCTGCAAAGCTAAATCCAAAACCTCTTCCACATTTTTTGGCGAAAAATCTTTAGAATATTCCCCTTCTTTCAGTTCTAGGCAATCTTTAAGCCAATTATCGATCGGACTGCCTTGCTCTGCCTGCATCTCACGACTCATTAGCGTAGGCGAAGTGCATGTAAAATCAACATCTCGTTTTTTTTCGAGAAAAGATTCGGGTATTTTTTGTGGAATAAATCCAAGCGTCACACCAAAAAAAGAGGCTTTTGGATTTCCCATCTCATCCTGGTGAATCGATTCCTCTTTACTTTGCCCAATCATCCCCCAATGCTCGAGATAACCCCCAGGAGCCACGGCCCACTTAGTCCATAGTTTATGTGTATCTCTTTCTTTGATAATGCTTTGATAGTTTTTTTTCGAACTTTTGGAATCAAAACCTAAATCCAACCGTTTAAGCTTTTGTAAATCTCTAAAGATAACATCAAGAATTTTTTCTTTTTTCCTTTGCCGAATTCGGTCGAATTTAACTTGATTCTTGTGGTTAAAGGCCAAGCGGAACATCGTGGGGATGCCTCCAAATATCTTTGGCGATCCCTTAATATAGCCAAAAGCCGTGTCTGGATAAATTAACGATCTTAACATCATCTGGTGGCGATTTAAATCCACCAACTGCCCTGGAAGTTGGGCGAAAGGCTTAGCTTTAGGAGACTCCCATTTACTTTTTTCCAATGGTTCGCGATTAAGAAAAGAATGTTCTGTATGCTTTTGACGCTTATTTTTTGGATCAGGCTGAATCTTGCCCTGATGGTATAAATCCCAAATTTTTACAATCTCAGCCGCTTGCTTTTGTTCCTTTGCAAGACGCTCTTCCGAATGTTTTTCTTCGCGCATGGTTCGAACTTCGGTTAGCTGAGCTTTTTTCTCATCAAATGTGGATACACTAAAGTCTTTTAAGTAGACACGTGAAGCTGTGAGTTTACTTTCTAACGCCGCACTTAATCCCGGCCGTAGATGTTGTTCTGCAACAAATTTATCAATCAGTATTTCATAATCGAGAGGACTGTAAATATCCTTTAAGAGATAAATCATGACATCGTCACAGCTCAATTTCTGCTTGACTTCCGCCATTTTTTGGGGATTCTCTAAATCTTTAAGCGTGAATCCTCCCGGAAAGAGGGACCCAATCCATTTTTTGCGCAAGTCAATGAGTTTAACCAGCACAACTTCCTGTGAAATCATATCTACCCACTCTGGACCCCTTAGAGGCAGATCCCGGGTTTTGACTTTAGCTTCCCAGTCAAAATGGGTCAGCTTTTCTAAGGATAGACTGAATTGATCGAGCAGTTCACTTTTGCCTAATTGGACCGTTTTGTCGTAAAGCACATCGTAAAGTGTCACCGGATTGTGTGGATCCGTAGAAGTTGCTGGGGGAATGTAGGGCGTGATTAAACCGTGCAGCTCTTTGGCAAGGTAGTAATTTTTCTCTCCTACTAAGGCATCCAAGCGCTCTCCAAGAGTTTTCAATTGGGCAGTGGTTTCGGTAATCGTATCGATCGTCGGATGTAGCAGTCCCGCTTTCAGCGCCTCGACTAATTTTAAATCAACGTCTGATAATTGATGAGCGAGTGGTACCTCTTGTTTTCCTTGACTTGCCTCTACCAATTGCTTAGGGACCTCAAGTCGGATGGGATGGCTCTTCACACTATTCAGTGAATTTAAACGCTTTTTCTGGTAGGCGCTTTGCAGCTGATCGATTTTATCAAGCTCAGCCCGCAACTTTTCCACTTTTTTAGCAAAAAGTGCAAAAGGACCGGCCGGGTCAAATACCAGCTCATGAAAAGTGGCGTCCCCTGCTGTTTTACCAAGCTGCCGTTCCAGCTTCTTCCTATCGAGTTCCAAGAGATTTAACCATTTGATTTTCTCTTCCTGAGTCATTTGCGGCAGGGCCTTTAGTATTTTTTCTAAACGGTCATTCAAGGCGGCTAAGGTAAATAGCGCCTTCTCAGCCGCCGGAGCTTCAGGAAATTGGTGGCGAATCATTTCATGAATCACTTTACCAGGGCTTGGGTTGATAAAAAGCCGTCTATTCTCTGCAGGCTTTACAAAGACAGCTCCCGAGGAGACCCATATTTTCTGCCTAAATTCCTGCGTAGAAACAGGCTTTTCCAGCATCCCAGGAATAAAGGAGGCCGCGGAATTCATGGCATCGCCCGCTAAATTTTTGCCAATAGTGCCTAAATTCCCCTTGCGAAGTTTTTGCCCCCCTAACTTTAAATAAGTCGCCCGGACAAGATCCCGCTTCAAGGTTTTCTTTAACTTAGGCTCAGGTTTTTCAGCTAAACCTAGAATGGGAGCCAGAAATTTTCCAAGCTTAGCGGCATCAGTCGCTTCATTCCACACAAAATCGCGCGCGATTGGTTCATTTTTTTTGCCGTAAGTAAATTCTGTTAAACTAAGTTTCCCCTGCGCATTGCGATAAAATGCCAGCAACGTCGGTTGAAAAGTTTCAGCGTCTTCCCAATACCCAGTTGGGATAAGCATCAAATTTGTAGATTGATTCTCTGCTTCTTTCTTTCCTTTAAGCTTATCGAATCTTTGGATGATTTTGACAGCATATTGCTGCGAAAGATGTAATTTGGAGTCCTTAGCTGAAGACTGGAGCAGTTTTTTTCCTTGCTCGACCCCTTCAGTAAACTGTGCAGCCATGGTAAATTCTTCTCCTAATGCCTGCAGAGGATCATTATCCGATTGTAAATCAAGCGCGTGTTTACTCCAGTCCAATGCAGTTAGAAGAGCCTCTTGATGCTGTGGAGATTCTAGAGTTTCCAGACCGGTAAGATCATATTTTCGCAGGAAAAGCATACGGATCAAGACACTTAAAGGATGGACGCTGACCTCCCAAAAAAGTTTAATCACCGGGACATGGCTGGGCCAGGTTTTTAATAAACCCTGCTTGATTTCTTTGATCGTGCGCATCCGTCGCGGCAGGGCTTTAACCGCAGCCCGAGCCACTCGAATCTTAAGATCAGAAGGTAAAGAATTTATTAAAGTCGGATCTAATTTCTCGGCACTTCCCCCATTGATTTCGAACGTGATATTTTGCAAATCCTGAGGATGAACTTTAAGTTTTCTAATCGACTCAGGAGATTTGACCTGATTGAGGATTTTTGAAACAATCTCTTTAAGCTTAGAATCTTGGATCTTGGCGTCTGATTCAACCTCAATCGCCATTTGAAAGTGTTTATTTTCAAAAGATGAAATTAATAGATTTTTTTTAAAAAATAATTCTTTTACCATAAAAACACTTCTTTTTTGATTAAAAATTTTATCTTTATTTTAGCACAACTATCGATAATACAAATACCTCTATTTGATTATTAATTTAGTTAATAAACACAAAAGTTTCTACTAAAAGGAAATCACGAAGAATACATAAAAATAGTACAAGGATGTGAATGAGACAAAGCGGCCACAATCTCACAAGGTATTTAAAATCAAAGGGGTACATAATTGTTAATTAATTACTTGGGTGGTATAGTGATTTAAGCAACAACGCCAAAGAAATCACATGAATCTCGATAAAAAAATTACATTGGCAGAACAAACCTTTGGCCACTATGAAGTAGCCAACCATGCACTCGATCAGCGCGTCATCAATACCAAGTTCTCTCTCTCCGTTAAACATCGATCTGCGCTTGATTTTATGCGGCGCATGGCCTCTCTTTTTCTTCCAAAAGACTTACATTTTGCACAAACAAATCCCGAATCTATTGGAAAACGCCTTTTAAAATATGCTTCTCAAAAAAAGACGACACCCGAGCAGCAAAAACGTCTTTATGCCCTCTATGAAAAAATTAAACAGTTTGCTCTAGAAGAACTCCAGACATCACCCGCGCCAACTCCCACCGTCATTGAAAAACGCTTCAAAAACCTAGACCAGAAATGGAATAGCTTACACCTCACTCCCCATAATTTGCCAGCAAAGGATGAAGGCTACATTTTGCGCGTAGGGAACCTTACTTATAGAGTCGAAAAGCTGTATACTCCTGAAGAGAAACAACTACGCGATAAACTGGCAAAAACTTTTAGCATTCCGACCAATGCGTTTGAATGGAGCATTAAAACTTCTACTCCCCCTGCAGATGGCCTGCCTAAAGATACCCTTGAGCCCTTTGAGGTGCTAAATGTCTTATTTCAACTTTCAGATCGAAACTTACTCCGCCCCTATGTATCGAAAAAAGATCCTTCTACAGGATATACGTGCGCCAACATAAATCTTTTATTCAGCATTTATTTCAATCGCGAAGACTGTGTATGTATTCCCCCTTCCGGAGACCCGCTTGGCAATAAATCTGCCAAGAATCGTATTGCTTATACCCCCACACTCTTTGCTTCCTATACACCTCAACATGTCCATGACCAGATTAAAGCCAATTTAGAACAAGAACTCCAAAAAAATCTAAAGGATAGACCCCAAAAAATCTTCCTGCCACTCGACTGGAACAAAAATAATCATGGGCACGTAACTCTTTTAGTGATTGAGCCTTCTCAAACTATTGAAAAAGCCGCGCGCATTACCATGATCAATACGCATGGCGATTCCTTAAATTTGTATCGGGATTTTGAGCATGCGGCTTTGAAAGCAGCCCAAGAAGTGTATACCTCCTCCCACACAACAGCCATACGCAACACACGTTGCATCTACACCACAGCTACGTCTTGTGGACCCGATTTGGTCGGACTAGCCGTTGATTTAATGAATCAACCCAATGTGCAGGAAACTGTCCAAGCTGGACTTCCAAGAAAAAGCCATCAAGATGACTTGCACAATCGTGAAAAGTATGGCGATGCAACCTATGAATATCTAAAACCTTTTATAAAAGATTAGACTAAATTTCCACGAACAGAGAATGAAAAGTTTATGGTATGTTTTGCATCAAGATAAAGCTTTAAGGAAGGTGAATGATCTCTTAAAAGAGTCTGATAACAATGTTTCTATGTGAAATTTGAGCATGATCTTTCTTAAGAAAACAATCTGAGACAAAGAACCAGCGGGTTATGAGTCTGTCAGCGATCCTCAAACTACCGCTTACCACAACAGCTGACATCAATCAAGATAGCAGCCTCAAGGCATTTCCGTCTATTCTAATTTTATGTGATATCCTGTGATTTGCTGTCCCTATTTGGTCCACCATTGGTCCAGCTAACTTAGGAGCTTTGTTTAGGTGGTCAACAACGCTTAAAATTATTTTTTAATCTATGAAATTAGAAGATTGTGACACAATATTCTTAAGGATTTTGTTGATTTCTGTAATGACATCTTGAATATTCTCTGGAAGCTTTAGTTCTTGACCTGAATTGCTCAAGTTTTTGAGATGTGCAACCCAAAGCTTTTCCATGGGCTTGAGCTCATCTTCCTTGAAATCAATAAGCTCTAGGCTGGTACCTCGATTGCTAAAGGTATTCTTTATGGATACCTGCAATTTGTTGACGTTAATTATATGTGGTTCGCGTGCTAGCAAAATCAGATCATGATAGTCCTTCATGCGACTATTAGCAGCTCCCTTAGAAAGAACAGTCTCGAGCTTTTCTGCAAAGATTGTTTCGGGAGGATAGACAACCAAGGAAATCTCACCTTCAAACATAGGCTTACCTCTGTACTTAAAGAGATGCAATTCACGAGTGGTGGGCGTGACAACATCTCCTATACCTACATCGATCTGAATCTTGTCCTTCATGCGGCCAAATGTTGCTTTCAAACTGACGCGATATCCTGGATAGTCCATATGTGGCTGCTCTAAAAGCTCTATCCCTTCATAACTGAACGAAAATCCATCTTCTGATTCTATTGCGATAATCTCTTCTATAGCCTTCTTTATCTCGCCTTCACTGGCGTTTATGCTTGTGAGTAAAAAATCGAGATCAGTTGTCTCTCGTCCAATTTCCATGATGTAGGCAAGGAGGAATCCTCCTTTAAAAATGAATTGTTGAGTGCATGTCGATCGAGATAATCGAGATAAAAATCGCTCAAGAAGAAGCTTCTTCCAGCACTCATTGAAGGGAATATCTTTTTCTTTAGAGATAGCTTGAAGACGATCTTTTAGTCCTTGTTCATTCATGTCGTTGCCGTGATAAGGTAGGGAACAATGTTAAATCTAAGTTTTTTTGCATACGACTGAAGTTTTTTAAGATCAAGTCGTACTGTCCCTTTTTGGGATAGGGCCATTTTTAGAGCTTTAATGGCTGTTTCTCGGCTTAGTAGCCTAAAGGAGTCAATAATAGTACGTTCCCGATCAAATATGGGAATTTGAATACCTCCTAGATCCATTTCTGTTTTACCAAGTTCCATGTTGCGGAATCTCACAATTCTAACTCTGCCGCCTCTGCAAATGGAGGTAGTATGAGATACTGCAATCCAATGCTCTCGCGGAATTTCCTCAGTTATATCGTAAATAGCCAGTGCAGAAATAAGGCAAATGACCCCACTAGGTACAGAATTTACAGCCTCTATAAGATCTTCCCATCGAAAATTTTCAGGTGGTCCTTGATAGTCAGCACCTTGATAGATGCCACGTCCTAGACGTCTAATCAGGCCTTTCTTAATGTAGTAGCCAAGATGGGCAGCAGAAACACCAAATTGTTTAACCTCATCCGCCGTGAATGATGCTTGTTTAAGAAGCGGATGAATAATACTGAGGCTTGTGGGCTTTTTCATGGACAGTCTCTCCTTCATTGAGTTTAACGCAAAGACCCAATATGATCAAGTGGGTTTTTCTGTTAAACTCATGTGAGATGCTATTTTAAGAGACGCAGTAAAAATTACGACATGCAATAAAAGTAGGAAATAGGATACTATTGTGTACTGTAAATTACTGGAGTTGTTTATTTTGCGTATATTAAAACTAAAAATTTATTTAATTCTTGTTTTATCATTGTCTTCCGTCAACATTCTTTCTGGTGATACAAGTGATAAGACTCAAGGATTTTTCGTTCCAAAGGATGAGAAGATCCATCTAAAACGCGATGGCATTGATCGCGCGCCAAATATTCTGCTTTTTAATTGTCATTATGGGGCCGGTCATAAAATGGCAACGCAGGGCATTGTAGAAAGCTTACCCGAATGCAAAATTCAGGTAATTGATATCTATGATGAACCTTTGAGATCTTTGGATCCTATTAGGGAAATTATCCCGAAGTGGAGCAATGAAGAGCTATATAACAAGATGGCAAAGAAAGAGCATAATCGATTGTTAAATTTTGCAGGGAAGGTAGCTCCAAAAACTCTTTATCTACAGAGGTATAAGGTTGAAAAGTTGTTGATGGATTACATCGCAAAAAATAAACCAGATATGATTATTTCTTGTGTCCCCCTGGTTAATCCTATGCTGCTTAAAGTATCTAAAAAATTTGATGTTCCTTTTCTGGTGGTTACGACAGATATTGATATCTCAGCCTTTTGCTATGGTTTTAAAGACGATGAATACCTAAGCGACTGGAATCGTTTCCGAATTACGGTTCCTTTTTCTAAGGAAACATGGGATCCTGGATTTAGTAAAAATCTTCCCCACAGTGTTAAGTCTTCATTGCAATATTGCTTTGGATACCCGACTCGCCATGCATTTTCAGAGATTTTTGAAGAATCCGTTCTCAATCAACTAAGGGAAGAATATCAAATCCATCAAGATGAAAATGTTGTTCTAGTGATGATGGGAGGAAACACCGCACAAGCGGCAACGACTTATGCCAAACTTCTTCTAAGTATGAAGGAGGACGAAATCAAAAGGATTGTAGGGCAGAATAATAAAAAAAATAAGATACGCATGATTTGTCTATGTGGTAATGTGACCCAAAAGATGAATCACAATCTGATGGTTCAATTGAATAGTCTTAATGAATCAAAGAATAAGCATAACGAACATGTGATTATCCATGCTTGTCCTGGTACGCCTCGTATTGCGGAGTTAGTGTCTTTGCCAGAGCTTTGTACAGTCATTTCAAAACCTGGCGGGAGCACAGTTAACGAAATGATTAAAAAGAAAGTGCCAATGATTTATCACATTTCACGCGTCCCTCTGGATTGGGAATGCGGTAACATGGAATATGGTATCAGTCGTGACTTGGGTAGATCTTTTGAAATAAATGGGAATATAGGAGACAAGATGCGAATAGATCTTGTGCATGTATTAACCTACGTATTCACCTTGCATAGTGACATTCAACAGGGAAGGAGATCAGTGCCTGAAGCATCACTGGATTTTACAAAAAATTTAAGGTCTACTGTCAAGGAGATGCTGCCCGAAGTGCCTATCATGGAACGATAACCTTAAGAGATTTTGGTAAAACTTTTAATCTTATCCCATTTTCAAAAAATACCGGTTCTCCATCAATATGTGCGATCAACTTATTAGTGTGAACGACCACTTCCTTACAGCAAATTGATTCGTAGTATTTGGAGTGAGTGATGGTTCCATTTCTTAATTTCATTAAGACATCTGGAAGCGCATAAACGGGCGGGCTTTTTAAGATAATGATATTAAGATAACCATCGCACAGCTTAGCTTGAGGTGCAATTTTGATATCATTTCCGTACTGAGAACTGTTTGCAAAACTAATCAATAATCCTTCTTTCCTAACCCATGTACCATCAATCTCCATTTCAAAAATTCGAGGGGAATAATAAGGATATTCCTGGAGAACAAGTGTAGCATAAGACCAAAATCCTCTTTTCTTGCACATTGCAAATTGTCTAGCAATATGGGCATCAAATCCAATCCCAGCAATCCCTATAAACTGATCATTATTGATCTGGATTGTATCGATGGGTATCGATTGAAACCGGTTGATAATTTGGATTGCTATTTTCGGATCAGAGGAAATATTGAGATGCTTTGCCAATCCATTTCCGGATCCTGAGGGAATTATTCCCATAGCAGTATCACTTCCGATCAATCCCTTTCCCACTTCATTAACAGTTCCATCTCCACCAACTGCTAACACAAGACCATAGCCTAACAATGCCGCCTCTTTGCTTAATTTAGTCGCATGGTTTGGACCATTCGTATAAAAAATTTCAAAATCAAATATGGATTGATCAAGAAGCTGAGAAATCAATCTCTCCATATTTTTTTTGCTATCGGTGCCAGATTTCGGATTAATGACTACTCTAGTTTTAATTCGTTGGGAGGCTAAACGAGTGGTATCATCTTTGCATTCTTGAATTAGGCGAGTTTTCATATTCATATTGGTGGTGAACTCAGAAGTCGCTGACGCATATCCACTGAAGCACACTAATGATATTAGACTGGATAGCATTGCTAATCTTTTTATAATCATATCATGTTTCCAAAGTTCCAAAAGAAAGATTCTTCTGGAAGGATAAGAGTTAGAATGCAATTCCATATTTGATATACATCAGAGGAAAATACATTGAATGGGTATGCTTTGAGCCCATCCACATTGTGGGAATAGCCACATGCATTTCGATAAAATGCCTACTGTCGCCCTGCCTCTCAAGTTCCTTACCAAAAACGAAGTCTGGTGAGAGTGTGCCACCGCCTTCTTTGTGATTAGTGAAAACTCCACTTCCCATCAAACCTAAGCCAAGGTAAGCAGAATTTCTTCGTAAAGGGTTAAGATAATAATGACCGACTAAATGAGCACTCAGTTGATGAGCGTATCCAATAGTCGAAAAACTAAGGGCTGTATCCCAACCAAATTGAGAATAACGCTCTCTATAACCGATACCAACATTAGGAATAAAGATAACGGGACCTACCCCCAAAGAAAAGTAGCGGTATGCATCGCGTACACCACAATCAAGGTTTGGAGGAGGAGCTTCGATAGCATGCTCAGGACAACAAACATCATTCATCACAAGTTGGCAATAAGCTGGTTGTATAAAAGAAAAATTAACAATAAAAGCAAGTATTAGATAGGTGATTTTATTTTTCATTATGTTACCTTATTTTAACATGAATTGACCTCCTATTTTACGATTGTAATCACATTAAAGCAACTTGAATAACTGTATTTACATTTTAAATTTTAATTTAATTATCCGATTTCAAAGTTAATAAATTATTTTATAATTCAACTAACAATATATTGTTCTCTTAAATTTCTCCACTCCTCAGCAGATAAACCTTTATTTCCGAGTCTTCCAGTCCCTACAGCAAGCATCCTAAAAGCATCGGCTCCATGACTGGCAAAGTTATGGAGAGGACGACTTGACCAACAGCCATGCCGATCATTCCATTCCTTTTTATAGCTCTCTAAAGCCTTAATACCAGAAGCGCATTTGATTTCGTCAAACCAACATCGGTTAAGTGTATTGCGTACGGCATCAATTCCATCAATAAGAGCAATATCAGGCGCGATAGTGAAGATGATGCCATGATTTCGAGCTACTTCAATCCTTGATAGACCTGTGCTATATTCATGCACAGCTGCATCATGTGGCACTATATGCTTGCCATAAGAATACGATTTACTCTTAATCAATTGGAGATAGTGAGTCAATGGCTCGCCGCTATTCTCATAATACTCCAGCAGGTGAATCTCTTGGCCGCAAACTTGATACCACCAGATTGCAGTGGAATCATTGTAGCCTAAGTCCCAAGCAGTATGTACTGGCGTATTAGCATCATAATATACACGACGTATACGACCGTTTTGGCGCGCTTCAACTATCTGCCGACTATAGTAAAGACCTTCATTGGAGGTTTCAAAAGCCTCTTCTGGAGTGCTTGGAAATTCGCGCTTCATGTCATCGCCTTGAGTCTCTGCACGCTTGATATACCAAGCTTTTTGAGCAGACTCTATTGTGTGACCTAGAATTGCTTCTAACTGACTAAAATAGCCTTGCATATCGGTTGGTAGCTCTATGAAATCCGAAGCGGAATGTCCATGCCAAGGAAAAAAGTGAAAGCGGAAGTCCATATTAGATAGTTCCTTGCCTGCATCCTTCGCAGCTTGCGCTTCACGGCACATCTCATAAAAATATCCTTCTCGTCCCTCGGCTGTAGATTCAATGAAAACATATTGACCTGAAGCAATTGCATTTAAAGACCCTGTGATGATCTCACGAGCCTTGTCCGGGAATTTAGCACAAATCTTCCCAAATTCGCTAATATGCAGATATTGAAGCGTGCTAGAACGCATTGAAGTACCTACTCTTAATGTAGAACCATTACTCAACTGAAGTTCACGAGCATTATCAGTGTTCGCTATACGCAAAGCTTTAATTTCAGTTGGTAGGCTATCATAGGCAAACTTAACTCGTCTAAATAGCATCTCAGCATCTTCTCTTGTATGAGCAATGATGCCTGCATGTTGGTTGCTGTTGAATAGACACCGATCCAAGAACAAGAGACAGACAAACGTACTAATGCCAAGCTGCCTGGCTTTGAGGATTAAGTTACAGTACCACATCTCATGATAGAGCTTTTCTTGAGCCCAATTGAGCTTAAACAACTCCTTATTACCCGCCTTATCAATGATCCAATAAAGATGATTCAGTCTCCAAAAAGGATCATTAAGAAGCTGCTCAGCTAACTGTACATTAGTGCTAATCATGAACAAGATCCTTGGTGTTTCCATCAATTTTCTGCATGAGAAAAGCAAGAGGATTAGCAGCATCGCCACTTAACTGCTGCCTATCTGACCATCCAGATAGGTTTGCCATTGCAAACTTGGCAAAGTTAGAATTAAGCTTATTGAAAAGTGCGCCTTCAACGATTTTACACTCTTGCCAGGCTTTAGCAAATGTATACGCTCGATTGAAGACTTCGCTTTTTTTAGCGAAATGAGCTAGCTCATCAGGCGGATAGCCCCTTTCAAGAGCAAAGCGTTTGAAATAAATATTTTCTGGCTTGCAAAACCAATTAATAAAGGCTATTGCTTCTTGTTCTATAAATTCTTGTGTATACTTTGATGGAGATGGGCCACTATTTCCTAATGCAAATTGATTGCCTTTTGGTGCTGCACACATATTTTAAAGCTCCTTTTTATGTATTATTTATATCAAATTTTTTAGAAAATTGCACCTGCTTTTAGATAGAATTTCCTCTTAGACAAACAAGGTTCAAAAGGTGCGAAAGTTACCAACCTAACTTGACCTTTTGCACCTTTTGAACCTTCTTACCCTAAAAATGGGGACAAGGAAATTTAGGGTTTAAATAATAGCGATCGGGTTGTCTACCACCAGTCGGCACCTGCTGCTTCTTTATTAACCACTTTTTACCCTCAGCATAATCACACGCTTTTTGAACTTGAGCAGAATCTGATAAACCGCCCCAATGTTTACCATGATGTACCTCTCTAACGGTAAACCCATCAGGCAGCTTTCCTTCTTGGACTTTACGAATAAGCTTTTTAGCACTTTCTATGATGCTAACCTGGTCGCATTGGTATATTTTCCAAGCATGGGGTTCAAGATATTCACACCACTCTTTTGCCATCATAAAGCTTTGTACCGAGACCGACTTCGGATGCACTTGATTAATAGCTCCCTGGGTCATCTCAATGATAAGGGCGATAGAGGGCAAAAGCTTTGGATATTTGCTTAGATGACTGGCCATATATTCAGGTATTTCATCTGAACGGATGCGAGGCTGAATTTTAGCTTGCCATTCATCAAATAAAACTTGAGCCTCATCTGAGAATTTCAAAACTATTGGATCTCCATGTTGATCAAAGGCAAGTTGATCAAGCCAAAGATAAATCCTTTTGATGTCTCTTTCCATCTCTTCATCAAGTGTACCTGTGTAAGGTATCCAAGGAATTGATTTTGGCCAAACCATGACCTGAAATCTTTGAAGAAAACCATCATCATTGTCATCTCCCGAGCGCATTCGAGAAACATACGAGGCGATTGGGCCTGGCTGAATTCCACCGAAAACATTCAGGCACATTGCGGGAATGTGGATCACGCCCCTGCCGATTCGATCGCTAGTAAAGTTTGCACTTGCATTCCATGTTTCGAGATAGAAGGCTCGTGCATTTTCCTGTCCCTTCTTATTCATGCTTTTGAGCCATCCTTGCAACTCATCTCGAAAAAGAAGAATTCCTTGAGGATTATCCCTTAAAATTGGACCGAGAGCCTCAATAGTGGGATCTTCAGTTTTATATCTTTTAAGGGTTGGAGTCGGAGGTAAAGGAAGCTTATTGACTTTAGCATTTTCCTTTTGTACCTCATACTCCTGCATAGCTTGCTGATGCTTTTTCATCACGATTTGAATGAGATCATCTAAGCCAGAAAGCACCTGTTTCATTGCAGGTGTTTTTAAAAGACCAGATCTTCCTACAATAAGACCCCATAAATTAGGCGTAATGACCCACTTAGAATTATTTTTCTCTGGCCTAATTTGTCGTTTTCTGCCGATTAAAGAAGCTAGAACCACAAGCAGTGTAGCACAACAAAAGTCTGGTGGAATGCGCATACTTGCTGCGCATTCTTGGCACTATTCCCAAATAACAGGAGGCCATGCATCAGAGGGAAATGCAGGTACTTGAGACAAACAATTTTCGGATGAGTCTGGCTCAATCTCTTGATTTTGAACTTCTGGAAAAATACTTTGATATCTTTGCTTATGCTGCTCTACAAGCTTTAACAACCTCACTTTCAGGTATTCAGCCACTTCAGGCTGAATTGGTTCAAATCCATCCCAATCTGCTAGCTCTTCTTGGCTTTTTAACCAATCAACAATATCGCCTCCATCCGGTAAGCCTGGGAGTGAACATACCGATATAGATGCCTCAGAATTCATCAAAAGCAGAGTCTTTGCAACCTCCTCTGCATATTTCTGACCTGAAGCATCATGATCAGGCAAGATAACAAATTGCTGATATGCCTTAAGGGGGGACCAGTCAGTTTTTGCATAGCTGTCTGCTCCAAAAGGTGAGGTTACGCCAAGTAAATCAAGATACTGAAAAGCTGCTGCGGCTTTTTCTCCTTCGGCTACATAAACAACATTTGACGCACCATAATATCGAAACAAGTTTAGGCCAAAAAGCGGGTAAGGTTGTTTACCCGCTCCAATCTGCCAGGTCCCTGCTTCATTGATGTGGTAGGGAACGAAGCATTTCCCTTTTTTAGGACATTTATAGCGGCATGAGATCAAGAGAG
>PEQL01000018.1 GCA_002786175.1 Parachlamydia sp.
AGGTGATCGGATTCTTAAGTCCAATCTCTTTATTTTGCCACTCAGCACGCCATTTAATATAGCCAGCCCATCCAGGTAGT
Source organism: Parachlamydia sp. (assembly GCA_002786175.1). GTDB lineage: Bacteria > Chlamydiota > Chlamydiia > Chlamydiales > Parachlamydiaceae > Parachlamydia. Next base: position 81 of record PEQL01000018.1, read on the forward strand.
TCTGCCAGGGAATATTTAAGATATTCCTCTATTTGCTCATCCGGAATTGCCAGCCTCTTGAGACAGAAAAAAATAGCCTCTTCAGCTTCGGAAGGCAGCGACTCTAACCACTCATTTTTGTTAGAAGATCGTAATTTGCGATCGAAGGGGGCAAGTAATGCCCATGCTTGATAAAACCCTTTTTCCCTTTCAGGCATTGTGATTGTCGCTTGGCCTTCATCTAAAAAAACCTGGCACCATTTAATCATTTCTCGATTCACTTTACTAGAAGCTTTCCGCTTGATGTCGCAGCGACCCGCGAAAAACTTTTCTCCTATTGCAATCGCATCTTCAAAATTTAACGATTCGATGCCTTGGAGTGGATTTCTAGCGATGATCGTTTGTAACGGCCAAAGCGGCGCAATAATTTCGGCAGCATTTGCAATAAGGCTTTTGATGTTTACGTCGACAATTTTCATGATCTTAAATCCTTAAAATTTATATCCATTTCTAATTGAAGTGATGGTTTGAGGATCTGGTTGGCTTGCATTGAGCATTCTCACATAAAGACGTCGCCACCAAAGAGATCCTTCGTGATTGGCAAAGGGCTTTAAGTTTAGCGCTATCCAAATCCCAAATATCAAAGTGATTGCAATCAGATGGAGAGAGCTAAGAGGCTGTGGTTGCGAAATTTGCACTGACGCCACAGCCGCTTCAATCAAAGCAACAGTCAGTCCATAAATGATACCTGTAGCTAAGCAGGAGATACTTGCAATCAAAACAAAAAAAATTGACAGTTTTTTTTGAAGCAAATTGTGAGCGAATTGAGTGGATGCCATCCAAGCAAAGAAGATAAGGATAGTCGTTGTATCGACAAGATTAAATGAAAGATTGCCTCCCAAAATAAATCCACTAGCTCCTATTAATCCACAAAGCGAAGATAAAAAAAATCTTGGTATCGTACTCACTCTTTCTTCATTCGTGTGGCGGTGTTCGGAAATGGTTGATCCGGATTTTAGGAAGAGAAAAGCCTTGAATAAACCATGCCAACAAAGATGCGCTAAAGCAGCAGGGAAAAGTCCAAGACTGCACTGCATCATCATAAATCCCATTTGAGTTAGTGTAGAGCAGGCAAGCATACGCTTGATATCGGCCTGAAGAAGTTTCCAAATTCCTCCCAAAACGAGGGTGATCATAGATAACACAAACAAAATATTTAAAATAAGGCTCTCCTGGAGAAAAATAGGGGCAAAACGAGTCAGTAAAAGACCGCCGCCATTCACTAAACCAGCATGCATAAAAGCGGAAACGGGAGTTGGTGAATTAAGGGAGCTAATCAACCACCGATGAAAGGGCCAGCCCCCTGACTGAGAAAAGGCAACTAGAATGATAAAGAAAAGGGCTATCATTCTGATGGATGGCGATAGACTCTCACTTGTTTTTCCAATTTGATTTAGAGAAAAGCTTCCTGACCCATAAATTAGTAGCCCTGCCCCAGCAATAAAAAAACCTAAGCCTAATACAAATGTTTTGAGTGCTAGTATTCCTGAGTTTTTCGCTGCTGCCCACTGAAATTTATGCGTCATAAGAACAACTAGTATGCCGTTGCTTATGACCCAAAAAGAGATCAGAATAACAATATTATCCGCTGCGACCATCAGGAAGGTGCTGATAGTGATCAGATTAAGAAAAAGAAAATAACGGCGATAATTTCGATCCCCTTCCATATAGCGCAGCGAAAAATGATGTACAATCGCACTAATGAATAAAATGACAGTACCCATCAGCCAAGAAATTTCATTCGCTATGAACCCCCACGATTCATTTTTTTCTGAAAATGGCAAACCTAAAAACCAAGCAATCCCGACATTAATAAACCCTATCCAAATGCCAAGAGATGCAATGCGTGATCCCCTTTGAAAATTTTTTGCATAAAACAATAAATTGATCAGCAACCCTAGCAAGGGACTCAAAAGAATCATCAAAAAATAAATTGTAGAATTTGCGATTATGAGCATGCCTACCCACCTATTAGTTTTTTCTATTGCCTGATCGTAACAAGTTTAGTAAAATAAGAAAAATTCATAATTCTTATGACATTTATAAGGTTTTCTAATGGATGAATTTACTCTTAGATGTTTTTTAGCAGTCGTAGAAACTGGAAGCTTTACAAAAGCAGCTCACAAGGTCAAGCGAACACAGTCTGCTATTACTCAACAAATGAACAGTTTAGAGAAAAGTTTTGGGAAGAAATTTTTTGATAGGGGTAAGCAAATAAGACTTACCCAAGAGGGCGAAATATTTCTAACCTATGCAAATAAGATTGTCGCTCTGCATTTGGAAGTTTTGGATCACTTTAAGCATCCTGAACTTGAAGGTGAAATACGTTTTGGACTTCCCGAAGATTTCGCCGTAATGTTCCTGTCTGATGTGCTTACCGATTTTTCTAGGCTCCATCCTCGTATCTTACTTAATGTTGAATGCGACTTAACTTTAAACCTATTCGAACGATTCAAAAAAGGAGCTTTTGATATGGTTTTGGTCAAGATGAGCCGTCCTGAAGACTTTCCAAATGGTGTTGAGGTTTGGTCCGAACCTTTGGAGTGGGTTGGCAAAAAAGAATATACCTCGTCTCTAGATAAGAATATTTCGGTCCCCCTTGTCCTTTCGCCACAGCCTTGTGTCTATCGAGCAAATGCTCTTCACTCTTTACAAAATGCCGGAATTGGATGGAGAATGGTATTTATAAGTCCTAGTTATGCAGGAATTATTGCTGCTGTCAATGCAGGCATGGGAATCACCACATTACCTCGAACAATGATACCCGACACATTAGATATTATCCACGAAGTTTTCCTTCCCTCACTGCCTGATATTCACGTATCTTTATTAAAGCAAACAGACAAAAATGAATGCCTTAATAGCTTGGAAGATTTTCTTTTAAAAAAAATTGGCCCCTAGCATAAATAATGAAAGACCTTAAAAATTGGGAATTTACTAACATCTCAGTTTTGGGTTTCTCGCTTCATCGTCCTTCAAGAAGCTATTCTAGATTTTTAGATATTTAGCAATTTCTCAGAGTTTAAAAGATGCTAAAAGACAAAAAGATCAATGGAAAAAATATCGAGATAGGTTCATGTTACTTAAATAAAAACATACTGTGATTGATGAGTTCATCAGTTGCTTTTTTTATCTCTTGATTAAAGATTCCATAGGCTGCTTCTGGGTTTATCTGGATATTGTCAAAAAAATCTCCTGCAATGGTCGCTGTCAATAAAGCCGTATTTACACCCTTTCCGTAGAAAAAGCTACCGCAAGCTGCCGCATCGCCAATTACAAGCACAGATTTGCTCTCTTCCACAAAGGTTTCGGCCTGTTGTAAAAGTATCTCAATGTTGTCACACACGCGGACATTCCCTTTGGCAATTAGCTCCGCTTCTTGATGCCATCCACACTCTGCGGCTTTGTCGCTTAAATCCTGCAGTGAACTTGTGCAAAAATTTTCTAATTGATTGGGCAAGCTTTGCAAGAAAATAATTTTTTTATTCCAAACTGAGATCTTACGGATAAAATAGGTTTCTTTAGTCAAAATGGAGGAAACCTCGCATTCATCAAAAGGCACGGAAAAATTCATCCATATCCAGACTCCTCTAGCACTGCCTAAATGTCGACTGGGAATATGAGCGGCCTCGCGCACTTGACTATGAATCCCATCTGCAGCGACTAAGAAATCATAGCTAAGGCTAAAAGTTCCTTCTGCATCTGTCGCCTTAACACGAAAGTCTTCGGCAAAATCCACAAATGTTCCTTGAATCTTTTTAATCCCCAGCTGATGAATTTTTTCTTCCAGTCCTTTTTCCAAATATTTGATCTGGACCCCTCCTACTTTTTCATTATTGAAACAAAAAACTTTCATGTGGGGAATCGTAACGTCCCATTTTTCTAAGAGTGCTAAGGAAGGTTCCAGCAAGAATATGAGTTGCGAACGCGTATATTCATCTCTCTTTTCCAGCAGGGTGACCTCATACCCTCGTTGATGTGCTTCAATGGCCGAAGCGAGACCCGCGGGACCTGCTCCAACAATCAAAACGGACTTGGCTTGTAAACTAATCACTGGCAAGCAAAAAAAGCATACGCATAGGCAAAGATTAAATTTTATTTTCAATATGTGCACAATGCAATTCACAAGTCGAGATTTTGCCTTAACAACTGATTCAAAAGATAGGGATGCGAGGGATGGCAAAAGCCGATTTGGGCGTTCCATGAGATGTAATCCTTTTCAAAACCTAAGTATGCCGATTATGTATAAATTTAAGTTTTTTTTGTTATTCTTTTTATTCAATTCCATTGGGGTAGCCAAAAATACTTCCACAAGCGATTTGCAAATCCGCTGAAACAAAGAATATGACTCTACTTTTCCGAAGGACAAGAAAACGTGTGAAGAGAAGATATAGAGTGATCCAAGAAGGTACTAATCTCTCGTAAGCAGACCTGAAAATGGCACATTCCAGCCTATGGAGCCTGCATGGGGCTGCTTTCATCCGTTTTATCGATTTGCCGGGCAATGGCAGCATCAATCAAAATCCGTGAAAGGCTGAAGGGTGGTGGTAAAAGAGGGAGGTTGTCCTTTTTAAACCATTGCGCATCCACAATTTCTGAAGGATCAATTGTGATTTCACCCCTTTTCCATTTACATGTGAACGCAATCATCAAAGAATTTGGGAAAGGCCAGGCCTGACTGCCAAAATACTGAATGTCTTCCACATATAATCCAACTTCCTCAAATACTTCACGTTCGACACATTGTTCAAGGGTTTCCCCTGGTTCCACAAAACCTGCAAGTAGGCTATAAAATCCCATAGGAGCTCGCGTTCCGCGTGCAAGGAGGATTTCATCCCCTTTCCGAATCAAAGCCATCATGGCTGGGCAAATTTTTGGATAAGCAAGAAGGTGGCAGCAAGTGCATTCTTTGGCGCGTTCTGTTTGACTGTCAGTCATTTGACTCCCACATTGTCCGCAAAACTGATGTGTGTGATGCCAAACAATCAACTGAGCCGCTCTTCCGGCTAAAGCAAAAAGGGCTTCATCTATTTTTCCATAAAGCCCTCTAAGATCTTGCCATATAGCTCCTAACGGCGGAACAGCTAAGAGCGCCTCCCCGATGTGAACATGATACTCCTTAAAAATTCCCATGTAGAGTGTGCTTTTGAAAGCGAGATCTTTCATTTGAAAAGGCTGCATAGTGTCTTGATCCACCAGTAATTTTGTCTCTTTAAAGATAAACCAGAATTCATTGCTTGCCTCCGTTAAATTCTTTTGAATGCGGTCATAAAACAAATCAGGAAGGGCAAATGGCATATTATTAAGTTGCATGTCATCTCTTTTGTTAATAAAAGACCAGATTTTCTTATTTAAACTAAAATTATTTTCTGTTAAAATTTAATTAAATCGCAAATTGGAGGTCCTGCTATGAAAATCAATCCTAATCCTTCTGCTAAATCCCCTCAAGAATTTCCTCACATCCCGTGCAAGCCTCCTGCAAAACTGGATATTTTGGATGCCATTAAAGAAAGCGAAGCCTCTATTGGCAGTTTCGTGATGGGTTTCATTTCTTCGGAGTGCTTGACTAAGCTTCAAAACAATGATGCTGTCAGAATTGAGATCGAGATAACAACCAGTTTCATCGAATTTACAGAAGCTGTTGAAGATAAGACAGCTGTTATCATTCGCACCACTGCCGATGGCAAACCCAAATTTGAATTTTCTTCTGAGATGTATCGTTTACTCGAAGCTAATGATATTGAAGAGTTTGCACTGACATCTGATGGAGCAACGGTGGTTTTCAAAAAAGATGAGGTCGAAACAGCCAAATATACTGTCAGCGATATTAATGCTTTCGTGCTGCTATTCTTTAGCGATCTTTCAAGCAAGAGTAGTTCAGCAACTCCCTCTGCCTCCAATAGCTTGCAAAAGCCTGCGTATCCACTAAGAAATAGGTCTGAACAATTATTCTCCTCAACTAAAGCCAAAAAGCCTTCTCAAGCTCAGCAGCTGAATAAACGGGCCAAACAACTGCAAAAAACAGCAGCTTTTTTCAGAGATCAAATGGAGTTTAACATTAAATTCCGAAGAAATTTGGAAAAGTTAGAAAAGGCTGAGAAAGCTTCCCAAGAAAATGCCGCTTATATGAAAGACAAGGCAGAAGAGCTTTCCCAGACTTTAAGAAATAGAAATATCTCTGTAGAGCATCCCCTTCCTCTTAGGCAGCGGGCTTAGTCTCTTTATTTTGGAATCTTTTAATATCAAAACCAAAATAAAAGGTTCCATTGCCGAAGCGTTCATCTGTCAAAGAGCTCAAACAAATCCATGATTCTTGCTTAGTGAAGGCATGGATAAATGTTTTTGAATCCACCATCATCCCTACATGAACGACGTTCCCTGAGCTGTTTTTAAAAAATACCAGATCGCCTGCCTGCGCCTCTTCTTTTGTCACAGCAGTGAATCTTGGATCAACCGCTTGCTGATTCGAATTTCTAGGTAATGTCTCTCCCATTTGGCGGTAGAGCATTTGCACAAATCCAGAGCAATCATAGCCAAATGAAGTCGTACCTCCCCACAAATATTTAATCCCCAAAAATTGATGGGCAAAGCCAATCATTTCTGTAAGTGTAAGCGTTTGCGGGGAAAAAGTCAGCTGACTGCGCTGCACATAGCCAGTTTGTCCTTGTTGTAATTTGATGAGCACCCATCTGCGGTTAGCTTGAGGCAATTCTTCAACAACTTCTAAGGGTGTTTCAAAGGGTAAATGCATCATCGGTCCCCATTCAGTGTCTGCGACACCAAATATATAGGCCCCACGGTATCCAACCAAAGCTTGTTTCGGGTGCTTCTCATCCTCATCAACTTCTAAAAGCTTCTCCTTTTGCACCCAGCCATGCCATCCTGGATACGTCACGTGTACCCAGCCATTTTCCTCTTGGTCTACCTTGACGGCAGTGCCATAACGAATGATATCCTCAATATGCCCATTTTCAACAGGTGTTGTTGAGATAACTACGGTAGGCTCATTCACAAGCCATAGAGCGTTAAGGGGAAGTCCGATATTTAATAGTGCGGCAAAAATCAATCTTCGTTTCATCAATCACCTCCAAATATGAGGTAAAAGACTAGCTTAAAGAAATGAGGCCTGTCAAGAATTAATGATAGATTAATTCTTCACTAGCACGATTTTTGATAGCAACTTAATTGACAAAAACGATTTAAAATATTATAATCTTTATTTTATTCAGCATAGGATAGTATGTCTTTTTACTTTTCCCTTATTATTCATACGGCAAATATTCTTGGCATTTTTACCGATCCCTTCGAATTTGAAGGGGATTATGGTCGTGAGATTAACCCGATTCGTCAAAGGGTTTTCGAATTGGTAGTGTCGCAAGAAGCCTTAGCCAAAAATCTCACCGATTCAGAAATCATTAACCTCATGCATGATGAAAACGCGACTGAAGCAGATATCAGGCTTTACCGGCACATTTTAACCTTAAAGGCAAGCTCAGCAGATCGTGCGCATGGGCCTTCTCTGGCTGAGCTAGTCACGCCAGAGCTGCTGAATAAATTAACTCGCTTGCAACAAGACCTGCAAGCGGCAGGGTTTAGTCAGCAAGATTTGGATCAATTGACCCACTTTCTTACGCGTTATGCAGATCAGAAAGTCTTTCATTTTTTGCGCCATACACCTGCCGGACTCTTAAGCCTTGATAAGATTTTGCGCGATAAAGCTTCTCGAGAGGGCTCAGGTTTCAACCTCCCTATCCTCAGTTCCGACTATCCTTTAACCGGCCCTAGCTCTGAGGAATTGAAAAAACATTTGCTGCAAGCCATCTTTAATTCCACAACTCTTAGTTTAGCCCTAGCTGAAGGCGAGGTCAAACAATCGCTTGCAGCTCTCGATCAGGATTTCATGCATCAATTTTTTGGCGAGACTGCCAAGGTGCAAGATCTGGCTTGCTTTAGCTCGCCAGCGGGCCAAGCCTTTTTTTACTGGCTCTATCAGGCGCTTAATCTACATTTGATTGCGGAAGATCCCGATTTAATTACTCAGGTTAACCATGTGAAGCAAATCTTTGCTCACACCCTTGGCGATGCTCAGGTGCGAGCTCAAGTCTTAAGAGAAAAACTTGAGGCAGCTGATACTGGGGTGTTATTTACGCAAGAAAGCGATGCCCTCGTCCCTGAAGCCCTCACAAAAGATGGTTTATTCCATTCTGTCGATCGACAGAATCCACAGGATGGCTCTTACGTCTTTTTGAGAAGTGATTTATGGGAATCTGATTATGCCCTTATTCCTTTAGACAATTATTCTGGATACAAAGAAGGTAAGGTCTCTTTGATCTTAGCGACACAAAAACAAACGGGCGAAAAATTTCTATTGGCTTCAGGTCATGGTCATTCAACGAAGGCTGAAGATGGCCGTTTGCAAATCAGCCTTATCATGGAACAGTACCGGCTTCTTTCCCAAAAACCAGAAAATAAAAATATGCAACTACTGATTGGAGTCGACGCTAATACTAAGTCTGAAGCAGATGTAAAAGCTTTTCACGCACATTTAGAGGCCCTAGGGCTCGTTGCTACCAGTGTAGGCCCTACGACAATTAAAAGACGCATGGTCACTGCACAACATTCCAAAGCAGGCAAAATGGCGATTGATGAAGAAGATTACTTGATCACGCTGAAACCTGAAAATGGGGGATGCTTTCGACTTGTGAGCCCTACCGTAGGCTTTAAACAGGAAAAGGCTGACCTCAGCTCCATGCTTCCCAATATCGATAACCCCTCAGATCATTATCCGGTAGGAGCGACTGTACAAGAGATCGATCCCTAGATTAACAAAAAATAGTTGAGCTTTATTTGCGTTGATAACAAAAAAATGCAAGCTAGTTAATATTTAGTTGCTTTTCTTTTTGTAATGGGATATCTTTTTTGAGGATAATAGACCCTAACATAAGGAAACAAGCATGTTAAAAAATATTATCCACAAATTTCTTTTAATCGCCGCTCTGGCATTTTCTTTTAATTCTTTCGTTTACGCAGGTGATTTCTGTGTCGAGGATCAGCCTCAAGTCCTCGAACAAGTTCTGCAGATTACACCTAAAGGAACTCTCAAACAAAAAGATAACGGATATCTTTATGTCGAAGTTGCAGGAGATTTTATTGCTCAGGCACTTGCTTTAATTGATGCTCCAGGCAAGCTGGTTCCCCCCCGTCATTACACGAGTAAGAAAGGCATCGGCGCACACATCAGCGTCATGTATGAGAATGAACAAATCGAAAACGAAATCTGGGAAATCGCAGAACTTGGGCAAGAATATACTTTTAACGTCATTGAATTGCGCACTGTTAAAATCAACAGCAATAATAAAATGAAAAAGCTTTGGCTAATTGCTGTTTCATGTCCTGCACTCGAACAATTGAGGGAAAAATATGGCTTAAAGCCACTTCTCAAGGGACATGATTTTCACATCACAGTTTGTTCCCAAATTCCAGGCAAACCTGAAGTTATTGAAATACCGATGGCGATAGAAGAACTCGAAGAAGCAGCTTAAGCAAATGAGGAAAACATTTGCACTTCTCGTTCTTAGCTTTTTCTCGCTATTGGGTGCTGAGGGTAAAGAGATTTTTTCTCTTTACCCCGAATGCCCTAAACATGAGATGCCCTATCGTTCTCCTACGGCACGCTATATTGAGGCCTGTGGATGGGAATCGATCTCCCAAGGATTGAAAAACATAGGCACCAATCTGATCCACCGCACGACGTTCGATCGGATTAGCCATAGAGAAGAAATCGGCTTTATAGGTTATCATGGCAGTAGGCAAGAATTTCGTATTTTCCAAGATCTCATCCGGGTGATTTTAGAAGAAATTGTGGACCTCCCTATTCGAGAGGATTTTCACTTTTTGCGCACTCCAGGCCACCCAGTCTTTTCTTACAAAAATTTGAGAGAATCAGGCTATGTATATGATGCAGAGCGCTTTCTTTGTATGAATTATGCGATCTACGGCAATCATAGGAATCCTTTTAGCTCATCCTATTACTACTTCGCAGTGAATGGATCTTCTCAGAAAGTGAATTATGAAAAAGAAATTCAATGGATTTTTGAAACCCTGGGAATGGCGCCTAATCTCATTCACTCTTTATTTGCAATAGGACTGGATAGGATCGGACACGAGAATGGTGTCCTTTATCAAATTTTTGATATGTCCCACTATGATCCGCGCCAGCCTTATTACGCTTTAGCCGATGCTCAATGCCTTTCCCTAGATTCCTCCTTCCCATTCTCGCAGGTGGTGCAGGGAAGCGATCCCACTCCATTTCCCAATCAAATTCGCATGCTTATGAATAATCAGGCAACTTTAAATCCCAATTCACCACTAATCATCAAACGGTATGATAAGTATCCAGAGGAAACGATTAAGGCCTATATGCAAGAGCTGCGCGAAGCTGTACGCAGCCTAAGCTTTTCGAGTGAAAAAGTCGCAGCTTATCGCAATCACCTTTTACAATTGTGGGAGAGTCATGAGACGTAAATTTTTCCTGAGCCTGCTATGCATGTTTGCCTCCTTCACGTATGCACAAGAATCGCCTACTGAGAGATATGTCGCTCTGCATACTTTGACAGATATTAAATATAATCTCCGACTTGACAATGTCACATTAGATTATAAACCAATTTTTGATAAAGCCATTGCTCAGGAAGCACCTGGTTTCGTCGGCTATTATGGAGCTTCCGGTACATTTAGGGTGTACCAAGACCTTATTCGTTTAGTTTTTGAAGAGATTTTAAATGTTCCCCTGAAGCCAGATTTCCATTTCCTAGCTGTCCCCTTATATCCCCATAGAAACATTAAAACATTAGAGGATATTTCGCAGACCTTTTTTGGAATACCCGCTCAAACGCAAACCCAACCAATCACAAATCAGCTTTTACCAATTCATATTTCCCTCTACGGAAACCATCATCAAATTGGATTTTGTCCTGCCAAAAATTTTTCGCTAGCAACGGAACCTGCGTCTATTGCCGATTTGTATTGGCTATTTGAAACCTTAGAATTAGATACCGCGTTACTCAAACGCGCCTTTACAATTGGTCAGGAACATTTCGGCACGGAGAATCGTGTCCTGCTACAACTTTTTACATCTTCTACGTATCAGCTGATCGATGAAAATAGCTATCCAGCCTCTCCCAATGGATATCCTTATGCGAATCAGGCTGTTTCAGATTACCTTTTACAACCGGCTTTGGGTTTCCCGCCTCAAGTTTACCTGCTCTTGCATGAAAGCGGATTGCTTAATCCGGCCTCTTCGCTTGTCATCAAACGCTATACCAAAATTCAGCCAACGAAGTTACAGAATTACGAACAAGAGCTGCGCGCCCTGATTAAAACTGCCTCTTATAGCTCTATTCAAAAAAATCTCTATCGCGAGCAGTTGATGCGTGCTTGGAATTAAAAAAAACTTTAAATTTAATTCCTAAAAGCAAAGGATGACCACAACTACCATTAGCAGAGGTATACATGGGTCAGTTCAATCTTTCAGGAAATATTGTGGATCTTGTGCAGCGGAAGATTTTCCCTGGAACAATTACGGTGAATAATGGTCTAATCACCTCGATTACCCCAACACCAAATGAGACATACCCCACTTTTATTTTACCAGGCTTTATCGATGCCCATGTGCATGTCGAGAGCTCCATGCTCATCCCTTCAGAATTTGCCCGCCTGGCCGTTTGCCATGGCACTGTGGCGACTATTTCAGACCCGCATGAAATCGGCAATGTTTTAGGTCTTGAGGGAGTGCGCTTCATGCTTAAAAATGGCAGCCGAGTCCCTTTTCATTTCTATTTCGGGGCTCCTTCCTGCGTGCCGGCGACTTCTTTTGAAACTTCAGGCGCCACTCTTAGCGCAGCGGATATCCGTACTTTATTCGTCCAAGATAAGCTCAAGTACTTAAGCGAGATGATGAACTATCCTGGTGTTTTATCCCGCCATCCCCTGGTGATGGATAAAATCCGTGTCGCGCAAGAGCTGGGACTCCCGATTGACGGCCATGCTCCTGGATTGATGGGCGAAGAAGCTGCACAGTATATTGCTGCCGGAATTTCCACCGATCATGAATGCTTCACACTGGCGGAAGCTTTAGATAAAATTAAGTATGGGATGAAAATTATTATCAGAGAAGGTTCAGCTGCCAAAAATTATGAGGCGCTGCATTCTTTAATTCACTCGCATGCTGATAAAGTGATGTTTTGCAGCGACGATAAACATCCTCATGAACTTGTGGAAGGGCATATTAATCTGCTGGTAAAACGTTCGATTGTCGCACACAACTATGACAGCATGGATGTACTCAGGTGCGCTTGTTATAACCCTGTAAAACATTATAATCTCGATGTCGGATTGCTGCAAAAGGGAGATTCTGCCGATTTTATTGTCGTTGACAATCTCCAAAACTTGGCTATCGAGCAGACCTACATTAAAGGTCAATTGGTGGCTGAACATGGAAAAACACTAATTGCGTCTGTTCCAAGTGATGTGATCAATGCTTTTCATATCGCCCCCAAAAAGGAAGCCGATTTTGTCATCCATTCTCCAGACAATCAAGTCCAGGTCATCCGGGTTTTGGATGGACAGTTAGTGACCGAACACTTTCTAGGTGAGGCAAAGAAGCAGGATGGCACACTGATTTCTGATACTGCCAGGGATATTTTAAAGCTGGCGGTCATTAATCGTTATACGGCAGCTCCGGTGGCCATGGCCTTCATTAATGGGTTTGGATTGAAACAAGGGGCACTGGCTTCTTGCATTGCCCACGATTCACACAACATCATCGCTGTAGGAGTCGACGATAAAGATCTATGTGCAGCTGTTAATGCTTTAATTGAAAATAAAGGGGGGATTGCGGTTGCATCTCAAAATAAGGTAGAAACGCTTCCTTTACCAATTGGGGGGATTATGAGCCACCAGGATGGTTATGAGATTGCGAAAAAATATGCACGGATAGATCATCAAGCCAAAGAACTAGGGACGCCGCTTTTTGCCCCATTTATGACATTATCATTTATGGCATTACTAGTCATCCCATCCCTTAAATTAAGTGACAAGGGTTTGTTCGATGGAACGGCCTTCCGCTTTACACCGCTTATCATTAAGAAGTAGCGGCTTCCCTGCGTGCAAAGACATAGGCTTCCACCACTTTCCCTCCAATCAGATGCTCTTGGATAATCATTTCAAGCACCTCAGGGGAACAAGAATGATACCATACACCCTCGGGATAGACAACCGCGATGGGACCTTGCTGGCATACACGCAGGCAATTGACTTTTGAACGGAATATTTTGCCCGATTGGCTTAAATCCAGCTCATCCAACCGCTTTTTGAGGTATTCCCAAGATGCCATCGCCGCCTCATATTCGCAGCATTTTGGCTTCGTCTGATCACAGCAAAGGAAAATATGCCGTTGAATATGATCAATGCCCAGGGCTTTAACACTTGCTGATAGGGCTTTCTGAGAAATGGATTCCATATAAACCTTTGCCCCACGCCTCTTCTTTGCTTTAAAAAAGCTCTTCAAGGAAATCTTGAGTGGGAATTTTTTTAGGCAGAAAAATTGAATACTGCTTGAAATCATCGATCAAAACGGGAATATAAATCAAATGAAGAATGGAATGCGAAAAAATTTCGCATTCCAAATGCGAGATTATTTAACTTGCAACTGGTTGTTCACAGTTTTACTACCGCTATTCTCTTTGACAATGCGTAGAATGACATCGCGTTCTTGATTGCTCGAAACAAATCCTGAAACTGTCACTGTGTTATTGGAAGTCACGATACGGATATTGTCCAAATTCGTTGTAATTTGGTCATTGTCCACTAAAGCTTTACGAATGTTTAGCGAAATCAAACGATCTCCTGGAGTTTCTGTCACAACAACTTCACGTACAGTAGCTTGTGGAGCTGTTCTAACTTGATCATGGGATTTTGAATTCTCATAAGCTAAATAGCCTGCTAATAATAGCAATGGAATACCGGCACCTAATAGCCATTTTCCCAACGTATTATCAGAAGTTTGTCTTTGATCTTCTCTGAGATATGTCGTTTTAGGAGCTCTTTCATAATCCCAGCTTCTGAGTTGAGCTTCAGCTTCGTCTCTTGTAATATTATAACGTTGTTGAAGCTTAGCAACAAACTGATCATATCGTCCATTAATCTGACGAATATCCTCATCTGTTAGATTGCTCCATCTATCTTTAACCGCAGCTCTTACTTGAACCCATTGGTTTTCAAATTGTTCTCTGTTCATATGCCCTCACTTTTAACAAAATAAATAATCTTCGAAAAAAATCGATTAGTTGGAAAAGGTATTTGAAATCATTAATGACTAATCAACCAACCAATAAAATCCCAAACTCTATATGTCAACAATATTTTTTAAAAAAAACCGAATAAACTTGAGGCTTGAAACTTTTTGAGAACGTTTAAGCATGTATAATCGTTTGTCAATTATCCTTTTGCAAAATTGCCGAGCTTCATAAAAAATGTGTTATATTCGCAAAGATTTTTTCATAAAATCATTTGTCCTCCACATCTGAACTTTGGGTTTATCAAAAGATCAATCGGCCTCCAGCGATGGTTGTTCGACCAAAAGCAGTTTATTGAAGTAACTTTGCTCCTTTTCCGGTCTAACCATCATTTTTTTCCATAACTTAATAGAAGCCGGGGGGAGGTACATGGCAACCATCTTCAAGTCTTCAGTTTTAGATCTCTCATTTTTTTCTCTGGCTTCGATAAGCCTTTTCTTGATCAGATCACTCACTCTGTAAGAGGTGTCTTCGCAATTCATCATTTTTTCTGGAGCGGAACTTTTTTCAAGGCTATGATTTTTAGAAGGTTCAACGCGAAACCCCATTTTCCAATGAAATCCATGAGAATTCCACGCAGCATTCAGCCTGATTTCTCCCTGGAAACCTCGAGCAAAGTTTTCTTCAACAATCTTCTGGATCATAGTCTTGCCACCCCCTTTTAATGAACTCCAGATGCAACTGATATAAAAATACTTTTCTCTAAATGACACGCAAGCCAAACCCACTTCTTCTTCTTTTGAAAAGAAATGCAAATAGAATCCTGTTTCGATAGAAGAATAAACCGCGCTTGTTAATTCAAGTCTTGTATTCATAAATCACTATAATTTAAATCAAAAAAACAATAGTCTATAGAAAAAGAAACTAAATATAGTTGTAAAATACAAAAACTTATAGCTTGCTGTCACTTATGAGTAAAATCTATTTTTTAATTCTAAGCCTAATTATATCCAGCATAGGTTTTGTTTACTTTCAAACCGAATCTTCGTCAACGTACTATCCACCTATTGAGCCCTACCGGACAGGGTATCTTCAGGTTGATCCAGAACATTCTATTTACTGGGAAGAAAGCGGCAATCCTCAGGGAAGTCCCATTTTGTTTCTTCACGGAGGGCCCGGAAGTGGAACGGATCCC
The DNA here is from genome assembly GCA_002786175.1 of Parachlamydia sp. GTDB lineage: Bacteria > Chlamydiota > Chlamydiia > Chlamydiales > Parachlamydiaceae > Parachlamydia. The sequence continues at coordinate 15,609 of PEQL01000018.1, forward strand.
AATCAACGGCGCTTTTTTGATCCTGCTTATTACCGTATCATTTTATTTGACCAACGGGGATCTGGGAAATCCACCCCGCTAGGCAGTGTAAAAAACAACACAACCTGGGATCTTGTCCAAGATATTAATAAATTGCGCACATTTCTCGAAATCGATCAGTGCATCCTATTTGGCGGATCTTGGGGAAGTACTCTCGCTTTAAGCTATGCCATTAAATACCCTAACCATGTGAAAGGGCTTATTCTCAGAGCGATTTTTTTATGCCAGGATAAGGAACTTGACTGGTTTTACAAAAATGGAGCCAATCACTTGTCACCCGATCCATGGCAATTATTTTTAGCTGCGATCCCTGCGGAACAGCAAGATAATCTAATTACGGCCTATCATAAACTGCTTCATGCTGAAGATCCCTTAACCAGAGAAAAAGCAGCTGCGAATTGGATCTTTTGGGAATATGCAAATTCACAGTTAATTCCAGATTCAAATGTGTCGAATTTATTAAATTCGCCCCTCCTTTTTACACAATTTACCGACCTTTATGCCGCCAGAATAGAACCAATTGCACGGATTGAAAACCATTATTTTATTCATAAAGGGTTTTTCCCATCGGATCGGTGGATCTTAGATCATGCCTCCACAATTAGCCACATCCCCACAACTTTGATACAAGGGCGATATGACCTGATCTGTCCAATGGTAACAGCCGACGAACTTCACAGAGCACTGCCAGAATCCACGCTACAAGTGATCCCCAATGGAGGTCATTCTGCCGAAGAGCCGGGCATATTAGATGCTTTAATCAAAGCAACTAATGCTTTTAAAAACCTCTAGCTTTTGGATGAAAAAAAGCAAAAAATACTTTAAAAAAAGCCTTTAAAAAATGTCGTTAAAAAAACTCATGCATACACATTTATTTGTTGATCTCTCAAGGTTCATCTTATTGATTCTCATTTTCTCTGCAAATCCTGCGTGGGGAAGCCAGGACAGTCAGGCGGCGATTTTTGTCAGTGAGAAAGAAACCATTTACATCACAGATGCCAAGCTCGCAAAACGCCGCCCGAATTTAATGCTATTCTCCTGTAGCTATGGTGCTGGACATAAGATGGCCAGCCAAGGGATCATTGAAAGCCTGCCTGACTGTACCATTCACATGGTCGATATCTATGAAGGTCCGCTAAGATCTTTAGACCTCCTGCGTTCAATTTCCCCCCAATTCAGCAACCAACAAATCTATAATGAAATGGCCAAAAAAGAACAGAATCGACTATTGAATTTCATGGCTAAAATTGCCCCTCAAGCCCTTTTATGGCAAAGAGAAAAAGTCGAAGACTTACTAAGCACCTATGTGTTGCGACACAAACCTGACATGCTCATCTCTTGCACACCTCTCGTTAATTCGATGCTGTTGGAAGTCGCCAAAAAATTCGATATCCCTTTGCTTGTTGTCACAACGGACATTGACATTTCGGCTTTTTGTTATGGTTTAGATTCGAAATGCGCTTTTGAAAATCCACAAAAATTTCGCATTACAGTCCCCTACGCAGAAGAAAGCTGGAAAAATCAATTTGGGCAACACTATCCTCAAACTATTCAAAAAACTTTTCAGTACAGTTTTGGTTACCCAACCCGCAGAGTATTTGCTGAGCAGATTGAAGCCTCTGTGTTAGAGCAGCTCCGATCTGCATATGAAATTAAGAATGACGAGAATGTCATTCTTGTGATGATGGGGGGAAATACCGCACAAGCCGCTCAGGTTTATGCAAAACTATTGCTGGGGATGAGTGAAGGAGAAATCAACCAGATTGTTGGAAACAATCCCAAACGCTCCAAAATACATTTAATCTGTTTATGCGGGGATGTCAGCCAAATGGCAAATCATTCATTAATGACACAACTTAATCAATTAAATCGTACTCACTATCGACAAAATAATCGCGTCCGAATCCATGCTTGTCCAGGGACAACTAAAATCGCTGAATTAGTATCCCTTCCAGAGCTATTCACAGTCATTTCAAAACCTGGAGGCAGCACCGTCAACGAGATGATCAAAAAGAAAATGCCCATGATCTATCACATTTCCGACATTCCTTTAGATTGGGAGCGTGGAAATATGACATATGGAGAAGCAAGACACTTAGGCAAGCATTTTCAAACTTCAGGAAAAATGGACGGATGCGCCCGCGCCAAACTTGCAGGCATTTTAAGCACCACTTTCGCATTACATCATCAAATGCAATCCAACAGCAATCTTGTTCCTGAAGCCAAGATTGACTTTAGTCACAATTTAAGAACTGCCGTCCATCAAATGCTACGGTAACCTCAATCCCTTCTATAAACATTTTTACAACTTGAGATATCTCAACCTCTATTTTATATAAGCGCACCACTCAAAATTACATTCCAAGCATCCATTATCAATTGGAACAGGTTTTTAAATCTCCTATAAATTCAAGCGCGAATAGTTTGTATATACTTATTTATACTCCAATTAAATACAAGTTAAAGCAAAAAAATAATTAAATTGATTTTTACTAATTAAAAAACTAATATTATTTTTAATTAACTTTTAATTAGGAGTTAATATGCAAATCATTCATCAGAGAACAATCAGAGAACTTCCAGAGAATTTAGATCAACTCACCTCTGAAGAATCAAATCTACAGCTGCCGCCAGAATTAGTCGTTCACATATTATCATTTTTGCCTTTCAAAGATTTAGCCAATCCTTGCCTTGTAAATAAAACATGGAGAATCCTCAGCCTTGATGTTGCCCATAATTTCTTTGCTCAGGATTTTCTCACAAGATTAATATCTGTAGCTCAACACATTCAGCCTATTCAAAAACTTTTGCAAGAAGCAAAAGCAAACATCTACCAAGAAAAAAATCTCAATGCCATCATTTCCAGTTTATTTTCCGTCTTACACAATGCAACAACAACCTTACCACTTTCCACTTTTAGGAATGCCGTCTACCCCATCGAAGAAATACGTCAAGATTTCTTTAGAATGATTATGGGCGCTATCCCGCGATATAAAGCGTCTAAATGGGTAAAGCTAGCTGAAGGGAAAAGGTTCAAGAAAGATCAAAACCCCCTCTACAAACGAGCTTTTGAATATTTACTGAGCGAGAACGACCCCATGAAAGCATTGGAAATTGCTTTAAAAATGACGGCTCCTACCACTAGAAATCCCCTCATCAAGAAGGCTTGCAAATATCTAAATTCGCAATCCCCAAAACATAGGCTTGAGTTTTTGTTAAAGCTTCCTGCAGATCTTCACCTCGAATACTCTATACACGCAAATTTGAGCTGCAGAAAACTTGAACTTTGTTTCGCTGATTTATTGTTCATATTCAAATTTGCGATGAATTTCGAACAGCCCGTCCGAGCTAGTATCGTCAAACAGGCGTTTGATTCTTGGAATTTGAGCGGGGAAAGAATGAAAGAATGCCGGGGCGAAAGCACTCTTGTCCATTTTTTGCGTGGAGTCAGTGAACTCGACCAATCGGATCCTATGCTGCAAGAGTACCTCTCAGAGATTATGCATACCATCTACGCCAGCTATGCCCGATCTCTTCCTAGTGAAAGTCACGTTGAAGCCCTCCAAGGCATCCTATTTTATCTGAATAATGCTGAATTTATCGAAAGCTTCTCCTCAGACTTCATAAGATCTCATATTTTTGATGAAGAAGGACAAGAACGGGCAAAAGCGGTAAAGAAACGCAAATACCAAGAGATGGTTGATTCTAACGAAAATGCAACTACAAGACAGCCTTCAGTCAAACGCCCGCGTAAATAATCGCTTGATAGCGATAGCTTTCAGCAAGATTTTCTGGCAAAGGAATTGGTGCTCGCTCAATTCTCCCGAAAATAAAAATGATGGGCATATTTATTTCTAAAGTTCAAGCGTTGGGATTGCAAAAGAAACGCCAGGTGACCGGACATTAAAAGCAATTTTTAATTAAGCGATTGACAAGAAAACAAAAAATTAATAACATCGTCTTTAACCCATAAGTTTTGTTTTATAATGCGTACTATTTTTCCTACCTCTAATTTTTATTTCTTTTATGATTTACCCACGAGGCGGGAGATTTATTAGCGCTTGTAAAAATTAACAAGTGTATAAAAAAACCCCGCCTAAACAGCGGGGTTTTTTTTTGTCTTAAAATATTTGTAACCACAGGATCCACAATGAATTTTATATTTAGCTATCGATTTAGAAGCAACGCCCAAGAATCAATAACCCCACATTTAAAAATGAGTGAAAAAGGAAAATCTAATGAAAGACGTAAACTTAAAAATTTGTGTTAAAACACCCACAGTAATGACTTCGCATTCAACTGCTTGGTCTTCTTGCTATTCTTTCAGCGGCTTGTACGCTTCCTATCTCTTCCCTTTTTCTTTTTTCCGATTTAGCTCTTTTAGTTACTAAAATTGTCGCATCAAAACATTTCACGTGAATTCTTCCTTTAGTTCTTTCTGAAGGCAGTTTCTCTGTGACAGACACCCAATTTATTAAAAAAAAGAGTTTATTATGACCATTTTGCCAGATGCATATAGCCACACTTACGTACCCACGCAACGCGTGGCTATTGATTTAACTTTATCAGAAAATCCCCTTGGAGCCTCTCCTAAAGTAACCAAAGCCCTCATAGAAGTTGCAGGGAGATCACACCTCTATCCTTATGGAGAAAAGGCCCTAATCGCTTTAATCGCCCAACACCATCATATTTCAGAGAATATGATTTTGCTAGGTGCTGGGGCTAATCAACTGCTTGAAGAGTTTCTAAGAGTATTTGCTTTGCGAAAAAGCATTGTCGTGCCTGCCGCAACCTTTCCCGAATCGGTAGCGTGTATGATCCCTTTACAAGGTTCTGTCCATCCCGTTTCTCTTAGAGACGATCTCAGATTAAATCTTCCTGCTTTGTTAAAGGCCTGTCAGGTGGATACGAGATTTATACATCTCTGTAATCCCAATAATCCGACGGGTATTTGGACGGAATCTAGTCGATTGCTGCAGCTCGCAAAGTACTCCCCTGTGCCGCTATTAATCTCTGAAGCTGGCGCAGACTTTGTGAGACAAACGATCATCAGTCGATTCTTGCCTCCTAATATCATTGTCGTACGATCGTTTTCAAAAGCCTATGGATTAGCTGGCCTTCGTATTGGCTATTGCGTGGCTTCCCCCGAAATCATTTCCACAATGAAGTGCAACTTACGATCTTTTCGAGTGAGTTCTCCTGCTATTGCTGCAGCCAAGGCTGCCCTTCAAGATCAAGAATACCTGCGTAAATCGATCGCTTACATTTTGCGAGAAAAAGCTTGGCTCATGCGTGAAATGTCTACGTTGGACTTTAAAATCATTCCCTCTCGCGGACAAAATTTTATCGCCCAAGTCCCCGAGAAATTTGGCTCTGCAGATCATTTTTGTGAAACCGCAAGCCACTATGGAGTAGCTGTGGTCAATTGTTCAATCTACCCCGGCTTAAATCAATATATTCGTTTGAGTCCGCAAAAGCGCCAAACAAATAAAAAGTTCGTATTAATTTTAAAAAAAATAATGGAGACAAAATAAAATGAATATTGCTCACGAGGATATACTAAAGCAGAGTTTATCTCAGCTAACTTATAATGGAGAGCATATCCAAATCCCTCAAAGAGAAAAATTAAATCTTTATATGGGAATAGGGTTGTGGTCTGTAACAAATCGTCTAAGCATTGGATTACCTATTGATGTCTTACAAATGCTACTGTCAGCAGCGGTACTAAGATCAAAAATGCTGGAAGCGAATCCTCAAGGGATATCAAAAGTCATTATATTGATCGCAGATAGTATGGCTGTAGATGAGGGGGCGGAGAAAAAAGAAGTTTCTCGGATTGTCTCCATCTATAGGAGATGCCTGGAGCCTCTGCTCGACGCCCTGAAGCTAACAGAAAACTCTCAGGTGATACTCTCATCAGATTTAGCGAGGCTTGCAGAGTATCAGGAAATACTTCTCTCATTAGAACAAACTCCAGTCTTGCAAACGTTAAAGGAAGACCAAGAACATTATCGCTATATTCATACTCAAACCGCGATCACCCGCTACATGCACCTTCACCAGAATGTGGGTGTGAAGGTGGGATGGATCTGCAACGATTCAAGTCAACAATTAGACCATTCTATTGAGCATGAACTCCTAAAGAACTGGGATGAACTGAAATTCGACCGCATAGGCAAAGCTGTTTGTTCAGACTCCAGGATACAATATTTGTATGCTAAAGCCGGGCTCAAGCAGCCTAAAACCTCTACTGGCCAAGTCAATATTATGGAGGGTTGTCCGTACACAGCATATGACATGCATAACCGATACCTATTCAAAGTTGAAAGGGACCGCAATACCATTCTTAAGCCTCTAAGAAAAGTCGTGAATCACTGGAGACCTATTGTAAAAGTTTGTGTCCTCCTGAAAGCAAACGGAATCGTAAAAGATACCCTTTTGCCAGGAAGCTGTATTCATAAAACGAACGATGTAGCCACTGTACAACTAAGCTTAAACTATTGGACCAATTTGCCAACTATTAATAACGAAACGATTTAAGAGGAAATTATGCACACAAAAATTGGAGCCATATTGCTTGTGGCAGGCACTTGCATTGGCAGTGGAATGATTTCCCTTCCAATGGTTTTGGCCAAATTAGGCCTTATCCCTAGCATCGTGTTGATGTTATTTATCTGGTCTATCATGTATTACACGTCATTGATCAATTTAGAGCTTAACTTGCAAGCTGGCCAAGGGCTTGCTTTGGGAGCCCTAGGAAAACTTTTTGCTGGCAAAACGGCAGAATTAATAGGAACAACGAGCCTTAAATTACTTTCCTACTCTTTACTAGCAGTATTTATCTCAGGAGGATCATCTGTCGCACAGGATTTAATTGCTGCCAAGACATCTATAGAGTATTCTTTTAACACCATCTCCATGTGCTATGCCTTTGTTGTCATGGTCGTTCTTTTGTTGCCTATCCAATTAATCGATCATTTGAATCGTCTATTATTCTTGGGATTATTAGGTGTAGTTGCCATTTTGATGTCTGGTTTAGCTCTGACAGTGGCTTGGTCTGACATCCCCTTATTTTCCGAACGCTATCACGAAGTAGGGGTCTGGGCCACTTTAATCTCAGTCGTTTTTACATCTTTTGGATTTCAAGTGATCTTTCATACTTTAGCAAATTACTGCAATATGGATAAAAAGACACTTAAACAAGCATTCTTGTGGGGAAGTTTAATTCCGGCCATCGTTTATATTCTATGGACCTGCAGCCTATTGAGCACGGTGTATCATGCTAATCCCTCTTTCTATATTCAGATGAGTGAAGGACAAATAGGAGTGGGTGATCTCATTCAAGTCCTTGGTGGTATTGCTAAATGGCAATCTGTCCAACTTTTAGTATGGTGGATTTCATCACTTGCTCTAGCGACATCAGTGCTTGGGGTTGGCATTGGTCTTTGCGGCACCCTTAAGAGGATGATCTCCAAAGTGATTTCTAATCCTAGAGTGTGCCATACTCTTGCCTCGATAATGACAGTAATGCCAGCTTATTTGGTCGTTATATACGTCCCAAATGCTTTCATAGCTGTCTTAGGTTTTGCTGGAATGATTTTGGCGGTAATCGCCATTTTACTGCCCGTTTATCTGCTTAGGCGGATTAAACCTGAAAAATTATTTTACCCAGAATTAAAAAGAAAATCTTTAATTCAACTCTCTTTGATTGTGGGAGTGGCAGTTATTGCTTGTGAAGGCTTTAATATGCTCTATGGACGATAACCCCGTGGCCCAAATCACCATCATTGGTGCATTGGGCCATTGGTGCTGCTTACGCCAACCGCCCCCCATCTATTTTGTAGTTGACTCCGGTAATGAAATCAGCTGCAGGGCTAGCTAGGAAGGTCACCAAATTACCCACTTCTTCAGGGGTGCCAAAACGACCAACTAAATTCGGTAGCATTTCTTGCGTCACCTTTTTTTCTATCACTTCCCAATTGGTTCCCCAATTTTTTTCTGCAGCGATTTCCTGAAATAACTTTCTTGCGCCAGCTGTCGCGATGGGACCTGGAGAAACAGTATTAACAGTGATGCCTGAACCTGCCAGATCTTTAGCTAAGCTTATCGTCATATTAATGTTGGCCGCTTTTGTGATTCCATACTCAGGTAAGCCAGGTGAGGGACTGATACCAGCCACACTGGCAATTTGGATAATTCTTCCCCAGCCAAGTGTCTTCATTTGCGGGAGAAACGCTTGAATCATACGCACCATTGAAACGACATTGACATTCAGCAAATCGAGCCAATCTTGCGGATCACCTTGCAACCAGCCTCTTTTCGGAAAAGCACCTGCATTATTCACTAGAATATCCAATTGTTGAAAGGTCTGCAGGGTTTTCGCAGCAACCTGTTTGGCATCATGGTCTTTGGTAAGATCCCCCTCAACATAATGAGCAATGCCGCCTTCGGCGGTAATTTCGCGCACAACACGTTGCAGCTCTTGTGTATTTCTGCCCTGAATCATGACGTGGGCACCTTCTCCGGCTAAACATTTAGCAATCCCCTCGCCTATGCCGCTGCTGCTACCTGTAACTAAGGCTTTTTTGCCTTTAAGATTAAGTTCCATAAAATTTTACCTCACATTTTCTTGTAAAAGGGAATATGGCTGTGTCAGTTGATCAATATAGGCTTGTTGAAACTTGATCGATGTTTCCATAATGGCCCTGAATGCGGACACACTAATCTCTAATGGAAGTTCTATCTCGATGGATCTGTCAATTATTTTATTTTCTTGATCTGCTACGCGTGCGCGGTCATCTGCAATTTTGGTTGTTTGAGATTTTAAGTCACCCGCACGCTTGACGTAAGCTGTTCGCTCAGTTAAAAGTCTGAGTATCTCCTTATTGATTCTATCCATCTCTATCCGGATACTGGCAATATCACCACAATTTTGTCTGGCTATTTCATAAAATGAACTTAACGTGTCTTCATCGGCAAGTCCTCGCGCACTGCTCAATACGGCAAACACCAGAATTATAACTAAAATAGATTTCATTGCTCAAATCCAATAAATTAAGAAAATTACTTTCGAAGACGTTCAATATCGCGTTCAAATCCAAGAACTTTCATGACAAAAACATTGTGCCCAGAGGCAAACGTTATTGCTGTTTCTTTGGACAGCACCTCAAAGACATGCGCATGCTCACCGACAATTTGCGTGCTAGTCGCATTCGTGACAATATCGAGTTCTTCATAGGTCTTCAAGCGGGCAATAAAATCCCTAATAGGGGCTACATAATTTTCAGTCAACGGATATAAACTTAATTCGACAGTGATACGCATGCTTCCTCCTAGTCTCTTTGCTCTTTTTTAACAACCTGTAAAAGTTCTTCTTTATGCACTTTTGCCCATTCTTTAAGGGACATCCCTTTGCGACCAATCAAGTGGGGGAGATCATCCCGTACTTCAGAAATATAGCTCATGCGCCCATCAACAATCTGTCTAAAGCATTCTGCCACCCCCAAAAAATAGGGATCAATATAAGGTTTGCCAGCTCCAAAATCTTTGATAAATTGCTCGGGCGGTTGAGCGTCGGCAAGAAATTTATGTCCAATGACTTCACTAAGGATTTGCGCAATTTCTGATACATTTAATGATTCTGTCGAAAACCAATAATCTTTCCCTTGATGCTTAGAGGGCCCTTCGGTAAGAATCTTCACTGAAGCATCCGCCACATCTTCTAGAGCTATCCAACCTACTTTCGTTTCATTGGTATAAAAACGGACCTTCCCATTTTTAACAATGCTGTAAAAACCGGTAAGATTCTGCATAAAACAGTTGGGGTGTAAAAATGTATAAGAAATTCCACTATTTTTTAGGTATACTTCGATCATTTGATGCCAGGCAAAATGCGGATCATAGCAATCGAATTTTGGCGTAAACACACCTAGGTGCACAATATGTTTTATGTCAGCTTTTTTCGCTGCATCTATGATGGCTTTGCTTTGAACGAGCATGTTGACTGTATACCCTGTCAGTAAGTACACTCTCTCGACTCCCTTCAATGCATCGCCAAAAGTTCTTGGATCATCCAGATCCAAATAAACAGCGTCGCCATACTGCTTCTTCAGCCCTGGCAGTTGCTCTGTTTTTCGACTCGTTACTCTGAGAGAGATCGTATCATTTTTTCGGAGTCGGTCTACAATTAACTTACCCAATTGCCCTGTAGCACCCAGGAGTAAAATGACCGGTTTAATCGGTGATGACACAATATTTTTTTTCATAAAAATGCCTGAATTCCTTCCTTGGAGATCGTAACAAAAATGATGCAAACGGCCCAAAAATTCAATATATTTCTTACAAACCGTTATTATGTTTTCGACTTGTACACTTCATTGTATATTAGGTAGCTAAATTGAAAAAATTTAGCTACTTTTATTTAAAGACAAAATTTCAAGATGGTTTAAGCGTGGAAGACAGTATCAAGACCAAAATTAAAGAGATTGAAAATACTCACGGGATTCGCACGTTATTTGCTTGTGAATCAGGAAGCCGGGCCTGGGGATTCCCCTCGCCTGATAGTGATTATGATGTGCGCTTCATTTATATAAGACCTAGAGAATGGTACCTCTCCATACAAGAGAAACCGGATGTCCTTGAGTTAGCAGTAAATAAACTATTAGACATTAATGGATGGGATTTAAAAAAAGCCTTGAAATTACTAGCCAAACATAATGCTGTCCTTTATGAATGGATGCAATCTCCCATCATATATGCTGAAAATCCGCTATTCAAAACGAGATTCATAGAGCTATCGAACACTTGTTTTTCGCAAATTGCGGCCATGCACCATTATTTAAGTTGTGCCAAGAAGTATTATGAAGTATGTATCGAGGCTGAAATGGTTAAATTAAAGATGTACTTTTATTGCCTTCGCTCAACTCTAGCCGCATTTTGGATTTATCATTACCAAACAGTTCCCCCCATGGAACTACAAAAGCTTCTTTATGTGATTAATGATAAGCCCCGCTTATTAGACAAGATTCTTACGCTTGTTCAAATCAAGAGCCTTCAAAATGAATCCTACGTGCATCCACGCCAACCTGAATTAGATCATTTCTTTTACGAAGCTATCACCCTATGTGAATCTGCTGCGCCTTCGCTATCAAGTGCTCAATCTGATTACGAAGTATTCAATACGTTTTTTCAGGAGATGATCATAGGAGAGAAAGATGAATTTGCAAGACCTTAAAGCAAGCAATTGCATCATTTTTGAATGCATTAGCGGGAGTAGAGCCTACGGACTATCCACCGAAAGCTCTGATGAGGATATTAGAGGGGTATTTGTAATCCCTCGCGAACAATTTTATTCTTTTACCTATCAAGATCAAATCCATGATGAACGGCAAAATATCATTTATTATGAACTTAAAAAATTTCTTGAGTTACTGGCAAAGAATAATCCAAGCATGCTTGAGTTACTCGACATCCCTGAAGAGTGTGTCCTCTTTAGACACCCTCTTTACGAAAAAATTAAACCCCAAAATTTTCTTTCACAGCTATGTAAAGAAACCTTTTTAGGTTATGCCTTAAGCCAGTTCAAAAAAGCGCGTGGACTTAATAAAAAAATCCTCAATCCTGTTGACAAAACGCCTAAAAGCCTTCTGGACTTTTGCTACGTTTTAGAAGGATACAGTTCTATGCCTTTGTTGGATTTCTTAAAAAAACAAAATTTTTCTCCAGATACCTGCGGATTAGTAGCCATTCCTCACATGAGAGATCTCTATGCACTTTTTCATAGCTCTAATGGCTCCTACAATGGCATCGTACACAGCGATCATTCAACCGAAGTGACTCTCAGTTCAGTGCCTAAAGGCGAGATCCCTATAGCTGTGATGTCATGCAATAAAGATGGATATAGCACCTACTGCAAAGATTATAAAGACTATTGGGATTGGGTAAAGCATCGCAACCCCGATCGATTCCAAAACACCATCGAACATGGCAAAAATTATGATTCCAAAAATATGATGCACTTATTTCGCTTATTGATCCTTGCAGAAGACATAGGACGTTCAGGCAAGTTAGCCATTCGTTCCACTGCACGTGAACAACTTTTAAGAATAAGAAGCGGAGATTTTACTTACCCTGAACTCGAAGAAAAAATGGCTTGCAAAGTGCAAGAAATCGAAAAAATCTTCGCTGCCTCATCGCTGCCTGAAAAGCCAAATATCGAGTTCATTAATCGCTTGCATAGTGAAATTCGAACAGAATTTTATGACACCCAGCGGATCAAACACGCATAAAAAATTGCTATTTTAATGATAAATCCTAAGAGAAATTTTATGACACCTGTCCCCTTCCTCTCTGCTAAGTGGCAGCATCTCATGATGATCAATTATGAAATCGATCCTTCGGTCTTAAATCCGTTCATTCCCAAAGGGACACAAATAGATCTCTGGAATGGTAAGGCCTACATCAGTCTTGTGGGATTTCTGTTTCTTGAAACTTATGTGAGTGGAATTTCAATTCCGTTTCACAGAAATTTTGAAGAAGTAAACCTCCGTTTCTACATCAAGAAAAGCGATGCGCCCGAAGGAAAACGTCGTGGTGTGACTTTCATCAAAGAGATTGTTCCGCGATGGGGGATCGCTTGGCTCGCGCGTCTCCTCTACAATGAAAATTATGTTTCCCTTCCCATGCACCACCTCATTGAACAGCAGCCTACCCAATTAACAGCTGAATACCAATGGAAATTCAATGGAAGATGGCAAAAAATCCGCGTAAGTTGCCATGGAAATCCCCACTATCCGCTACCAGGTTCAGAAGCTGAGTTTATCACGGAGCATTATTGGGGCTATAACACTTTGCAAAATGGGGATACGATGGAGTATCAAGTCCAACATTCTCCTTGGCGCGTTTGGGAAGTTGATACGTACACTATCGATGTGGATATGAAAAACCTGTATGGTCCTCCATTCACTCCTTTTCTGGAAAATCCTCCCTCCTCTGTATTTCTCGCTGAAGGATCTGAAGTCATGGTTTTTAAAGGGAAGACTCTCCCCTTTAAATAATGGTTTACATATAATCCATTTATAAAATTTTAATGCTAATTAGTTGTTTTTATGTTAAAATTTTTCATAAAAAACTATGAGTTAAACTATGTCGGGCATAAATGTCACTAGCAAGTTCATAAATTTTATCTGCTTTCCCTGGAAGCAGAAAGAAACGACTCATAGCAAAAAAGCTGCAGCATGGGCTGCTTTTCTCTTTGTTGGGTGGATTTACCATCCCCTCAAAGCAACACAGAGAGGCTATAAAAAACTGATACATCCCAATGCTGCCGGAGAAAAAGTCAATTCCCTTGGCAAAAGAACTCTTTTGAAAGACCCCATATCCAAAACATTAGCTGCTTTCGATAACCCCCGTATTCAAGGACAGATCAATGGAATCTACATTACCACTAATGAAACTAACTTAGCGACAACCCGTGAATTGCTCAGAAAACACCCTCGCCCCAGCAATGAAAAACCCACAATTCATATAGGATGTGCAACTTGGCATAATTTTGATATGATGTTCGAAAGAAAATCTAATTATGGATTGATTGTTGATTTTAACCCCCAAAATGCTAAGTTTATTCAAAAAACCATTGAAATCATAAATCTTTCAGAATCTAGAGACTCCTTTAAAGAAAACATGCTGAGCTTTCTTAATTCTCTCAAGGGCGAGCAAAAGAACGTATTTTTTCACAAAGATCAGGAAGGGTTGCCAACAGATCGGATAGAAAAAGAGCTGAAACGAGAAGGAAGCTGGCTTGAAACAGAAGAATCCTATCTTTTTATAAAAAAATTAGCTTCCTCGGAGCGGCTTGTCTCTATCACGGAAGATATCACCAATTTCGAAACTTTTTCTCGAATTCGAAAATTTCTAGACCACAATAACATAGCGGTCGACACACTTTATCTGAGCAACATATGTAATTTTATGAATACTGATAGCAATAAAAAAGCGTTCGAAAAATCGATTAAACATATGCTTAGTGGAGAAACAATACTCGTAAACTGCCCCAAAATTAAGGAAGCGAATACAGCTAAATTAGTTATACTGCATCAAAAAGCCTCTTTAGGAAGCGAAATCCTGGCAAGCTCCTATGATTCCCGAAAATTATTTGAAGAAACCACTTAAAATGATTTTTAAAGTATCCCTGCGCTCACAATAAATAGTAGGGAAATATCTACTATTCAATCTCTTTGATAAACTTGGATATTGGGATAAATGTCCAATCCTGAAGCGGCATTTGGAATGTATCGTTAAATAAATCCGTTACATGTAAAGAAACAATTTTTCCAGAAGAATTGGTTTTTGGCATAGAATTTCCTTGTTCATCTATTAAATTTGCCAAAATGTTTTGACAGCACAGTTCGCTTCCAAAAGAGGTTTTAGCCAATACAGTGCACACTTTGAATCTTATCCCTTTAGGGATGATCTCAATCTTAGAATACGAAGTAGGTGTAAAGATAAGAAATCTCTCAAGTCTTAGCTCATCATCATCGCAATATTGGATTAGATAGACATCATGAACAAGTTCATATTGCTTGCCAACAACGTGTCCACGCTTAAAATCATCACTGACATCCTTTGTACCGTTGCCACTCATATAATAGTATTCAAGTGGCATTATAAGAAGCCCACATCCTTGCAACAAAATTAAGGATTGAATAACAATAATTTTAAAAAAACTTCATGAAATTAAGCATGTGTTCACCCAGGTAGTAAAATCTGTAAAAAAGTACTATCGAAGATTTAAAAGGTTTTGATTGTGTTGTTTTGAACTATTTTATGCCAGTTTTTTTAATCCTCCTAACTCCCACTTGGGGGTCAATGATCGGTCTGTTCTCTCACAAAATCGTCCCAATCAGACTAGGCTCTTGAATTAGGAAAAATTAAACTTGTCTCCTCCTTAAAACATAAAATTGCCGCATTTTTGATTGGGAAAAATCAAAAACTGATTTAAACTATCGGACAAATCTTAGTGAAAGACATAAATGAAATTAGTGAAAGAGGTGTATTATGACGCTTGTCGAAGAAATTAATGAAGGTATCAAAGAAGCGATGCGAAGCCGAAACCAGCTTCGACTTGACACTTTGCGCATGCTCAAATCAAAAATATTGACGGTTGATGCACGCTGCAACCTCCCTGACGCCGAAGTTTTAAAACTTTTTAAAACTTACTTTGGCAACCTCCAGGAAGCCTTAGAGCATGCTCAGACAGCTAACCGTCCTGAGATGATTGAGAAATTAAAAAGTGAACTCGAGATTGTGCAAGAGTTTTTGCCTAAACCACTTTCTCTTGATGAAACTAAAAAAATCGTGGAACAAGCGATCGCCGATTCCGGCGCCAAAACGAAAAAAGATGTTGGCTTGGTGATGAAGAGCATCATGAAAATTAATCGAACAGTGGATGGGAAGCTGGCCAAGGATTTAGCAGATCAATTACTCACTGATTAGCGGCGAACGCCAAAAATTAGGCCACTCTCAGTGTCAAAGAAACTGCGATGCTGGAGTGGCTCGATTCGAAGACCAAGATCTCAATATAAAATTTTCTAGGCTCAAACGCTTTCTCAACAACGACTAAGGGGTGAGACCATGAACGGCTTAATGCTAGGCAAGTTTCCATAGGCCATGAGAGAGCACTTGTCATACAGATAAGGTTCGGCTACAGCGGCATTTGTCAACCTATCCGGCGGAAAATAAAAGTAGATCTCGTCAATCGAAGCTGGTAAATGGTCAAGAATCTGCTCAAGGGATGGGATTTTGCTAGCAACGATATCAAGCAAATGCAACGTTTTATCTTCCAATGAATATGAAATAAAGCCTTCGATAGATGGGCTATAATAAAGCGACCAGTAAGTGGGATAAGTCGCAAAAAGTGCATTGAAAGAAGCGATGGCTCCATAATCTTTCATCCACACATGATTGGATATAGGCGCACGTTCCTTAAAAGAACGCAGAAAAAGTGGATTATCTTTAGGAGAAATAACCCCTGTCAAAGGGTGTGATCCTTTTGGATGTTGACAAGGTAAATGAAATCTATACTCTTGCACAGACCGAAAGGAAAGTTTCTCATAAAATTGGGGGATTTCGGTGAATAAAACTACAAATTCATAGCGTTCTTTAGCACATTTTAACGCTTCTTGAATTAATGCCGATGCTAGACCTTGGTTGCGATGAGTAACTTTCGTACAAATAGCATGAAGGGCGCCCACACTGCATTTTTGACCTTCTACAAGCATTGGATAGTCCAAAAAACCGACATGGGAAACGACCTCTCCATCCTCTTTTTTAAGAAAGGGAATGCTAGACCAAGGAAATCCAAGTTCTTCACAACGTTTAATATTGGCTTTAATTCCAGGGAATGACCCTTCAAGTAAATCTAAATAAAGTTTTGCTTCAACCATATGACCTTAACCTTCCCAACCGAATCTCGTTAACCATTTTAGCATCTAGATATTAACAAGTCATTTGGTATGCTGCAAATTAACTCAGATTTAATAGATCAAACTGAAAGAACTTTTCATAACAGTCCATTGGTTGGCAGTAGCAAGGCATCTCTTCTCTCGCTATCTCACGAAATCCATGTTTCTCATAAAAACGCTGCGCGGCGCGAAAAACAAGCGTCGTCCCTAAATAAATTGTCTTAATACCATGCTCTTTAGACCAAGCTAAAACTGTATCGAGAAGCTGCTTGGCAAAGCCTGCACCGCGATATTCTCTATCGATAAAACATCCCTTAACTCAAATGCCTTGCGCCCAATAGCCACACGATTTGAAGATGATAACCAATCCGCTATACTGGGGTAATTGTTTAACAACCAATTAAAACAGTTTTGCCCTGTGACAAAGGCTGCTGCAGTCTGCACAACCTGACCGATTGACATTCCACCTATGAGATATTTTGGTGTACAGAACAATAATCCCATGACTGGGGCAAGAACGGCGTTACCGTTTGAAACAAATGTGGTCCGCATTAACTAAAAGCATAAAATCTTCCAACTTTCAGTGACATTATCAAGGGCTTTTTCAACAGATGCAGTCGCTTCATTTTTATTTTCTAGAGGGTTATTTCCTTCTATATGCAAGCGCAATCCACTGGCCGCCGCACCTATATTCGGCCTCAGTAGTATTTTTCTTTTCGACCGCCATCGTTAAATGACAGGCAAACCAGTATGTAGCTCCAGTAAGTACTGCTGAATAGCCCAAGGCAACCCACACAAGATAGGCGGGTATAGAAATTGTCTTTCCAAAAACCGCTAAATCTAAAGTTCCGCCAATGACCGACAGAACACCTATAAAGGTCATGGCTGTAAGTACAGAGGATATCAAACCAACTGCAAATTCTAAGGGCAGATCTGTTGCCACACGGGCGTCTTCGGCGATCCGGTATTCAGCATTACGGGGTTGCTCTTCCAAGACTGCAAGTTCAAGAGACTGGTTATTTTTAACCCATTCATGGATCATACGTTTACTAAGCCAATTGCGCCATCTCCGTTGTACCGTCATTTTAGCCCACACAGTCAACACGGCTATAACAATACTGGATAAAGCAAGGGGTATAAATAACCAAACTTCTTGCCAGACCTTAGGTACATCTTTCGAATTTAGAGCATTAAAAAAATCTCGATTCCAGAAATTAATTCGATATTGAACAACCAGTTGAACGACTATAAGGATAATCAGTAGAGTACATAGAGACCAAGTCAACCACCCCGTATGCCAATGCCCATGCCAAAAGCCCAATACACTTTTTAAATAGCGTTGGAACAGCTGAATCTTAGTGGGCATGATAATATTATCTGCTCTCTTAGTCTCTTTACGATTCAAATACCCCTCCATTTCCTGTCTAAGAACTATCGCATCAACAAAACATATCACACTTTTTTAGTCATCTTTTAAGTTTTAGGAGGGAGGCGAGAAAAAATTAGCGTTTATGTTGAAATGGAGAAGGCCAATCTGACTTGCTATTTTTTTGAAATTGCACTCCCAGCAGATTCTCGCATGCATGCCACGACGCAAAAGCATGAGATTGTCTAATCCGAGATTAGCCAAGGCTCATCTTAATCGATATGATCTACCAGAAAATAGCCCAAAATAAATTATTCATTTAAGGAATCTCGATCTGGACGGCTGGGGTACGTTTTGATTTTTTGGATTTAGGCTTCAGAGACAAGCTTCTGCCCTTGATTATATCTTGCGCCATTCTTTAAATATCGAGACGTAAGGCGTTGCTTCACAACAGGCCTTGGGCTCGACATTCAAAGAGTGACATAGGATATAGATGGGGGCGGCTGGACTCGAACCAGCGAATCCCGAAGGAGAGGGAGTTACAGTCCCTTGCAATTGCCGCTATGCGACACCCCCATAAAGTTGCTGGCAGTAGGAATTGAACCCACAACCGTCCGATTACAAGTCGGGTGCTCTACCAATTGAGCTATGCCAGCAAAGAGAATTTCAGATTCTAGCAAATTGTCTCTTTTTGATTCAACGCAAAAAACACATTGTGCGCATACGATTGATTTACAGCACATTACGCAGCTTCTGCATCTAATCGAATCACGTTCCAAAGCTCATCTAATTTCATTTGCTGGGTTTCTGTCAAGTCATGAATCACCATAAAGCAATCATCATTGACCTCGAAGGCCGAACGCGTCCAATTGGCAGACCCATTGACTAAGATTGTACGGTCAATGTAAGCGAATTTATGATGCAGCATCGGTCCCGGCAAACTCAAAGAAATGGGAAGTTGATTTTGCTTTAATAAAGAAACAACCTGTCCCCCGGCGCCCCTGCCAGCTTTCGCATCGATGACTATCTCTACACGTATCCCTCTCTTAAAGGCATTGAGCACCGTATAGGCTAAATCCAAGCGCGTCCACGTATACATGGCAATACAAATCGACTTTTGCGCATTATTCATCAGCTGAATCAAGCGCCGTTGGGCATTAGGATTGTCAGGTAAAAACCAAAATTCAATGCGTTGGGTCCCCACTAGAAATTCCTGTGCCAAGATAGGTTGATGCACCACCTCTAAAAACTGATCTGCTTTCTGCCACATCATTTGGGCCATCGCAGGGCTATTAAGACTCACCACTAAATTGCCGAACATGCGCAAGGAATCGGTCGTCATATTGGTAGACCCAACCCAAACTTGGGCATCATCAATCACCATGATTTTCTGATGCATCAGGCTTTGTCCAGTCACTTTGATCACACTAACTTTAGGACCTAATTTGTGCAAGGTTTTATGGGAGATGCGCGCATCGCAGATGATATGCACCTTCACGCCATCTTCTGCTTTAGTACGCAAAGCCTGAACAATTTGTGGATCGCGCAAGGTAAAAATGATAAGTAAAACAGATTTTTCGGCCTGCTGAATGGCCGTGACATAGGTTTTGCGCAAATCATCGCGTACTTGATTGCCATAAATCAGCACCTCTCCTTCACTTTTGGGAAGGTTGACAACTGAGATCTGCTCTTCAATTTTATAAAACGCCAGCATGACGAGCGCAAAAGCACACATCCACAGATATTTGTAGATAACTTTTCTGTACAACCTGAAAAATCTCATATAGCCGAATGGATTGGAATTGAATTTAATTCAATTAGAGCTTGCTGCAAACCTGTATAACGTTTTTTTATCTCATCATTATGTACAGCAATCGCTAAAGCCTTTTTAGTGCCCACTAAAACGACTAATCTTTTACCTCGAGTCACAGCTGTGTACAGAAGGTTACGATATAAAAGTTTGAAATGGCTCGTATGGATGGGAATGACCACACAAGGGCATTCGCTTCCCTGATACTTATGCACAGAGACAGCATAGGCTAGCACAAGTTCATCTAAATCTGAAAACTCATAGCAAATCTCCCGTTCATTCATCCGCACAAGCACTTGCTGATCTGTTAAATCAATTTCGATGATACGCCCAATGTCCCCATTAAAAACTTCTTTTTGATAATTATTGCGAATTTGCATGACTTTGTCGTTAACAGCCAATTTTCTGCCATTGCGCAGGATTGACGTTTGATTGGGATTAAGCTTTTCTTGTAAAACGGTATTTAGATTATCAATCCCAATGACCCCTTTTCGCATCGGAGCCAGCACTTGGATCTCTTCGGTCGGATGCAGATCAAATTTCTTCGGCAAACGCTGCGTCACTAATGAAACAATTTGATTTAATACCCCTTCGGCCTCTTCGACTTCGACAAAAAAGAAGTCGCTCTGACTAAGATTGCGAATATCCGGGAAAATGCCGCGGTTGATGCGATGCGCATTCGTAATGATACGAGAGCCTTCTGCCTGGCGAAAAATTTCATTTAAAGTCGTCACCGTCATGATTTGCGAAGCAATCATATCCTGTAACACGTTGCCAGGACCCACACTCGGCAATTGATTGATATCGCCCACAAAAATGACACGGGCATGATCTGGAATAGCTTTCAACAAACTATACATCAAAAATGTATCAATCATGCTTGATTCATCAATAATCAATAAATCGCAGGTTAAGGGAGATGTACGATTACGCTTAAATCCCCGCTTCTTAAAATCATATTCCAGCAGGCTATGGATGGTAGAAGCCTTTTTACCAGTAATTTCAGTCATGCGTTTGGCGGCGCGCCCAGTTGGAGCCGCCAGGACGATATTAGGAGTTAATTTCTCTGTGATCCCTAGAATAGCTTTCGTGATTGTGCTTTTACCCGTTCCAGGACCACCTGTGATGATATGCATTTTCTGGAAAAGAGCTTGCCCCACAGCTTCTTTTTGATTCGCCGCCAGCTCAAGTTTCAAAGCCCCCTGAATCCATTCAATCGCTTTAGCAAGATCGATTTCGCGCAGGGAGTGAGCGGCAGAAATGAGACGTTGAATTTCACGCGCAATCCCGACTTCTGCCACGAAAAGAGGTTTAATCCACACAAAAAATGTGGGTTCTCCTGCATGAATCAGTTTAAAATGTTCAACTCTTCCCTCTTCAGTTAACACAAAGATCCGGGCTCTAATTTTTTCTTTGTCAATCTCTAAAATGGAACGAGCTTCTTCGATAAAATCTTCCACGGGATAGCAGACATGTCCATCACTTGCAAGCTCAGTGAGCACATACTCGATGCCGGCATCCGCACGCATGTCGGAGCTAGCATCAAAGCCTAATTTTTGCGCAATCACATCCGCCGTTTTGAATCCAATGCCGAAAATATCCCGGGCCAGTTGAAAAGGATTCGCTTTAACCTTGTCAATGCTCTGAGCGCCATAGACTTTAAAAATTTTTTGCGCATAAGTCGGTGTTACGCCATGCGTCTGCAAAAAAATCATCACGTCGCGGATCGATTTCTGCTCAGACCAACAAGTGCGAATCATTTCTAAACGTTTGGCACCCAAACCTTGAATTCCTAGAAGTTGTTCGGGGGATTGATCAATCACATTTAAGGTCTCGACCCCAAATTTTTCGACAATCCGCGCTGCATATTTGGGTCCGATCCCCTTGATCAAACCTGAACCCAGGTATTTAGTAATCCCTAAAATATCTGCCGGAGCTTCCACTTGATAGCGTTTGACTTCGAACTGTTGCCCATGGATCAAATGTCTTTTCCACTCTCCCCAGCAGCGTATTGTTTCACCGGGCTGCAACGCAGGCATAATCCCCACAATGCATGTCAGCTCGGTATTTTTGGGAGCTTGCAGCTGAGCCACCGTATAACCCGTTTCGGGATTTTGAAAAGTGATGCGTTCAATGTATCCGATCAAAACTTGATTCATGCGTCAATCCACAACAATGTCAAAAAGGAGTCAGTAGAAGAAGTAGATTTTCGCCAACCTGCACTAAAATGCACAGCCGGACAGAACAAAAATAATTCTTCAAATTGTTTGGGTATTAGAATACGCGTAATAAAAAAGGAATGAAACAAAAATATTTGGAATAAAGACAGAGCAAGGAAAGTGAGGACTTTCCTTGCTCGAAGAATTTTTAACTTTCGTACAGTTTCTTTTTTGCTTCTACGTTCGGTTGCAATGGTGTTTTGTTGACAAATTGCGGTACAGTGGACTCATCTTCATTATAATCATCGGAAGGAGGAGGAGGAAGATCCTCTAAGATATCACCATTTTCTAAAACAACTTTAGTCGGAACCGCTTGTTCAGCAGGTGGTGCTTCGGGTTCAGCAGGTGGTGCTTCAGGTTCTGTAACTTGTTCAGGTGGTGTGGATGATTGTTTTTGAGGCGGTGTTTTTTCGGCTTCCGATTGAGGTGTGCCTTCTGGTTCCACAGGTGTTTCTTCCTGTTGCGTAGGAGGCGTTTCATCAGAGGACTTAGGACCTTCTGGCTGTTCCGGTTTAGCTGGCTTTACCTGAGCATTTTGCTGCTTATCGATCTTAACAAAAACAGCATCAAACATTTTTTTGATATTCTCAGGAATCACATTTCCTACCGGTGCTTCATGGCGCGCAACCCTTGCGGCATCTTCAGCCACATTTTTATGCTGAACGTCTACAACTAGGTATTTTTGATAAGTGCCCATTATTTCTTTGAGCTGCTGAAGCTCTTCTGGACTACATTTTTTTATTAACTTTGTTACTTGTTTAAAAAGAGCTTTATCCGTTGTTTGTTCAATATGACTAGAACCAAACATGAAAGCTGATATAATTTTTCTAACTAGATCTGAGATCTTTCCATGTTTTTTAATTACATTAAACTTTGAGCTGATAGTCTTTGTTGGATCAACCTTATGTTGGATAGAATCCACAGACTTATGAAATACATTAAGTTTTTCTCTTACTTGCATAATACTCCCCTATAATTAAATCAATTTATAAAGAATTATAACAAGTAATGTGTTTTATAGCAATTTTAATATATAATTTTTTAAAAAAAATAAGCCGAGAAATATTAATTCCTCGGCTTTTTATTACTATTTATTATTAAACACTTTTACGTTTTGCTGGAACAGACTTAGCTTTTCCAGCTGTTGTCTTAGGGGGTACTCCCTTAAGTTTTCCAGCTTCCTTCTTAGGTGCTGATTTTGTCTTAGCTGGAGCTTTTAATGGAGCCCTCGGTATTGCTCTTTCACCTTTAACAAGGCCAGAAGTAGCTCGAGTAGCTGTAGTTTTACCTGAAGCTGTTTTAACAAGACGCTTTACAGGTGTAGACTTTTTAGCTTTGGTCGTGCGGCCAGAAGCAGTAGTTTTGGTAATTTTAGCTTTACCTGAAACTGTTTTAAGAACGCGTTTTCCTCGAGTCGATGTTGTTCTAAATCCTCCAGTCTTAAACTGCTGACTTACTTCTTTTTTAAATTTGTCTTTCATTTCAGCTGTAATCAGTTGATCAAAATCTTTTTCTAATTTGGCTCGATCTTCACTTGCCAAACCTTTTCTTAGCTCAAGAAAAATAAATTTCGCTTTGCGAAGATTAGCAACTTTTTCAATTTCTTGTTGGTTATCTTTAATATATGCAATATAGCCTTGTGTTACTTTTTTTGGATTTATAGTTGGAATTTTATGTTTTAGATGAGGAATGCGTGAGGCTATCGCTGTCAAAAATGCTATAAAGGCATTTTGTTTTTTGCCAACACTAACTGCTCCACCGCGAGCCACAACAGTTCTTCCCTTTATTTTGCCCGTTGCTGCTTGATGCATTTCATCAAGAGTACTTGCAAATGTTTTTGGTCCATAAACTCTACCTGTAGTATTTACCATGACATTTCTCCTTGTTTGGTTTAGCCTTACTAATCAAATTGAATGCCAAGCGATGAAAAAAGCGAGGAGTGATTAAAAATATTTTTTACACATTAATCTTAAGTCACTTCTACAGGGAGAGATTTTTGTTCAATTAAAAAATGTCCGGAAAAAAATGCTGCTTCTGAAAACTTTTTGCCGGTTTCAGGAACTTTTTACCTGACAAAATTGACCGCAATAAAGCGCTAGATATCCTCCCCCCAGAACCAGACTGAGGAAAACAAAATACAGCGGCATTGGCAAAGCTGTGCCTGTATGCACATAACTCATGCCTGCGGTGAAACAGGCTATCCACAGGTAATAGAAAAGGCCTAAAAGAGAAGCGGCTGTGCCGCGCATCTCCTGATAATCGGATAATGCCAAACTTAAACTGTTTGGAATTACAAGACCGATTCCAAAAAATATCCACACAAGCGGAATTACTAAAGCCGACACAGCAACTCCCCCCCATGCTAACGCGATCATGCCTATCCAGGCATAAAAACTTAGGAAAAAAGATCCTAAAAAAATTACACCGACTCCGAGCAAAATAATCTGCTCAGAACGCCATCTTTTATTTAAATAATGCGAAAGTAGCGATGCCAGAAAGATCGGTGAAGCTACTGCTAGCCCTACCAGTCCATATTCACTCGCACTAAATCCCAGCAAATCAATAAACAAGAAAGGGGCTTCGGCGTAATAACTAAATAAAATGCCATTTGCTGCTCCTATTAAGCAGACAAATCCAAGAATTTTTAAGTCCCAACACATGCGGCGGGCGACACTCCAAATTTTTTTCCAGCTGGCGGGAACTGTCTCAGCCGGCATAGTTTCGGGAAGCATCTTGTAGCTATAGAAAAAAAGCAGAATCCCCATTCCAAAAAGGAATAAAAAGTTGGCGTTCCAACCAAAGAACTGGTCGATGAGCCCCCCCAAAAAAGGACCAACAGCTGGTGAAGCTGCCAGTGGAGCTCCCAGAGCCGAAAATAACTGATGGCGTTCTTTCCCTTCATAGCGATCGCGAATCATTGTCTGAGTCACTACAGATCCAACGCTTGATCCTATGGCTTGGATAAAACGAAAAAGCAATAAGTACGAGATAGAGGGAGCGAGGCTACACAGAAGTGTCCCAAGCAGATAGACCAGCAAACCTATTAAAATGGATTGCCGCCGGCCGATAAAGTCCGCCAAAATTCCCCAGAGAAAGACTCCGATAGCAAATCCTACAAAAAAAATGCTTAAAGTCATTTCCACTAAACCCTCTGAAGTTGCTAACGAATGGGCAATGTCAGGTAGAGATGGGGTATAAATCGTCTCGCTTATCTGAGGAAATCCTAGCAAACAAACGAGCAGCCAGAAAGAAAGTGTGATTTGTTTCATATGAACCTCTAATTTTTTTGTCTTTATTTTAGTCTAATTGTTATATTAAAATTAAACAATTAGCCTAATAATCAACTTCTATTAACTTAAGGTTAACAATGAGTAAATTTGACCAAATCTTTACTTTTATGGCAGTCGTTGAAGGAAATAGTTTCGCCCAAGCGGGTCGTCAGCTAGGGATTTCTACGGCTGCGGTCAGCAAGCAAATAACAAGTTTAGAAAAAAATTTAGGCGTGGAATTGCTACATCGCACCACACGGCGTTTAGAGCTTTCAGAGGCTGGAAGACTCTATTTTGATCATTGTAAAAAGCTAATGGGTGAAATGGAAGAGGCGGAAAGGTTGGTGTCGACTATACGCGCAGAGCCAAGGGGAAACTTATGGGTAGTGAGCGGAGAGCATTTTGCCTTTCACTACATTATCCCGTATCTAAAAGAGTTTGTTGAACGCTATCCTCTTTTGCAACTTAATTTGGAAATAGCGGAAAGAATTCCTGACATTCACAGCGAAAGGATTGATTTAGTTGTAGGCTATTCTATTTCCGGTCCCCCTTCCTCAGTCCAACGCAAGGTTGCGGCAACCTCCTATGTTCTTTGCGGATCCCCTTCTTACTTTTCCCTGCATGGCTTTCCGGAAAAACCTGCCGATCTCACTGGACATCAATATTTGACGCATAGCCAAAGAAGGCCTGATGACCTCCTAATCTTTAATGACGGCACCCAAATCCACCTTAAACCCCTTTTGAAGATAAATGATGCCCGAGGACTAGTTCAATGCGCTTTAAATGGCTTAGGCATCATTAAGGTCCATCATTATATGGTGGCGGAATTCTTGAAAACAGGGGCTTTAGTCGAGGTCCTTTCACGCTACAAAGAACAAGAAATTCCTCTCTATATCTACTATCAAGAAAGCCGCCACCTCCAGCCTAAAATACGCCACTTTATCGACTTTTTAATGGAAAAAATCGCTCTTATTCATCCCAAAAAGGCAGGCATTGTTCCGTTTATATAGACTTGAGGCTATTGTTTTTGCAAAAGAGTAATCGACTTAAGGACATTAGCTTCGGTGATTTCAGATCCACCGGTTAATTTTTTGCCCTTTTTAGCATCGGCATTTACAATCACAAGCGTGGGAGTCTTATTTACATTATACTGCTTCTCAAGCTTTTTGAAGTATTTATTGCCGATATCGACATCAGCGTAGTTAAGCTCCACATATTTTTCGCCCAACTTACGCATTTCACCTTCAATCAATTCTTGAGAAGGAGCACCTGTTTTCAGGGAAATAGCTTCAAGCATTCTGCGCAATTTAAAATAATTGGGCTTATTATTAATCATAAAGGATAGATTGTAAGGAGTAAAATTCATTGTTTCGGGATGGACAGCAAGGTCGATAAAATGGATTTTTGCTTTATCTCCAACTTTTCCAACCAATTTTTCCAGCTCTGGCTCAATTGCACGGCAAGCAGGGCATTTCCAGTCGGTAAAAATATAGATATCTACATTGCTTTTTTGATTTCCAAATGCAATGTTTTGTTTCAGGGTATCTTCAGCGGCTTGTAAGGGATTAAACTTCGTAGTTCCCACAAAAGCCATCAATAATCCCATAAAAAATACGATTGCTGTCGAAATTCCACGCCATTGTATTCTCATAACTTCTCCTTTATCCCCTTGTTTAAGCACATTTATGAAATGCATGGCATATTCTATGCCCAGAGCTAAAGCGGCAATCGCAATTGTGGATGCAATCCCTAAGCAGACAGGACACCACGCTCCAATTTTATACTTCTGCATTAAAATAAATTCTAATTCAGCTCCTAGTGCCCCCGCTATCATTAGAGAAGTCAAAAAAATCAGCTGAGAATTATGCCGGGATAGAAAATGCACTGTTCCTGCAGTTATGAAGAAAGTGGCTCCCGCAACTTCAAACGGAAAGCCAAATAAACGGTATTTATGTCCCTCGGCGCATTCGACAGAGCAAAGCTGCAGCCAGGAAATTATAGTTAAAATCATCCCAGCAGCCAGTGCAATCGCGACAATCACAAAGCTAGGATCAAGCGAGCGCCTAGCAATTGAAGATTCCTGCATGATGCCTCTCTCGAAGATGATTCCGATATATTTCCTATTTTTCTGCATCTTGGTTCACCCTTTTTTTTATGTCAAGGATACAAAAATGAGGCCATTCACAGAGATTACAGCTGCTTGAGTTTAGCTCGTTTTAATCACCCTCTTTCAATCACCGTTCTGTCTAGGAAATAAAACCTCATTTCTCCCGGAACACAGATTAATCGATCAGGATGGGTGTCACATTTTTCATTCATGTAGATCTTTTCAATCCCATAGTAAAAAACATTCTTCAAATTCTACTAGAAAGCAATGTCTATATTTTGGCATGAATTGCTGAGTCAATGGAAGAGGCCGATATGTTTTACCTTTAAGTGGACAGGCTGAGCTTTAAACAAATCTTCCACAAGCGGACATACTTAAGTTCGACTTTTGGAATGATCCTTGAAGTAACCTCTTCTGTAGTTGATATTTTTTTGGAGTTGGTTTTGAGACAAAGGCCTTTTCCTTTAGACGAGGTTTGGCTGGAGTCAAAGGTTTTCAAGTCCTAGAAAATAAAGCCTTTACTTTTTATAGGTCACCAGCTACGGCATTCACACGCAAGGCAAATCTTTACTTCTGCATGAACTAAAAAAACTGCAAACGCTATTTCCCAAACTCGAAATCGTCGGAATTAAGCAATCAGAGGTGCTAAGATGCACCACAGCGTATTTCTATGGTGCATCTAAGGTTTTGCGGAGTGCCTATTTCTAGCCCGTTTTAAAAAGAACAAAATCGACAAAGTTCTTATGACTTTCATTTAAAAGAGATAGGGTTAGCGCCTGCGTAATGGGATCGATAGAGGTGCGAATGTTTGTATGGCTTCTAGGGGATAAACTTGAGGTTATTTTCTTTCCGGCACGAGGCTGACAAGATTTCTCAAGGGAAGGATAGTCGAAGTTATAAAAAGCATTTTGAGCACAGTCAAAAATTTCTGTATTTGTCTTTTTAGAAAAATGTCGATGATACATCTCTCCATCTCCGCCAATACAAAAATTATATACCCCTCTTTCAATCACCGTTCTGTCGGCGAAATAAAATCTCATTTCTCCCGGAATGCAGATCAATTGATCGGGATGATTATCGCGTTTTTCATTCATATAGGTCTTTTCAATCCCATAATCAGGAATATATTCTTCAATTTCAACGGGAAAGCCATGTTTGTATTTTTGCATGAGTTGTTCAATCGTTGAGAGATTTCGATATGTTTTACCTTTGAGTTGAACAGGCTCAGCTTTAAACCAATCTTCCACACGCGGTGAGTACTTAAATTTGACTTTTGGAATGATCTTTGAAGGAACTTCTGCTGGGATCGATTCTTTTTGCTGACTTACTCTTGAAGCGGTAGCTTTTCCCTTTGGACTCGTTTTCGCTACGACAGGGAGCTCTTTTTCACCAGCTGAAGGGCGAGAAGCTGGAGTTTTTTTTACTTTTTTAACTTGAGCTGCCGTCTTTTTTGGAGTCCTTTTTTTAGGTGACTTAGGTGGAGAGCTCTTAACAGAAGGACTGTTGGCTGGTTTCAAACCAGGAAATTTTTCAAGATTTTTTTTTAAATAGGATTCAATCTGGACGGGCACAAAATCTATATTATGCTTCAGATAAGCTTTTGTAAACTCAAGCTTTTTTCCTTTTTGCCTTTTTGCTGATCCCTTATTTTCATCAGATTGTTGTGGACAGTTTCAAACTGTTCCCGCCTGAGTTTTGTCAGTTCATTTTCCCACTTAAAGAAAGAATCTTTAAAGGTTAGGAGATTTTCCATATCTTTTTGCAGACTTCTAAACACAATTTCTCGCGGAGGCTTTTTTTCTATCAAAATTCGGCTCGCCTCTCTATGGCCGTTAAACTCATTTAATATACGGATAAAATGTTTAAATTTTTCCATTTTGCGAAATAGGATTTTGTTAGATTGTAATTCTGAATTTAAAGAAGTAAGGAAATCACTAACTGGAAAAGTACTTTTTAAATGGGTTGTAGCTTCATCTTGAAAATATGGGCCTAATAGAAAGGAAGAAACCGCTAAGATCTCATGATTTGAAGATTGCAATCCTAATTTTAAAGCCTCTGTTTCATCCTTGGTGAATTGTCTAATTATCCCATCTTCCGATTGCCCTAGAAATCGAAAGTAAAAAGCTATCCCTTCAGAAGTTTTAAAGTGGTCTCTATAGTTCCCACCCTTATCTCCCTTTTGGCCTGCTTCTCCAACTCCTGGCGGTTTATCAAAAAACATCGGACAGGCTTTAATTGACTTTACCAACAAGGGAGCCTTCACAAATTGCTCTTTAAAAATAGCAAATGCATGAAGTTCGATACAAAAAGCAGTTAATAATGACTGAAGATGATCTGGAGAGGCTTCATTGGATTCCTCTACAAGATCCTTAAGAGCGTTTTTCGCGACTTCAATGCCCTCCATCCCTGAAATATAGCGATCTAGGAGGGGTTTTCCTCTGAAGTCATCGTCATCAAAGATGCTTAGGTTACATTGATTTGTTGATATATGCATAATCTCGACAACTCCTTTTTAATTATGATTTTTATTTAAAAACAATAACAAAAATATTAATTCACGAAAACTGGGTTTTTAAAATTAAAATAAAAAATTACGCAATTTATTTTACAAAACACTTCTAGGTCCTTTTATAATTATTCAATTGAATTAATAAAAAAATCGCCTATTCGGATCGAATAGGCGATCGATAAATCAAAATCCCCAATCTTTAATGAAACTTTGTTAAAAAAATTCATCGTAGCTAAATTGCCTTGGGGACGATTAACTTTGCGCAGTTTGAGATCGTCGATAATAGCTTTGCGCGGGATGATAATGCTCATATTTTTAGCCGGTTTTAAAAAGAACAAAATCGACAATTTTACTATCAGTTCCATTGAAGAGTGAAAAGGTCACCGCTTGGGTAATTGGATCAACAAAAGCGTCCACACGCCTATTCTCTATATGAGATGAACTTGAAGATATCTTATGTTTTGAATGGGCTTGATCTGACTTCTCTAAGGAAGGATAATCAAAATTGTAAAAAGCATTTTTAGCGCATTCGAATATGCCTTCCCCTGGGTGTCCATCAAAATGACGATTTTCAATCACAGTTCCACTTAGCAAATAAAATCTCATTTCCCCCGGTACACAGATCAATCTATCTGGATGGTTGCCTCTTTTTTCATTGATATGCACCTTTTCAAATCCATAGTCAGGTATATACCCTTCTATCTCAACAGGAAAAGCATGCTTGCATTTCTGCCTGAATTTTACGGTCTCCTTGCCTTTTTCTGGAGAGGCTGCTTTTTGAGCTGCCTTCGTTCTCTTTTGAGGTTTGGGCTTCGGTTTGATCATTGCCTTGGAAGTTGTACGAGGCTTTTTTGGTGGGCTCTGATCTGGAATGGATCTGGCAAATTTTTCCTGCACAATCCTTAAATAAGATTCAATCTGGACGGGAAGAATGTCTAACTCATGTTTAAGAAAAGATCTTGTGAACTCAATTTTTTTTCCTTTCTGCTGATCCCTTATTCTAAGTAGGCATGTGTGAATGAGTTCAAATTGCTTGGGCCTTTGCTCTGCCAATTCCTTCTCCCACTCCTCTATCAAACTGTGATGTTCTAAGAGGCTTTCCAATTCTTTTTGAAGGTTTCGAAATAGGGTTGCTTTGGATGAGTTTTCCTGAATCAGGATTCTGGTTCCCTCCTTTTGCTTATTGATATCATTAAAAAGCACAACAAAATGCTTAAATTTTTTCAGGTTATCTGCTAATGGAACAATTGATTTTTCATTCAATTTTAAATTAATATATCGTATAAAGTTATTCGCAGATACAACGTCAATAAATTTGTCTCTAACTTCAATTTCAAATTGGGCGCCCAGAAGAAAATTAGCAACGGTGGCGATCTCATGGTTCTCAGATGACGCTCCTAACTGTAAAGCTTTTACCTCCTCACTACTGTATCTTTTAATTCGCCTTCTTCTGTCTGGAGAGCCAAGGAATCTAAAATAGAAAGCAATCCCTTCAGAGCTTTTAAAAAATTTATTAAAACCATCTACAAAACTTAATTTTTCGTATTCTCCCGTGGGAATTCCAGCTGCTTTCTCAAGAAAATGAGGACATGCCTCAATACTTTTTATGAACGCAGGAGCATTCATAAATTGCTTTTTAAATAAAGTATGGGCGTGAAGTTCAATACAAAAAGCTGTTAGTAATGACTGAAGTTGTTTTGGGGATAATTGTCTCGATTTCTCCAATAGGTTTGAAAGAGCTCCTTCTTCCACTTCAACATTTTCCAATCCAGAAATATAAGAAGCAGCAATCGTTTCTTCTGTCTCTTCGATCATATATATTATAAAAATATCAACATAAGGCTCTATAGATTGCTTTAGAATAGATATTATAAAGATAATTAAATAGACATGGATGGAATAGAAACTAAATGGCCATTCTGCAGCATGTATTGCTTATCGCAGAGATTGGCCAGTGTGTGGTCGTGGGTGACAACAATGAGCGCTTTCCCTCTTTCTTTAACAAATTCCAAAAGGAGATCGTGAATAATCAAAGAAGTCTGCTTGTCTAAATTCCCCGAGGGTTCATCTCCCAGAATAATATCAGGGTCATTGCATAACGCCCGGGCAATGGCCACACGCTGCTTTTCACCGCCCGAAAGACGCTTGGTATCAAAATGAAAACGCTTTGCTAACCCGACGTAGTCTAAAAGTTCACAGGCTTGCCTGTAGGCAAGACTCCCTTTCCCGACAGCTCGTCTTCCGATCCGGGCAGGCATTAAGACATTGTCTAAAACAGAATAGTCTTCCAGAAGATGAAATGACTGAAAAATAAATGCCAGATGCCGATTGCGCATGATATTTTGATTCGCCGGGAGCACTTCTTGGTCCAAGATCTCAAGTTTTCCCGAACACGGTTTCTCAAGGGTTCCAAGGATTTGCAGCAAGGTGCTTTTGCCTTCGCCGGAGCGCCCCATGATAGCCACGGACTCTCCCTTCATCACCTGCAGATCTACTCCTCGGAGAATGGGAACTTTGACGGGAGAGTAAAAAGTTTTGACTAGTCGGGTAGCTCTTAGAACAACGCTTGATAAAAAAGATGGCTGCATAAATAGTTCCCTTTATTCTGATCGAAGAATAGCCGATGGACGCAGCATTGAAGCCTTCACAGCCGGGACTATCCCCGCTAATAAAGAAATGATGATCGTCGTGATGAACACAAAAAGCAAAGCTTCCATACTCATTTGATTGGGGAGGGCATTGCCAAAAAATACAGGATTAAAGGCCTCATAGCCTTGGAATTGACTGATCAAATTCACAAGCATCTGTAAGTTATGCAAGGTCACCCAGGCAATAATCACGCCAAGCACACTTCCGGTAATTCCCATGACAACACCGCAAAACCCAAAGATGGATGCAATACTCCAGGAAGAAGCTCCCATAGATCTCAAGATACCTATTTCCACTTTTTTATCATTTACTAAAATGATTAGCATTGAAATGATATTGGAACAAGCCACTATAATAATGACTGTGGCAATCAAGCTCCACAATGTTCTTTCAGTCCCGAGTTGTTGAATCAAATCACGCGTAAACTCAAACTCCCGAAATGTTTCGATTTTCCAATAAGAAGCTATTCCAGCTTCATCAAAAGCTTTTTGAATAGATGCTTTAATTTGAGGGGCTTCATGCAAACGCTCAAAATTGACATTAATCCCATTGCTTGAAAGCACCTGTTCATTTTGGGCGCTGCGAATTAAGCTTGTGGTTTCCTGGCTGATTAAAATCAATTTTCCACCGATCGGAATAATGCCCGGATCATAGAACCCGGCGACAAAAATGGGAATTAACTGCTCTTGGACAGAGCTGGCTGTAGGCGACATGTAGGAAAGATGGCCGCTATCGCCAATCAACACACCGGCTTCTTTAAAACTTTTAGGAAGTAGCACTCCCTCCCCTTTATTTGCAAAAGCGGGCAGATTTAAAGTTTTATTTTTGTGTTCTGTTGTCACAAAAAGCCACTCTGGAGCTTCCAAAGGAACTTTTGAATACACAGAGGAAAAATCGGCTTCATCAATCTTCAGATTCTGAAAAGGAATTAGCCCTTTCCAAACTTTCCCCTGGACCTTAATTTCTGCCTCAAATAAGAGGTCTGAACTTTTAGCAGCTTTTTCTAAAGAGGAGGCCGCCAATTGGGCAGGAAAAGCAAAGTCCCCATCCAACAAAATAGGGGTTGATGCCGCAACTTGCATTTCAGTTGCTTCATGCGCCAGCTTTAAATAAAAATGATTTTTGTCATCAACACGGAGCCGCCCCAGCTCATTGCCCATGGGCAGGAATTCCGCCCCCCCTGAAATCCAAATACGAGCTGGCTTTCCTTTAGCCATTTCAACGTGCACTGCATAGGTTTCATTTGCTGAAAAAAGATGGCGAGGAATCACCCAGCCATTTACAGGGGTTTTTAACGAGCGAATGGCGACCTTATCAAAAAAAGCATGAAGGCGCTGCCGCACTGTCTGGGCATCAGCTAAAAGAAATTCATCGGATTGTTCGCTCTTTTTTCCTGAAGCGAAATCGCTCATTTCTAACACATTTGTCAGATCTTTTGAATCGATAGGCAGCAAAGCCTGCAGCAAATTGACTTGATGCGGATCAAAAGAACCTAACCAAGCGACTTGAGAGAGGGAGGAATGCACATGATTAGTTTCATCCGGCAGGAGCACCATTTGCGGGGCCACTTGGGATGCATTTCTTACAAGATGCAATTGCAAATTACCCGCCGTGAGCTCGTAATCTTTGACACGCAATCCTGGAACATGCTTGAGATTCTGCAAAGCCGCATATGCCTTTTTAACAGGGTCATTTAAAGCCCCATCCGCACTGCGGTCTGCGGTCAGCCATAATGCTGGAATTTCTTCATCTTCTTCGGGATTATATGGATCGGATGCTGCGGCTTGCAGCTTTTCGCGAATTGTCTTATGCGTGAAATCAGAATCGGCACTAATGCCATCGACGAGGTAGTAATAAGAATGATAATAGTTTTCAGTGGGGGTAATGCGAATAGGAGCTGTCAGTGCAATTAACTTCTGTGTCCAGATTTTTTCTAAGCCATGCGTGACGGATAAAAAAACCACAATCAGCCAAACCACAAGTGAAATGACCAAGATGGAGATTAAACTGATAATAGAAACCGACAGCTGTCGCCATCTCGGAAGAAGGTACTTTAAAGCCACTGAAAGTTCAAACATGTAAGCCCCAGTTCAATAGAGATAAACGAAAGTGAAGCGCGAAGGACTTCGCAAGAGTGCGTGCAACGCACTCCGCGCACTTGAACTTATTTAGTTTCTTTAAATTCGACGTGTTCTCTCACGATGGGATCATATTTCATTAAAACTAAACGATCTGGGGTCTTCGTTTTATTTTTAACTGTGTAGTAATGATAATGACTCTTTGAGCTTTTCATTTTAATGTTTTCACGCTTAGAGGCCATGAATAGACTCCGAATATTAAGTTTAGATGTTCTAAAAAAATTAAATCTTAATGGATTATCTTAATAAATTCAAGGATAATTACGTGGGATGATTGAAGGAAGGCTGGGAACCCCGCCTGAATGCGGAGCTCCCTCATTTATCTTATTGAACTTTCTCTATCGCAGGCGGCTGCCAAGTGCCATTGATCAATTCCTCTTTCGGCCAATAAAATCTGAACATTAAGATAAATTGATCCTTGGGAGCAGGCAACCAATTTGATTCTTTGTCTTTACCTGGGGACTCATTTTGAATGTATAAATCCAGCGAACCGTCTGCGTTGTACTTTAGGTCATTGCGCGGACTTAAGGTATATCGATTCAACGGATTATTCACAAAAAAGTAACTGTCATTATACATGGTGAGCGACCAAAATCCATCTACCGGCGGCATTTGCCCTTTATTAAAGTGCAGCTTGTATTTGTGTGTCCCATCTAAGGCATTTCCTTGACTATCTACTTTACCCACTGGATAGATGGCATCTTGCGGCAGATTAGCCCCTAAACCTATAGCGGCGACTAATGCTCTTTGAAGATAATCCGTCCCGTAGTTACCCGTCTGAGCTGTGACCATCCATCCATTTTCGAGCTTACCAGCTTTGTCTTCATGCGCCTGAATTTTTGCCAAGGCTTTTTTAGGCGCATTCTGCACACCTTGTGAAATCGCTGGATCCAACTTGGCGAGATCGAACGGTTGACCGGGCACTAAACCGATTTTAGCCATTTCAGCAACAATTGAAGCATCTTTCAAAGCAGGTGGATTATCCTTCATTAGTTCGGCCAGCGTGCTAAAGTACGTTTTAGCATCCAAAGCATTTACTTGTTCACGCACAGGGGTTTTCATGTCGAGCTTTGGATCAACTTTCCCCATCGGTGGTGTATAAGCCTTGCCCCATGAACTCAGCGGAATTAACATGTAGCGATTTTGAATTTCATGCACCGCTTTGTAGTCTGCTGGTGTGCCTGTTGAATAAGTTCTCCCAAGAATCCAAACCAGATTTGTAGGGGACTTGAATTCCTTCATCCCCCCCGGGAGCTTCCCTTTCCAGTTAGGGCCAGTGATAGCAAAAACTCCGGCTTTGGTTCCTGTAGTCCGTTTGCCAGGAACGGCGAAAACATCTGTCCAGCCATCGAGCATCGGCATGAGATAATACCGGCCATCCTCATCTGGGACACTCAGCACATAAGGTTCTTTAGCGAGATCAACCCAAGCAAAGGAATAAAGTGTATCGGCATTCGGTGCAGTGACATCTTTAAAGGAAGCATTCGGATATTCACGCACATTGGCAAATTGTCCCATAGGTGCTTTGTTAGCGCTAGGAGTCACCGTATTCGTCAGGACCCTTCTTGTCATGTCCATTGTAACCAATGGATACCCATAAATATAGGCATCAGTTGCGATTGCCTCTGCTTCAGCCTCGCTGAGAGTCGGCAGCGCGAACAGAGGAGAGGAAATAAACACACTCATAAGAGTCAGTTTTAATAGAGCGGACATATGCATAGTGTTTCATCTTTTGTTAAATTTTCTTTATTTATGTGGTAGCGACTTCATAATTGAAATTCAACAAAAAATTTGATTCACGTTGGATTAGTTTCACTTTTGAACAAGGTGAACTACAGAATGAGAGAAATCTCTGAGGCACAGACTCGAGTTTAGCTTTTTTAAGGAGAGATGTTGAAGATTGCTTTTAGAAAGCTTGTGAAAGGCAACGCAAGGCGCAAAGAGGGCGGCATAGGCTAGAGAACGTAATTTCAATCTTTGCTTTCCAATAGTAGAGCGAAATGGAACCACAGAGGCAAAGAGAGGTTCATGAAGTTGTTTCTGACTATATCTTGAGTAATTTTTCTCATATGACATTTGCCAATGCAAGTGTCATAGTCACTACCCATAGGCATGCCTGTGGGTAATATAAATTTAAAAAGCCTGATTGAATCGAGAGTTAATCTCCTCTGCACCTCTGTGGTTAGCCTTAGAGCCTTTGAGATGCAAAGCTTTGCATGTTTATCTAGCAAAGGCAATGCGTGACTTGGCTTCGAGATCGAGAGAGTCTCCTCCCCCTTTTTTTGAAAAGACGTGGTAACCTAGTCCAGCAATCATGGCGGCATTATCCAAACTTAAGTCCCCTAATGGCCACACACAATTTAATTTAGACGCGTACTGTTGAAATAAGTATCTTAATTGTTTATTGAAAGTCACCCCACCGCCGAGCACCACGGTTTGACAGTTTTCCTGCTGAGCTGCCATCAGCGCTTTATCCACCACATCCATAAATGCTGTGTGTTGAAAAGAAGCAGCCAGATCGCATTTTTGCTGTTCAGTTAAAATCCGCTCAGCCTCCCTTTCATTTTGACCTTTCACGGCATACAAGACTTGGGTTTTCAAACCACTAAAAGAAAAATCGAATGGATGTCCTTTGACCTTTCCAGGTTTGAAGGCGTATGTGCCGATTTTCCCGTGCTGAGCAAGTTTTTCAATGTAAGGGCCGCCAGGATAAGGCAATCCAAGTATTTTAGCGGTCTTATCAAAGGATTCCCCAATGGCATCATCCACGGTTTGACCGATGAGGCTATAGTCGCCAATGTGATTGATTTTGACTAAAGCGGTGTGGCCGCCAGAAAGCACGACACCTAGACAGGGAAAGGCGGGAAATGCAGGGGGGGTCATCAAAGCGGCATATAAATGCGCTTCCACATGATTAATACCGACAAAAGGTTTTTGCAAAGCAACTGCTAGCGTTTTAGCCGCATTAAGTCCAATTAAGACAGCGCCAATTAAACCAGGGGCATAGGCCACTGCGATCAAGTCAATCTGAGCGAGGGTCACTTGGGCATCATTTAACGCTTTAGTGAGCGTCGGCAAAAAAAGATCCACATGTCTACGGCATGCCAATTCGGGCACGACTCCGCCATATTCATTATGCAGGTCAATTTGAGAAGTGACCACATTCGACAAAATTTCTTTTCCATTGCGAACGACAGCGCAAGCCGTTTCATCACAGGTGGTTTCAATCCCTAAAACTAGCATATTCTATTTTCCAAAAATGTAAGGATGCATTATAAGGGAGAATAAAGATTCGAGACAATGAAAACTGAACCTCATACACACATTCACTTTGACTACCAGGCTTTTACTAAACATGCCCGAACGATTGGAAGTTCGATGTGGCATGGTTTTTTGGTCACGGCTCAGACCACCTACGAATCAGGGGCTTTTGCTCTCGCCTTTGTTGTTGCAGGTGTTGCCTGCGCTTTTTTTTACCCAACGTTTACGCCTCCATTTTTATGCACAGGAGTCGCACTTTTTACAACAATCCTTGTGGTAAAAATTTTAGATCAGTATAATTTCACGATCATTAATTCGTTAAAGATAAAAGCATGCAACCTTTCAACTAAATACACAAAATTACATTTAATTACTTTTATTTTTGCGATTGGCGTATCCTTCATTTCTCCGCTTTTAGGTGGGGCTGTCGGATGTGTGGTCGGTGTGGGAAGTGGTTTAATCATCCATCTTGAGCGTGTTAAGCGTTTGAGAAAAATACATGGGGAGAATGTGAAAACCCCTAAGCCTGGAGTGAAAGAAAATCTGGTGTTTACTTAAATCTAAGGTTAATCCATGTCTGATTCAATTTTTTCTATTGCACTGACGCTGTTTCTGGTGGCTAACCCCATCGGTAATGCCCCTGCAATTATTGCCTTGATCAAAGATTTCGACTTTTCGCGCCAGAAAGCTATCATGCTACGTGAAGCTGCATTTTCATTGCTTTTAGCTTTATTTTTTCAGTATTTTGGCGAGGTTTTTTTAAGCACCCTGCATGTCGAAAAATATACCGTTTCTTTCTGCGGCGGAACTTTATTATTTTTGATCTCTCTAACTATGGTTTTCCCGTTGCATCATGAAGAAGCATTGAAAATCTCAAAACATGAGCCTTTTTTTGTGCCTATCGCCACTCCAATTTTATCAGGCCCTGGATTACTTTCGATGATCATGCTCCTTTCTACTCAGGTGACAAGCAACTTGGCAATGTCCATCGCCATCTTAATTGCTTGGTGCGGCGTCACTTTAATTCTGGTAACGGCTCCCTATTTAAATAAATTTTTAGGGAAAAGAGGTTTATTAGCTCTTGAGCAGCTGATGGGAATGATCTTATCGATCATTGCGACCAGCATGCTGGTGAAGGGAGCAGAACAGTTTATTTCAACTATTAGAGGTTAAATTCTCCATGAAGGATCTCTCCCTTTTTTCAATTACACTTGTCCTTTTTTTGATTATGGATCCTTTAGGAAACATCAATTCCTTTCGCGAGATGTTAAAGCGGATCGATCGCAAAAAACAAAAGTATGTTATCCTGCGTGAAATGCTGATCGCCCTCATAGCGATGCTTGCTTTTAACTTTCTCGGCGAAGTGATCTTTGACAATTTACAAGTCACCGAAACGACCGTGGAGATTTCATCGGGTGTTATTCTTTTTCTGGCTGCTTTGAAAGTCTTGTTCCCTACCAAGGACAGTCCACGCAGTAATCTCCCAAAAGAAGACCCTTTTATTGTACCCTTAGCGATTCCTTTAATCGCAGGGCCTTCCCTATTAGCCACCATTATGCTCTATGCACATATGGAAACAAGCCAATATATCATGGTCGCGGCAATCCTTATTTCCTGGGTTCTAGCCTCTGTCATTTTATTAATGGGCAACCGTTTACATGCTTTATTAGGTGATAACGGCTTGATTGCTTTCGAAAAATTAATGGGAATGGTTTTAATTTTACTCGCTATTCAA
This sequence comes from Parachlamydia sp., assembly GCA_002786175.1. Classification (GTDB taxonomy): domain Bacteria; phylum Chlamydiota; class Chlamydiia; order Chlamydiales; family Parachlamydiaceae; genus Parachlamydia. Next base: position 55,171 of record PEQL01000018.1, read on the forward strand.
CGCATTTTTGAAGGAGTGGAACATTTTATTAAAACCTTGCCTCCTGCATGAAAAACATTCGCTTAACCATTGCCTATGATGGCGGACGTTTTCTTGGATGGCAAAAGACCATTGCCGGTCCCAGCGTTCAAGAATCTTTGGAAAATATTTTAAAGCAAATTTTGCAAGAAGAGATTGCTTTACAAGCCGCGAGCCGCACCGATGCCGGCGTGCATGCGCATGGTCAGATCGCCAATTTCTTCACATCTGCGACTCTGGATCTCACCAAATTTTTACATAGCTTAAACCGGATGCTCCCCAAAGATATCGCTGTGCTGGCAGCTGAAGTTGCCCCGCCTAGATTTCATCCCACTTTGGATTGTTTATCTAAAGAATATCGCTATCATATTGCCACAGAAGCCATCCACACTCCTGACAAAAGATACTACACGTGGCATTGTCCCGGGGATTTAGATTACGAGGCGATGCAAAAAGCAGCAGCCCATTTAATTGGCCGCCATGATTTTTCAGCGTTCTGCAATCGTAAAAAAAATGAAGTCTATGACTCCCATGTGCGCGAAGTCACCGAAATTTCGCTGCATCCCCAAACCTCTCATCAGTTTTATTTCAAAGTGTGCGGCCACTCTTTTTTATATAAAATGGTCCGCAACATTGTTGGAACTTTGATTTATGTTGGTAAAGGGAAGTTGAAGGAAACTGACATGCCAGAGTTACTTTTCAGCGGCGATCGCAAAAAAATTGGCATGACCGCCCCAGCACATGCGCTAACTTTGTTTAAGCTCTATTATCCGAATTAAAACTACCCCTCCGACAAGACTTTTAAAACTGCCAAGAGCCTTTAAAAAAGGATTCAAGGCAAATACAATGTTTTGAGAGCCTTTCAAGTAATAATAATTAATGATCTCCCATCGCTTAAACTTCTGATATTATGACCATCTCCCGTATGATCTACGGCATAGAGAATATCGCCTGCGGCAAATATGCGCTTTTCACCTGAACTTGCCTCAACTTCCATAGATCCCTCCAGATAAACAATATAGCGGGGTTCTGTAGGATTATGCCAACCTGAACACTCCCCTTTGACAAAATCACGGAAAATGAATCCAGTTGTAGGATAGATAGCGGAACAGAGACCTAGTTTTTGCTGGGTTGCCGGGCCTGAATCCATTTCTTCAAAGTAAGTTTTTTGATCGCTTCCAGTATAGATTTTTACCATTTTCATCGTCTTGTCCTCTTAGGGGTCTATATTTCCAATGCACACATATTTGGTTTCTAAGAACTCTTCCAAGCCTTCTTTGCCGCCTTCACGGCCATTTCCAGACTCTTTATAACCCCCAAATGGGGCCACTTCTGTTGTAACAACACCTTCATTAATACTAACTATGCCGGCTTCAAATCCTTCGCTAATGCGAAACATGCGTTGAATATTATTTGTAAATGCATAGGCAGCCAGACCAAAGTTCGTATGATTTGCATCTAGCAATACTTGTTTTTCTGAAGCGAATTTATAGATAACTGCAACGGGGCCAAAAATTTCTTCCTTATGAATATCCATATGTGCATTGGCATTGATAATCACAGTGGGTTCAAAAAATGTTCCTCCTAAGCTTGAAACTTTGCCGCCACACACAATTTCGGCTCCTTTAGATACAGCATCATTAATCAACCGCAGAACTTTATCCACAGCGGCTTGACTAATGAGCGGCCCTTGGTTGATATTTGCCGAAAGTCCATTTCCAAGCTTTAGAGCTTTTACCCCTTCTAAGAAACCCCTAAGAAACTGATCATATACGTTTTCATGAATATAAATGCGGTTAGCACAAACGCAAGCCTGCCCCATATTGCGAAACTTATTGGTCAAGGTTGCATTGATCGCAAGGTTTAAATCAGCGTCATCAAAAACAATTAAAGGGGCATTCCCTCCAAGTTCAAGCGAAACTTTCTTAACACTATCCGCACATTGCTTTTGAAGAACCTTTCCCACCGCCGTCGAGCCGGTAAAAGAAAAAGCCCGAACAAGCTGATGAGAGGTTAAGACCTTTCCAATTTCACTTGGCCTTCCGGTGATTAAATTTAAAATCCCAGAAGGGAACATCGCTTCTTTGGCGAGATAGGCCAGAGCAAGTACCGAGAAGGGTGTTAATTCTGCCGGCTTCCCAACTACGGTACAGCCTGCAGCTAAAGCAGGAGCAGCTTTGCGCAAAAACGTCGCCACTGGGAAATTCCATGCCGAGATAATGCCGACCAATCCTACAGGTTGCTTCATGACAAGGATACGATGATGGGACTTATTGGCTGGCACTATATCCCCATATGCCCTGCGCCCTTGTTCGGCAAACCATTTTATAATACTGATGCCAAAGAGTAGTTCTGCTTTCGATTCAAATAGCGGTTTACCATGTTCAATCGTCATGATAGTGCATAAATCATCGAGATTTGCTTCGATTAGACTCGCCCATTTATGTAAGTAATTGGCACGCTCTAAACTTGTAAGCGACCTCCATGCTGACTGAGAGTGATGTGCACTCTCAATGGCCTGTACAGTCTCTCTTTCACCACACAAAGGGATATTGCCTACGAGACTTTGATCGAAAGGATTAGTTACAGCGAGAGTTTCGCCGCTTATTGCTTCAATCCAATCATTATTGATGAAGTTTTTTTCTACAAGCAGGTGCTGATTTTTTAATAATTTTTTTGGCATTGGTTGACTTTTTTAAAAGAGTTCGACGTAACGGTTGGGGTAGTGCTTTCGGTTATATTTTAAAACCAAAACTGAATAATTTTGATAATTCCTCAAGGTATTACACACATTTTTAACCTCATACAGTCGCTTGTAGAGAAGATCGTAAAGACTGGAACTTGTGATCCCTAACCTTTGACAAGCTCGTACGATTGTAGAATCACAGTAATGCTTAAGCTCATCTTCAGTTTCACAAAATGAGGAGAGCCTATCTTCGTATTCGATATCAAAACCTCGATATAGCCTCATGGTTTCTTTATAATTTTGAACTGTTGGTGTAATTCCCAGGATCCTTTGACAGTCCTCGACAATTTGTGAGGGAACCTCTTTGACTGCATAAAATGGTGAAGCCAGAATATAGGCCTCCTCGTGAACCATGGAAAAGATATTCTCGATCATTAATTTTGGATTGGTAAAAAACCCCAGAGAGGCGCCTACTATAATGTGAGAATAGATTTCATCAGTTTTGTAGGTCGAGGCATCGTGACAATGAAAGTCCGCGAGTGTTTGCAGGTCCATTTCTACTGCGTTCTGCTTGGCAGCCTCTATAGAAGCTTTGCTAATATCCACCCCGACACCCCTGCATTTCAGGGACTTAATAAGATTAAGAAGCGAGAAGCCTGTTGTACAGGCAATTTCAAAAATGTTCGAAGCTGCATTCATTCCAGAATTCACTTTCCAACGAGTTAATGTTGAAAAAGAACCTGGGGGCACATTTGTTTGATTAATCAAAGCGATAAAATCGATATAATTTAAGGATTTAATATCCTTTTCTGAGATCTCCGTTGTCATATAACTTCTCCTGTGGCCTTCCACCACTGCACAATTTTGTCTCCAAAGTGGAGAGGATGAACCATTTTTACTAACTCATTTTTCAAGCAGGATATAGAACCATCATAAGGTTGATGATGCTTCGAAAAGAGGTCTCTAATCTTTATTCTCAACTCATCGGAGACGGCATTTCCATCTTTAGCGTGGTTTTCAAAAGAGCTGACAGGTTGCAAGAAAAAATAGGTGGATTGGTCTCCATGATTAAATCGCGGAGAATGCTTGGAGTAACAGCTAGCGAATGAAACCAAAAAAAATCTTTCATTTTCAATCGATGGCCACCAGATGTCATTGTAGTCTAAGATCTCTTCTGGAACTTTAAAGTCGTTAAAGATTACTTCTATCGCTTTGAAGAAATTATAAGTGTTTTGCGATAAATGCTCGATCGTGTCCCCAAAAAGTGGGTCTGTAAAAATGAGGCATAACGCATCATATTTTAATTTTGGTGCATTAATAAAAAAATTTGAGATTAAACTTTTTACAGAATTGATTTGATGAAATAAATCTAAAGAGTCAACGACAATGGGATCAACCATTTTTGCATTTTTTGCAAAAGGGCATTTTGTATTTTTAATGATATCGGAGATAGTCATTACTGATTCTTTATGTAATCAAAATGAATTTTAGACGCTTGCGGCCCTGAGCAGTGTTGATACTTTCCGCAGTATAAAGTCACTTCTCCTTGAGCAACCCAAAAACTAACTTGAGCAATTTTCATTTCTCTATGAATCACTATGTTTTGGGTGGCATAGAGCTGCAGAGTAATTTTTCCCAAATACCCTAGATCGACTAAATCGGCTGTAATATGAACAAAAAGCCCTTTTCTTGCAACGCCCGATTTCCCATGGATCAGAGGGACAAATTTATTACTGCCAATTATTTCCTTAGATTCGGCAAGGATAAAATCCCCTCTCTTTAGAATCAAGCCTTCATCTGGAATGCGATTCTCTTCATATCTGTTTTCTTTCAAGGGATCTAACACCTCATCGAGATATCGTATGTACTTATCTCCAAGAGAAATGTCATATGAATTTGTCGAAACATGCTCGCTTGAAAAGGGCGTGATGGTGATATCATTACTTTGAACGCTGCTTATTATATGCTTTCCTGTCAGAATCATTTTATCTATCCTTTGTGACGAATAACGGTTTAACATATCGACGAAAAACAATGGATTCCTCTAACCGATAGTCTGGAGAATAGCCTGCAAACGAATAGTTTAAATCGATCAAACTATTTATGAAATCGATCGTTAGTTTGTACGTTAATTCTTTACCAATGCAAAAGTGGGGACCATACCCTAAAGATAGATTTGGATTTGGTTTTCTTAGTTTAAAGGTAAATGGATCATCAAAAATCTGAGTCGAAAAATTTGCTAGACGAAACGAGGGCCATATTTTAGACCCTTTTTTTATTTGTACTCCACCTACTGTAATGTCTTCTGAAACATATCTTGCAGTAATTTTTGCAGGACAGTCGTATCGCATCACTTCATCTAAAAACCTGGTCGTATCCCGATGATACATATCGGGATTCTCAAAATAGCGAATTGCTGCTGAAACAATGTAGGATCTAGGATTTTCAATCCCTGCGCGAATGAAAGCTAAAATCATAATTGTTTTCACCTCTTCGGAAATCTCATCAACTGTGGATAAACTTGAGATTAAATTTGGGTAGGAATGCACTGGATTTTGCAGTTTATGCAACACTGTAGAGAAAATAGATTTCCAATTATCGATTAATTCAAGCGTTCCATTTTTATCTAAATTGTTATCTATCGCATTCAGAAGCAGCCTTAAAGATTTATAGAATGGAATAAAATCATGAAACTCTTCTGCCGTACCAAGACCTGAGAGGAGAAGAAACATCTTTTCTGAAATAGGCGTGGCAAGTTCATGGCTGAGGCAGACTTGATCTAGCTCCTGGATGGAAACAAAATGGCTTGCCACAACATGATCAATCATAGCAGGGATAGATTCCCGCATTTTCATGTAACTTTTTGAAAGAATTGCCCTTAATGTTGTGTGCTGCTCAGCATCAGAGAAAAGAACGTCCCCCTTAAGTTCGATTTTGGCAAAATCAAAACTCTCCGTTAACTTCAAGTAATTACCGACGCCTATTTCATGAGAGGTCAACAAAGGGTTATTCATGACCTGTTTGATGAGATTGTGATCATAGATTAAATATGTGTTAGGGAAGATCTCAGTGAATTGCTTTGCATAACACTCTTTCAGAATCGATTCATTAAAGTTAGGGTAAATAAAAATATCATCGAAAATTAAACTGCTGATTTTCCCATCTAGCATAATTTTAATCCAAAGAGGGTGTTAAAAAATTGTACTTATTATATCTGATTGCAGATTCATGGTACTCTCCGACATTTTTCCAAAAGGAGATCTGACCAATTATCATCTCGGGATAAACAATAATTGTTTTGCAGGCGACAATCTCCAACGTCCATTTATGACAAGAGGTTGTGTGTCCAAGATTTGCTGATACCTGCAAAAAAAGTCCTAGTCGCCCCAGGGATGACCTCCCAATTAAAGACATCGCATATTCGCTGCTGCCTAATGTTTCAAAAGTGTGAGAAAGGTAAGTACATCCAGGCCTTAGAATAAAACCTTCTTTTGGAATTTGAATTGTGTGGTAAGTTTCAGTTTGGCTGATTGGATCAAACTCTGGTACAGCAATATGATCAGAAAGACGGTAGTTGTAGCTATTTGGATTGAGTTGCTTTATATGAAAGGGAGAGATTGTAATTTTATTTAGATTAAGCTCTTTGAGAATCTCATTTCTTGTAAGTATCACGCCAATGCTCCCAAACCTAAAATCAGGTAATCACTTCTCGATTCTTTGCAATACAGTTTTTTTACCTTTGTAGAGTAGCCAAAGGAAATATTTTTATTTCGAAGTTCAGTTGATACGAGATATTGAAATCCGAAACCCATGAATCCTTCATACGAAGCCTTGCAAGAGACCGACACACCCCTGGTCTCTCAATTTTGCTAATACGTTCGGTGGCGCCCTGAATCCATTCAAAGTGACCACAGGCAATATTTCCAGTTCATAAAAGCTAATTCCCGGCAGACCAGTCTGCCAGTTTATTTTATTCGTGTAAACCGATTTTTTAAGCACTGGCTTTGTTGTATAAAAACGATTCCTGCCCCTTTGCTAAGTTGTGAAAGAGGTTTTATCATAGATCCTACAACCATTTTATCAGCCACATCGACATGGCATTTCATGCGGATGGTATTCGATTCTGCAGCTCAATAGTTATTTCCACAACTAGGTAAAATTTATTATCATTATTATTCGGAATAGTTATCGCTTTATATTAATTTTAAGCACTGTATACAATAATTTCATTTAATCGACGTGAAGTCACTTTCTATAAAATGCAAAATTTTACACTCTTTTTATTCGGTTTATCTTTATTTTTCATGGCATTTGGAGCTGGAGAAACTAACATAAAATCGCAATTCCCCATTTCTAATTCAAAATTATCATGTAAAGAAAATGATTCGCCTGAAAACCTTTCTCGCTTTCAACGCAATGCAATAGAAATTTTCCATCATTTACTCCCTTTTATGACTAGAACTTTTTCATTTTCTTCCACTAAAATTAATCTAATTAAAACAAAAGGAAATTCTATGACAGTTTGTCGTATCTACTTTGCTCGACCTGGCACAACTACTGATAATTACATCAAATTAGATGAGCCAAAACCAACCAAAGGACGTTGGAGCAGCTCACCTGAGACCTCATTAACACCTCAAGGTCTTGAATCTGCCAGCAAAGTAGCTGCCGCCTTTAAAGATGTTAAATTTGACAAGGTTTACTGCACCCCTACAACACGTGCTAAGGAAACAGCTGCAGAAATTTTAAAGTTTAATGAACAATCTAGCCATCTGGAACTGATAAGTACCTCTGATTTAGATGAAATGGAGCTGGGTATTTTCGAAGGCAAAGATTCGAACGAAATCCTCAAAATTTTCCAAGACCAAACCGGTTATCCAGCGCCTCATACACAAGAAACACTTCCCCTGCTTTGGGCCAAAAGGGGTGAAGGCCCCTTAAAACATGGCAATGATGCGATGTTAGACAAATGGAATAGCACAATAGATTCCTTTGCTACCTTCTACCCTGGGTGTTTAGAAAGAATTCAGAGAATTGCTAAAGAAAATTTAGACCATACGATTTTAATCGTTTCAAGCGGCACACCTGCGAAAACCCCTATCGCCCACGCTAAAAATATCCCCGTAGATCGCATTCAATGTGAAAAAGGCTCTTTTTATGTAGTAGAGATTGATGAAGATGGTAAAGCCACTATTTTGGAAGATGAGCCGATGAGCGGTATCTCCGTCGAAGAAGTTTAAAATGCCCCATGCTTTTGTAAAAAACCAAGCATGTCACATTCAGAATCATGAAGAAAGATTTTGCATAGAAAATAAGCAACAACAGTGTTATCTATGTTGGTGAATCAACTGTTAGCTATGTTACCGATTGTGTCGTACCTAAAAGTGTAAATTCCCGGCTCCGGATTTTTCTTTGCTGCTGAATCCATGGCTTTAAAAATTTCATAAAGAGACTCCCTATTATGATAACCAAGCGTTAGCAGTGAAATCACGATGACTGATAAACAAATGCCAGCCAAGACATCTTCAGTATTATCAATGCGTTTTATTCTACCTTTTAAAGTTCGTATTCGTTTTTGTTGAATAATTTTTATCTGGGCTGTTCTTAGCGCATCGCACCATTCCTCGCCACTGGGACTTGAATATGGAACAAGCGCTTCATAAAAATCTGGAACATATGCTTCAACAAATCTTTTACAAAAAGCGGGATTAGATATAACTTCGCACCATTTTCGACATGCTAATTTCGCAGTTATTAAATCTTGACCAGGCAAACAGAAAAAAATTTTCTCCAAAATTTCAGGGGGCAACATGGCAAAATCTTTTTTTGCTAAAGTAAAAAGAACCTTTATCTTCGACCAAATAGAAGAAAGCACTTCACTTTCTTCTACAGATTCTCTTTTTCTTTTCCCTAGAATAGTTTTGTTAGTTCTTTGACCTGCATCCTGCGGAGGTATAGGTGTGGCATCCGCTAAACTTGGAATTCCTTGGAATAGTGAAATCATAAAAATCCACAAAAAAGTTAAAGATAGTTTTTATAACACTAAAGCGATAATCCCCTTCCCAATAGGGTAAATGTTGTACCAGCAGGAATGACCGCATGAGCAGTGAAAGTTGAGCTTACAAATGTCGTTGTACTTAAATAGGGAGCAGCTAGAGGAAATCCTACGTATAAAGCTGCTGCTGCCCCCAAAAAAGCTGCTGTCCCAAACAGAAGTTTAAATCCACTGTAGTTATTTTCTAGATTAGTTACTTTTCGCTCAATTTTAGTAAAATTGTGACGAATCGGCTCTAATTCTTGGTTATGAAGCTTTAATCTTTTGTTTCTCCGCTCTAATTCGTCATTTTCATTTAACAAACCACTAACTATTTCCGCCGTCTCTGCTGCTCTTTTTTCCATTTCTTCAATTCGTTTTCTTTTATGCCTGACTTGAACAGGAATTTGAACCAAAGATCCCACAGGTAGCTCAGTAGAAACATTCATAATAACTCCGTTGTTAAATTAGTGTAATTTGAAATTACAAAATCATACAATAATGGACAAGAAAAAATTTTTAAAAAATATCAATTAAAGATGAAAACTTATGGGTAAAACACGAACTTAATCCATTCTTGGAGGGGGTCTCAAATTACAGTATCCCCGCTAGATACTAGGAGAGATCATGCCTTAAACGGACTGGTGCCAGCCTGAGCGCTTAGATTCTTCTTGTGATTAACGGCTAGCTCCGCTGCAAACACGCAGAGGAAGGCTACACATCCGATGCCAAGGGTTGCCCACATTAGTGGAGAATCAATACTTGGCAAAAAAGGTTCCTTCGGCACGATCTGGATCCCTTTCTCTAAGCGTAAAGGCAGCAAAACATGGGTATAAGACCAGAATGGCCAAATCGACTTCATGGCACCTAGCATAGTCCCTGTGAGAAATGCTATAGCCATTTGTTCATAATGGGTCAACAGCCAGCTCACGCATCGACTAAATAATAAAGCCCCAAGCCCGATTCCTAAGGCGATATTGAGCAAAATCCAGCAGGCGTATTCATCAAAAATCAGCATTTGCGCTTGACGCACAAAATCCGCCAAGGCAGCTATGGCGATGGGATAAACGCCGAGAATCGTTAAGATATAACTTCCTGAGATGCCGGGCAAAAGCATGGCACAGATGGCTAAAGCGCCAGAGAAAATCAGCCATTCATTCAGACGCATCTCTTGGCTTGTCCTTAAGAAGCTCTTGAGTTCTCCAAGGACCTGCGACTGGTGATCAAACGTTAATGCCTCTGAAGTTACCACTCCTTTTTTCAGCATGGCTCCCGCATCGGCTAAAGAAACTCCCATTAAAAAATGATTCTGCGGATCGTAATTGGCAGGGGCGCGCTGCCCATCCACAACTAGGCTTTTAGGGAGTTGAATATCGAGAGAATTTTCTGCATTGGCAGCGGCTGACAAAGGAACGGTAAATTGGTAAGCGAGAGCTAACCCGATTAACAAAGAACCGGCATGAACCATTTTCCACGTCTGTATTTGCTTAAAGCAGAAGATGGTGCTGGCCATAATGAGGCCGCAGAAGCCTCCATACAAGTAGGTCCGATAGACCTCATGGTTTAATATCCATTCGAATACCTGCACAAAAATAGCCATGGAGACTAAAATACCTCCTAATAAAGGAAGTAAAAAACGCCAGGCGGTTAACTGTAGAAAGGTTTTAAATCTACATTGAATCAGCTGGCAAAATGCCGCAAAATTTAAGCTTTTAATCCCTTCGATCAGCTGCGGATAGAATCCCATTAACAATGCGATGGTACCGCCTGAGATACCGGGGACCAAATCGCAGGCACCCATGCACATCCCGCAGAAAAAGGTTTTGAAAGCGGCTTTCCAACCGGTTTCATAAGAAAGCTCTTTGGACATCAAAGAACCTCTAAAAATTTAGCAAAATACCATGCTGCGGCCAGAACCACAACAAAGGCAGCCATCCAAATAGCATTTGGAAACCACTTAATGCCAGCTCCTGGATTTCCACGCATTTCTAAAGTACCAATTCCATAAGAAAACTCTTGCGAAATGCCTTTATTAAAAACATGCGGAAAGTCGCGCATTAACTTCTCTCCATCCACACCTAAAAACGAGGCATACTGCTTGACAAATCCTTGTGCATAGATGGGAGAAATGACTTTCTGCAGCTCTCCTTCTTCAATCGCAAGCAAATGGGCGATTCGAATGGAGGTCGCGTTTTCAACTTCTTTAAGAGAAAGATTTAATTCTTTTCTTTTTTGCTTGAAAATGTCGCCTAAATTTTTTGTATCATCTTTCATATGTTCCTAAAGGGAAATATTGTTTTTTTTCCCATTCCTAATTAAAATCAGGAAAAGGTTTTCTATTTTCACCCCTTTATACATGAAAACGAATTAATCTTAAAACATGTTGCTTAAAGAGAAAAACTAATCACTCACATTTCTGCGTGATTAGATACCCACTCAGGTTAATAAATGATAAAAGAATCCAATCCTGCGACGTTTGTCACCACTGTCGATCTCGCTTTAGCTAAACAATTCCAAAAAGATTTGGAAGAGCAGGGTTTTGTTTTATCGAATCCTCAATATACAATTTTTGCGGCTAAGAAAAAGGGGGTTTCCTGCACTTTATATCAGTCAGGAAAATTGACAGTGCAGGGTAAAGAGAAGGACGCTTTTATCGAATTTTATCTTGAACCGCACATTCTAAAAACATATTCCTATACCCACCCTACGCATACGGAACATGCAGAAATACTGCAAAATCTCGTCTCGCATATTGGGATTGATGAATCGGGTAAAGGCGATTTTTTTGGTCCTCTATGCATTGCAGGGGTCTTTGCAACGGGCGATGGCATCGCCAAACTTAAAGCGTTCGGGGTGCGCGATTCAAAATTGATTACGGACAAAGATATTCTACTGATCGGCCGCAAAATTCGCGAGAGCTGTGCTTATCATGTCGTCCGTATCAATCCCTTAAAGTACAATGAACTGTATGCCAAATTCCTCAATCTTAATCGATTGTTAGCTTGGGGACACGCCACAGCTATCGAGCAGCTGGTGGAGAAAACGGATTGCCATGAGGTGATGATCGACCAATTCGCAGCTGAACATATTGTCATCACGGCTCTCAAAAGAAAAAACTTGGAAGTTAACCTAACGCAACGGCATCGAGCAGAAGAAGACCTTGTGGTGGCAGCGGCCTCCATTCTGGCCAGAGCTGCTTTCTTGGAAGGCTTGGAAAAACTGCGCCAGGAGTTTCAACTCCCCTTGCCTAAAGGCGCTTCAGCTAAAACGATCGAAATCGGGCGGCAATTTGTACGACAATACGGCAAAGAAGAGCTGGAAAAAGTTTGCAAGATGCACTTTAAAACTCTTGACTCAATTTTATGATTCGCTCCAGAATAAAATTTCAAAACATATAACCAAAGTTTACCGGGTATGAGCAATCAAAATTTATGGGCCATGACTATCGCACTTCTTGCAGGCATTGGACTATTATTTGTTATGAATATGACTCCTGTGCTCGATTCGTTAAGTTTTGAAAAAAACCGTCTTGAGCTCAATGATGTGCAAGCCATTTCTATCGAAAAAGATGGAAAACAGCATGTGTTGAATCTTCAACAACAAGTTGAACTCGTCAAATATTTAAACCTCGCCGTGCCTGTTGAGAAAAAAACTTACGAAAATCAAACGGATCAAGTTGATTTCGAACGGATCGTCATCAGCCGCCTTAAAAATCAGCCTGAGGTGGTGATCACTCCCGTCGGCTACATTAGAAACAATCTACTTTTCTCAGCTCCCAGCTGGAACCCCAATGGATATATGCGCGACTTAAGCGATGGGGGCCTCAAAAAAATCATCTCACAAGCGACCCAAAAATAATTCTTAATTTCCATGTTAAAACATCTGAGCATTCGTCATATTATTCTCATAGAATCAGCCGAAATCCAATTTGAACCTGGCCTGAATGTCCTTTCAGGGGAAACGGGCTCTGGCAAATCAGCGATTATGGATGCCCTTTCTTTAATTTTAGGGACACGTGCCGATACCTCATTAATTCGCAAAGGGGCTGAAAAAGCTTCCGTAGAAGCTATTTTTGATATCGATCACCTTCCCGCCTTGAGCCATCTTTTGGAAGAAGCCGGCATTGAGCATGAGAAAGATGACAACCTTATTATCCGCCGGGAAATCTCGCAGCAAGGAAAAAGCCGCGCCTTCATTAATCATCAAGCCGTACAGCAAAGCCTACTAAAAAAGGTCGGTGAACACTTAATTGACATGATCGGACAGCATGCGACGCATGGGCTTTTCTCTACGGAAACCCACCGCTCGCTCTTAGATTTGTTCGGAAAGCTGGAACCCGCACTGGCAAATTTTCGCGAGAATTGGCAAAAAGAAAATAGTTTACGCCAAAAAATAGATCAGCTCATCGCTTCAGAAGCTAATCGAATTCGTGAAATTGAAATTTGCTTACACGAACTCGAAGAGCTGCAAGCCGCAAATCTCAAAAGCGGCGAGGATGAGACATTATTTGCAGAGTATACGCTGCTCGCCAACAGCGAAGAGCGTTTAGCAAAAAGTCAGGCGGTATACACAGGTCTTTGTGCCAAACGAGATGCTCTTTTACCCCAGTTGAATCAATACGTTTTGTTGCTGGAAGGGCTGGCTAAAATTGATCCACAACTGGAAGAAATTCATCAAACATGCCATCATGCACGCATAGAACTGCAAGAAGTGGCTTACACGCTTCAAGGCTATCTCAATAAGATTGATGCGAGTCCGGAACGCCTTCAGCAGATCAATGAGCGACTGACATTAATTAATCGTTTAAAGCGCAAGTATGGATCTTCCATCGACGAGATTCATCAATACGCCGTCGAAAGCAAGAAAAAGCTGCACGACTTAGAAAATATCTCAGAGACTATTCAAGATCTGCAAGATGCACTTGTTAAGATTTCAGCCAAAAATTCCCAACTGTGCCTTGAGCTGACCCAGCAACGCAAAGAAGCTGCAAATGCTTTAACCAAAGCGATGCAAAAGGAACTGCGTTCTTTAAATATGCCTAAAGTTGAATTCTCGATTAAAATCACGAAGCAACCGCGTAATGCTTCTGGCGATGATCACATTGAATTCTTCCTTTGTCCAAATATCGGCGAGAAAGAAATTGCTATTCGCGAATGTGCCAGCGGCGGAGAACTTTCCCGATTGATGCTTGCCTTTCAAACCCTGTTGGCGGGCTGTGATAAAATTCCCACCCTTGTTTTTGATGAAATCGACGCCAATATCGGCGGTGAGACAGCGGCGATTATCGGAGAAAAACTAAAAGGCATTGGCCAAAAGCATCAGGTTTTATGTATTACCCATTTCCCTCAAGTCGCCCAGCACGCCTTAGTCCATTGGCAAATTTCAAAAGAAGAAAAGAAGGGCAGAACCTACACCGTCATTGAACGACTCGATGCAAAAGGACGCGACGAGGAGCTGGCTCGCATGGCCGGTAAAACTTATGGTAAAGCCTATGCAACGGTTTGACTTTATTTCTCCCCTATCATTCTCATCTTGACGAAATCGCTCTTTTTAGTTTAAAAATAACTTTTTTTATGATTACTCACCTATTGGAGCGTTTTGTGAAATACCTGATCCGACTTCTGTGCCCCACACTCATGCTATCTATTTCCACGCTATACGGAGATGTTGAAGAAACGGCCATTTCGACTGAACAAATCACTAAAAACGCAGATGATCAAGGCGGTCCCTTTACCTTTCTGCTAAGCTATGATGTTGTTGGGGAAGCCGATTTTACACAAAGAGAGCTTGATGATCAAACGTTAAAATTTCAGCAGGCCGAAACCTCTATAAATTCAGTCGTCTACTACAACAAACAACATGAGGAAGGCGTAGCGGTAGGCGTGGGCTATACCCACAATCTGATCGATTGGGATGAAAACCCTTTTTTTGATCAAACAAACTTTAATGCTGCAAATGTCATCTTGACTGGTTTCAGCAAACGTTTGGTGGATTGGGATTGGAAAGCGCAAATTTATTATGCACTCGATGCCGACCATACCGACTTTGACGACTATTCCACCTGGGATCTCCTGTTATGGGGCCGCTATACCTATTCATGCCTCACCGGGATTCATTTAGGGTTTTATGCACAGACCGGTATGGAAGCTGACCGCGTCGTTCCCATCTTCGGATTTGACTGGCAGTTTAAAAAAGAATGGAAACTTAATGCCGTTTTCCCTGTCAAGATGTCGCTAGTCTATTCCTATGATGATAATTGGTCTGCTTTACTCGCTGTGCGGTTTTTTAGCGCACGCTGCCGTGTTGGAAAACATGAAGCACTCTCTCGCGCCATCGTAGAATATCGCAATACAGGGCTTGAGCTTGCTTTACGTTATGAGTGGGAACCTCGCATCGCCGCAGATGTCCATGTAGGTTATAGTGTGGGTGGAAAACTCAAAATCTCCAATCGAAGCCACAACCACTCCTCGCATTTTGATTTCGATGGCTCACCCTACATCGGCGCGATGATGAACCTTAATTTTTAACAGCATTTGTCTACACATTTCTCCTTAAGAGGGATACCTCGCACCTACAAACTAACGCTAGAAGTTTTCTCTTTTTTTGAGATTTAGTGCAATTTCAATTTAAACGCCTGAGGAGGACCTCCGGCTAGCTCAAACTTACATACTCATTAGACTTTCTTATCCCCCACTCTTCAGCCTCGTGAACTCTAAAATCTTTAAAAATACTGACAAATTAAGCTTATTTCAATATAGTTAAATAACTAATACCCACACAGGAGAAAGTATATGCCTAATATTAAGAATATTACAACTCAATCGCAATTTCATGAATGTGTGATCGAACTAAAAAAAATAAGCGATGCAAATGACCAACAATTGACCACAAAGCTACAAGGAAAAAACGGCAATCTTGAAGGCAGGCTGGTGACCTTTCTAAAAAAAATCCTTTCTCTATTACCAGGAGTTCATATTGCACGCACGAATCCTTTGGAAGTTGCCAAAGCAATAGAAAAATTTGCGACGGACTATCATAAAAAGAAAATCTTAAAAGGAAATGATCGCGACATTTTAATCAATGTTGTGAGAAAGTTGAAAATCAAAGACCCCAAACACGCGCACGCAATTGATAGCGTTGAAAATAGAATTAGAAAATTGTCTCCCCACTTTAATCAGATTTATAACAAATCTTCTCCTCTGATTCAGGCTATCATTGATAGAGATCAAAAAAAATTTAAGGGACTACTTACTCCCCAAGAAATCAATCGAAGGAATGATGAAGGGAGCTTGCCACTGCACTTTGCAGTGCAATTTGGGGATCTAGAAATGGTTGAACTTTTATTCCCAAAAACAACTGAGGGGATTAATTGCAAAGGAGAAGGGGAAGCTAATCCCTTACATTTTGCAGCAATCGCAGGAAAAGTAGATGTAGTTAAGTACTTACTAGACAAGAATCCAGACGCTAACATTCCTAATGAGGACGGAAATTTGCCTTTGCACTTTGCAGCGCAAGCTGGAGATCTAGAAATCGTTGAACTTTTACTCCCCAAAACAACAGATGGGGTAAATTGCAAAGGAGAAAGGGGTGAGACTCCCTTACATTTTGCAGCAATGGCAGGAAAAGTAGATGTAGTTAAGTACTTACTAGACAAGAATGCAGACGCTAACATTCTTGATAATAGCGGAAACTTGCCTTTGCACTTTGCAGCGCAAGCGGGAGATCTAGAAATCGTTGAATTTTTATTCCCCAAAACAACAGGTGGGGTAAATTGCAAGGGAGAATTGAATACGACTCCTTTAATTTTTGCAGCAATGGCAGG